>JAGTSG010000112.1 GCA_018261655.1 Pseudomonadota bacterium | reverse complement strand
GCCCCAGTTCCGCTACCTCGGCGCCGAGGTGCCGATGCAGAACGACGCCGGCGAGCAGAAGACCTTCTACGTGACGCGCATCGAGAACGGCCAGCTGACTGTCGACGGCAATCACCCCCTGGCCGGCAAGCCCCTGAGCGTGCGCCTGAAGATCCACGAGGTCCGCGACGCGACCCCTGAGGACGCCCTCAACAGCGGTATCCACGCGGTCAGCCGGATGATGAATTGAGCGCCGTAACCCGACGAATCGACCGCTCTGTCGGGTTACGCCCTGCGGGCTAATCCGACCTACGACTGGCACAGCCCGGTGGGAGCCGCCTCCTGGTCGCGATCCGAACCTAAACTCCGCCGTCGCACCGCCGTTGATGTCGGCGTGAACGCCGACCTACACTCGCACGCCTCACGCCCACACTGGAACGCCAGCGCATGCGCCTCGGCATCGTGATCCTCGCCGCGGGTCAGGGCACCCGCATGAAGTCCGCCACGCCCAAGGTGCTGCACCGCCTCGCCGGCCGGCCCCTGCTCGCGCACGTGCTCGACACCGCGGCAGCACTCGACCCGGTCCGGGTCGCGGTCGTCTACGGCCACGGCGGCGAGCAGGTCCCCGCCCAGTTCGCGCAGCGCGACGACGTCGTCTGGGCCGAGCAGACACCCCAGCTCGGCACCGGCCACGCCCTACAGCAGGCCCAGCCGCACCTGGACGACTGCGACCGCGTGCTGGTGCTCTATGGCGACGTCCCCCTGGTCGAACCCGACACCCTTCGCGCCCTGCTCGCCCGCCCCGAGCCGGTGTCGCTGCTCACGGTGCGGCTTCCGGACCCGACCGGCTACGGGCGGATCGTGCGCGACGCCGACGGCATGGTTCGTCGCATCGCCGAGCAGAAGGACGCGAGCGACGCCGAGCGCGCGATCGACGAGGTCAACACCGGCATCATGGCGCTGGACGGCACGCGGCTGGCCGGCTGGCTCGGCCGGCTGGAGAATGCCAACGCCCAGGGGGAGTACTACCTCACCGACGTGGTCGGGCTGGCGGTCGGCGACGGCCTGCCGGTCGAGGCGGTGATCGCCTCCGACCCGCTCGAGGTCGCCGGCATCAACGACCGCGCCCAGCTCGCGCAGCTCGAGCGCGCCTGGCAGCACCGCGCCGCCGACCGGCTGATGCGCGCCGGCGTCACGCTGGCCGACCCCGCGCGCTTCGACCTGCGCGGCACCCTGCGGCACGGCCGCGACGTCAGCATCGACGTGAACGTGATCATCGAGGGCGACGTGCGCCTCGGCGACGACGTCAGCGTCGGCGCCAACACCCTGCTGCGCGACGTCGAGGTCGCGAACGGTGTGCAGATCCTCGAGAACTGCGTGATCGAGTCCGCGTACCTCGGTCCGGCCAGCCGGGTCGGGCCGTTCTCGCGGATCCGTCCCGGCACGCACCTGGAGGGACACGCGCACATCGGCAACTTCGTCGAGATCAAGAAGTCGGAGGTCGGGCTGGGCTCCAAGGTGAACCACCTGACGTACGTCGGCGACGCCACGATCGGGCGCGACGTGAACGTCGGCGCGGGTACCATCACCTGCAACTACGACGGCGCGAACAAATACCGCACGGTGATCGGCGACCGGGCGTTCATCGGCTCCAACGCGGCGTTGGTGGCGCCGGTTACGGTCGGCGAGGGCGCGACCATCGGCGCCGGTTCGACGATCACCCGCGACGCGCCGGCGGAGGCGTTGACGATCGCCCGCGCCCGCCAGACCACCCTGACGGGGTGGAAGCGGCCAGTAAGAGGTAAATAGGCCGGCCCTAGGCAGCCGGCAGAGCGGGCCGGCCCCGGATGGCACCGAGCAGCGCACAGGGATGTGCGCGGTAGCGAGTGGATCGTGGATGATCCATCGAGCGGCGAGGTGCTTCCGGGGCAAGGCCCGCAGATCGATGACAGCGGGCAGCCCCAACAGGCGCTCCTTTACGGGTATTGGGGGGAAGGCACAGCTATGTGCGGAATCGTCGGTGGCGTGGCAAGGCGCAACGTAGCCCCCATCCTGATGGAGGGCCTGCGGCGCCTCGAATACCGGGGCTACGACTCGGCGGGCATCGCCGTGCGCGACGACACCGGCCACCTGCGCCGCATCCGCTCGGTCGGCAAGGTCGCGATGCTGCAGCAGCTGATGAGCGAGCAGCCCGTGCCCGGCGATCTCGGCATCGCCCACACCCGTTGGGCCACGCACGGCATGCCCGCCGAGCGCAACGCCCACCCACACATGAGCGGCGAGCGCGTCGCCGTCGTGCACAATGGCATCATCGAGAACCACGCCGAGCTGCGCGGTGCGCTCAGCGCACGCGGCTACACCTTTACCTCCGAGACCGACACCGAGGTCATCGCCCACCTGCTCGCCAGCGAGCTCGAGCACGAGCCCGACCTCCTGCGCGCCGTGCAGTCGGCGACCCGCGAGCTGGTCGGCGCCTACGCCCTCGCGGTCGCGAGCCCCGACGATCCTGACCGCCTGGTCGTCGCGCGCTCCGGCAGCCCACTGGTGATCGGGCTCGCCGATGGCGAGAACTTCGTCGCCTCCGACGTCTTCGCCCTGCTGCCGGTGACGCACCGCTTCGTCTTCCTCGATGAGGGCGACACCGCCGAGATCCGCCGCGACGGCATCACCGTCTACGACGCCGACGGCCAGGTCGTGGAACGCCCGGTGCGCGAGTCGCAGCTGTCGGCATCGACGATCGACAAGGGCCCCTACCGCCACTACATGCTCAAGGAGATCTTCGAGCAGCCGGCGGTGATCGCGGAAACGCTGGAGGGCCGCGTCCACAAG
>JAGTSG010000081.1 GCA_018261655.1 Pseudomonadota bacterium | reverse complement strand
GCGCCCCAGCCGCCGGGACCCGGGTTCCCGCGGCAGGCGCCGTCGGTGTAGATCTCGACGTCGGTCAAGTGCCGACCCGCGTGGTGGGCTCGGCGAGCCCGCCGATCACCGCCGGCCGGGCGCGGTATTTCAGCCGGATCGGCGTGACCGCGTGGACGCGCTTGCGGGCACGCAGCACGTATGCGCCCGACAGCCGCGAACCGAGCGCCTTGCCGGCGCCGTCGGCCCAGCGGCGCATGCGCCCTGACTGGGCGCGCGCAAAGGGCAGCGTGAACAGGAACCGGCTGGCCGGGTCGACGTCGAGGCCCAGCAGCTTGAGCCAGTCGGCGAGGCGTCGTTCCGACAACAGGCGCGCGGTGCCCGGCGGGAAGCCGCCCCGGGTGAAGCGGCCCCGCATCGCCCAGCTGCCCAGTGGCTCGAAGCCGAGCACCACGAGGCAGCCTTCCGGCCGGAGCACGCGCTGCGCCTCCCGCAACACTTCGTGCGGATCAGACTCGAGCTCCAGCGTGTGCGGCAACAGCAGCGCGTCGATGCTGTCGGACTGGATCGCCAGGCTCGCCGGGTACGCGCGCACCTGCCCGGCGGCGTCGCCGGCGGCCGACAGCAACGCCCGGCGCTGGGTCCGCGCGAGGTCGAGGAAGAGCCCGGGCGGACCCCAGGCGCCGACCTGCAGGCACTGCTCGCCGAATACGCACTCCAGCGCCTCCGCCACGGCATCGCGCTCCTGCTCCAGCAGCGCGCGGCCAAGCGGTGTTGCAAACCATTCGCGCGGGCCCACGGGATCCCGGTTCATGGGCGGGAGGATACCCTGTTTCGATCGCTTCACGTTTCGCGGCCAAAAGGGTGGCATTTGGTGCCCCGGGAGGCTTTAATACGCGGCAACCGGCATCCGGCCGTCGGGGACCCGACCAGACACGCTCATGCTGACTGTCACCCCGGTACCTGCGTTCTCAGACAACTACCTGTGGCTTGCGCATGGCAACGACGCGGGCCGCGCACTCGTGGTCGATCCGGGCGACGCGCGTGCGGTCGTCGATGCCCTGGCCGGTGCCGGAATGGCACTCGAAGTGATCCTCGTGACGCACCACCATCCCGACCACGTCGGCGGCGTCGCCGACCTCGTGGCGCGTACCGGCGCCCGCGTCTACGGGCCCGCCCGGGAGCAGGTCCCGGCGCCATTCACCCCGGTGCGGGGCGGTGATGCGGTCGAGCTCCCGTCGATGCAGCTGCGCTTCGACGTCATCGACGTGCCCGGGCACACGGCCGGCCACGTCGCCTACTACGGCCACGGCGTCGTGTTCTGCGGGGACACCCTCTTCAGCGCCGGTTGCGGGCGCTTGTTCGAGGGTACTCCCGAGCAGATGCTCGCCTCGCTGGACGCCCTGGCCGCGCTGCCCGACGACACACGCGTCTACTGCGCCCACGAATACACGCTCGCCAACCTGCGCTTCGCCATGACGGTGGAGCCCGAAAACCCCGACCTGCGGGCCTGGCAGCAGGAGGCGGCCTCCCTCCGCGCCCGCGACGTGCCGACGATCCCGACCACCATCGGACGGGAAAAGCGCCTGAACCCCTTCCTCCGCGCGCGCGTCGCCGGCGTCCGCCGCGCGGCCGAGGCCCATGCGGGCGCCTCCCTGGCCTCGCCGGTCGCGGTCTTCGCCGAGATCCGCCGCTGGAAGGACGGTTTCCGATGAACCCGGCCTGGAGACGGTGCGGGCCGGGGCTCGCGGCAGTCGCGCTGGCGGCGGTCGTGACAGGCTGCGCCCAGACGCCGACCGGGCCCGCCTCGTCGCTGCCGGACAAGGTGATCCGCAACGTCCCGGGCAGCAGCACGACCGCCCATGAACCGGCGCCGCTACCGCTGCCGACGATCGAGGCGCCGCTCCACGACGAGTTGCCGCCGACGACCGTGCAGTACGCCGACGTGCTCGACCGCATCCGCGCCGGGAGCCGCCTGCCGGACATCGACCATCCGTGGGTGCGGGCCGAGCTCAACTGGTACGTGCGCAACGGTGACTACATGGCCCGCGTGTTCGCGCGCGCCCAACGGTACCTGCACTACATCGCGGACGAGGTCGAGGCGCGCGGATTGCCCATGGAGCTCGCGCTGCTGCCCGTGGTCGAGAGCGCGTTCAACCCCTTCGCCTACTCGCGCAGCCACGCCTCCGGCCTGTGGCAGTTCATTCCAGGGACCGGCAAGCTCTACGAGCTGAAGCAGGACTGGTGGCGGGACGAACGCCGAGACGTGCTGGAGTCGACGCGTGCGGCGCTCGAGTACCTGACCGACCTCCACCAGCAGTTCGACGGCGACTGGATGCTGGCGGTGGCCGCCTACAACTACGGCAGGGGCAACATCAACCGCGCGATCCGGCGCAACGAGAGCCTGGGCCGTGGCACGGACTTCTTCTCGCTTTCGCTGCCGCGCGAGACCCGCGCCTACGTGCCGAAGCTCCTGGCCCTGAGCCAACTGGTGCGCAACCCGGACGCCTACGGCGTGACGCTTCCCGCGATCCCGGACGCGCCGTACTTCGAGGTCGTGCAGACCGGCGGCCCGGTGGACCTGCGCCTCGCCGCCGAGCTGGCCGGCGTCGACGCCGAGGAGCTGCACGCCCTCAATGCCGGCTGGAACCAGTGGGTCACGGGACCTGACGGACCGCACCGGCTGCTGGTCCCGGCCGTGATCGCCCCCGCGTTCAACGAGCGCTTCGCGGCGCTGGGGCCCGCCGAGCGGGCCGGCCTCAAGCCGCACACGCTCGTCGCCGGCGAAACCCTGAGCGCGCTCGCCAGCCAGCACCGCGTCCCGGTCGCCTTCCTGCAGAGCGTCAACGGCGACGCGGGGACTTCGCTCAATGCCGGCGACGCCGTCTATGTCCCTGGCCGTGATGTGTCGCCATTGCGGTCCGGGCTGGTGCGCTCGGCCACCTCGGTGCACGTGGTGCGCTCCGGCGAGTCGCTGTGGAGCATTTCCCGCCGCCACGGCATGAGCGTCGCCGAGCTGGCCCGGGTCAACGGCCTCAGCACCAAGGCGACGCTGCGGCCGGGACAGCGCCTGGCGGTGCGGCCGCCGGCCTCCGGCGGAGGCGTGCAGGTCGCTGACACGGGCACGGGCGAGACCCGGCAGATCGCGTACAAGGTGCGGCGCGGTGACACGCTTTCGGGCATCGCCCGGCGTTTCGCCGTCTCGGTCCGCGACCTGATGGCCTGGAACGACATGCAGGGCACCGGCATCCGCACCGGCCAGCGGCTCACCGTCCACGTGAACGCGAGCCGTGATTACGGCGGCTGAACAAGACGGAGAGAGGCTCACCATGGGATTCCTGGCTGGCAAGAGGGCGCTGATCGTCGGGCTCGCGACCGACCGTTCGATCGCCTGGGGCATCGCGCAGGCGATGAAGCGCGAGGGCGCCGAACTGGCGTTCACCTACCAGAACGACCGGATCAAGGACCGCGTCATCGAGCTCGCCACCCAGCTCGGCTCGGGCTTCGTCATGCCGATGGACGTGGCCCTCGACGAGCAGATCGACGCGGCCTTTGCCGGGCTGCGCGAGACCTGGGACGGCCTCGACATCATCGTGCATGCGGTCGCCTTTGCCCCGCGTGAGGCGCTCACCGGCGGCTTCGTCGAGGCCACGAGCCGCGACAGCTTCCGCCTGGCGCACGACATCTCGAGCTACAGCCTGACCGCGCTGGCGCGCGCCGGGCTGCCGATGATGGAGGGCCGGGCCGGCGCGCTGCTGACCCTGAGCTACCTCGGCGCCGTGCGCTCGGTGCCCGCCTACAACGTGATGGGACTCGCCAAGGCGAGCCTCGAGGCGAACGTCCGCTTCCTGGCCTCCGACCTGGGGCCGCGGGGCATCCGGGCCAACGCGATCTCGGCGGGCCCGATCAAGACGCTCGCGGCGGCCGGCATTCCCGGCTTCCGCAAGATGCTGCACCACGTGGAGAAGTCGGCCCCGCTCCGCCGCAGCGTGACCATCGACGACGTCGGCAACGCCGCGGCCTTCCTGTGCTCCGACCTGGCCGCCGGCATCACGGGTGAAGTGCTGTACGTGGACAGCGGCTACAGCCACGTGGGGATGAGTTTCGAGGAGTGACCTGATGTAGCCGCGTCCGGGGTACGCGGTACAGACGCGTCCCCACAGGGTACAGGTCTGTACCGGGTACCTCCTGTCACTGTCCCAGGATCCCCTTCTCCCCCTCCAGCTTCGCCACGATCACGGCCGCGAAGGCGTCGCCGGCGACGTTGACCGCCGTGCGCGCCATGTCGAGGATCCGGTCGAACACGAACAGCACGCCGATGGCCTCGGGCGGCAGGCCGACGGCCGTCAGGATGATGGCGATGGCGACCAGCGATGCCGCGGGAATGCCGGCCACGCCGACCGAGGTCATCAGTGCCAGCATGACGACCGTGAACTGGGTGAACAGGCTCATCTCCACGCCGTAGGCCTGGGCGATGAACAACACGGCGGCGCACTCGTAGAGCGCGGTGCCATTCATGTTGATCGTCGCGCCGAGCGGGATGACGAAGCTGGCGATCCTGTTCGAGACACCGGCGCGCTTCTCGACGCAGTCGAGCGTCACCGGCACCGTGGCGTTGGACGAGGCCGTGGAGAACGCCGTCAGCAGCGCGGGCGCCATGGCCGGGAAGATCGGCCAGGGCCGGAGGCCGGTCGTCAGCTTGATGAACAACGGCAACGTCACGAACAGGTGGATCGCCAGGCTCACCAGCACGCAGCCCGCGAAGACGGCCAGCGGGGCGGCAGCGGCCAGGCCGGCCTTGGCGACGACCTTGGCCACCAGCCCGAACACGCCGAGCGGGGCGGCCTTCATGATCCACTCCGTCATCATGGTCATCACGTCGAAAACGCCCTTCCAGAACGACAGGAGGGCCTGGGACCTGTCCGGCGCAAGACGCGGGATGAAGGCTCCGAAGAGCAGGCTGAAGAAGATCACGGCGAGGACCTCGCCGTTGCTGGACGAGGCCGCGACCACGTTCTCCGGGATCATGCGGACGAAGATCTCGACGATGTCGCTGGCGTCCCGGCCGCCGATCATCGACGCGACATCCTCGCCCTGGGTCTCGAGCGCCAGTATCCTGCCGGCCGGCTGACCATCGACGATCCCGGGCCGCACGACGTTGACGATCGCCAGTCCGAGGACGATGGCCGCGAGGCCCGTGCCGGCATAGACCAGCAGGGTGCGTCCACCGAGCCGCCCGAGCGACCCTCCGGAACCGATCCCGGCCACGCCCACGATCATGGACGAGGCGATCAGGGGCACGATCAGCATCTTGAGCGCGTTGAGGAACAGGCGCCCGACGAAGTCGAACATGCTGTAGAAGGTGACGCCGAAGACGGCGCCCTCCTCGCCCGCCAGCAGGCCCGCCACCACCGCCAGCGCGATGGCGATCAGGATCTGCCAGTGCAGGGCGAGGCGTTCCTTCTTCGCGGCTGTCATTCCCCCTCCCCCGTCCAGGGCGACGGTCACCGCCGACCCGGTGTGCGCCGATGCGTTACCTGAACAGCTGCGGGTTCACCTGCACCTCGGCGTCGGCGCGCAGCTTGGCCACGTAGGTCGAGGCGTCGCGGTAGGCCGACCACTCCCGCGCGTCGCGCAGCGCCGCGTTGCGCTGTTCCGGGGACAGCGCGCCGGACGAGCCCGGCCGCACGTACGTCACCGTCCACACCACCGCGTCGCCCGACGGCAGCGCGGTCGTCCCGTAAACGGGGGCGCCCGCAGGCTGCCGGGCCCGGAACGCCGCCTCGCGGACCGGCGGCGGCACCGCGGCCTCGCCGCGCTGGATGAACCTGAGCGTGGTGCTGGCGGGCTCGGCCGCGCCGGCAGGGACCCACGAACGGGTCGCCTCCCGCCAGTCGGCACCGGCGCGCAGTTCCTCGGCCAGGGCCGTGGCGCGCTGGGTAGCTGCCTGGCGCGCCAGGTCGGCCGTGTAACCTGCCGTCGCCTGCTCCCTGACCTCGTCCAGCGGGCGATCGCGGGGCGGCTCATACGCCACCACCTTGAATGCGATGACCCGGCCAGGCGCGACCTCGGCGGTCCTGAGTTGCGAGCCCGTCAAGACCTCCGGGTCGAAGACCATCCGGATGAGGTCCGGCGAGTTGCCGAGCGCGCCGCCGCCGGCGCGGGTGAACCCGTCCACGCTCCTGACGTCGAGGGCCAGCGACTCGGCCACCCGCGCCAGGTCGCCGCCGGCCTCGAAGGCCACGGTGTCGAGCTGCTCCTGCAGGTCGCCGAAGAGCTTTTCGGATTCGGCGCGACGGTATTCGGGCTCCAGCTCGGCCGCGACCTCCTCGAACGATCGCGTCGCGCCGGGATCGACGGCCTCGAGCTTGATGACGTGCCAGCCGAACTCGGTCCGGACCGGCGGACTGACGTCGCCGGGCTTCATGGACCAGGCCGCGTCCGCGAAGGGCTTCACCAGCGCATCCCGGTCCTGCCAGCCCAGGTCGCCGCCCTGCGAGGCCGAGCCCGGGTCCTGCGACAGTTCGGCGGCCAGCGTGGCGAAATCCTCGCCGGCCACGACGCGGTCGTAGGCCGCCCGGGCGGCCGCTTCCGCGGCCGCGTCGTCGCTGCCCGACGCGATCAGGATGTGGCGCAGGCGCCTGCGCTCCGCGGACGAGTAGCGGTCCCGGTTCTCCTCGTAGTAGGCGCGCAGCTTCTCCTCGTCGACCGGGACCGAGGCCGCCAGGCCCTCGAGGTCGATCTCGACGTACTGCAGGTTGACCCGCTCTTCGGTCCGGTAATCGCCCTTGTGCTGCTCGTACCAGGCGGCGAGGCCCGCGTCGTCTGCCTGGATCCCGGACAGGAAACGCTCGGCCGGCAGCACCACCCAGGCCACCTCGCGGGCCTCGTTCAGCAGCGCCTCGCGTCGCTCGAACTCGACCGGCAGGATGAAGGCCGAGGCAAAGAGGCCCCGGTCGAGCTGGCGCGCCGCCACGGAATTCTTCTGCTGGGCCTCGAAATACGCCGGCTCGATGTTGGCCGCCCTGAGCGCGGCGTAGTAGGCGTCCTTGGAGAACTTGCCGTCCACCTGGAACGCCGGGATCTGCTGGATCAACGCCAGGACGTCGCGGTCGGATGCGCGGAAGCGCAACTCATCGGTCCGCTGCCGGATCAGCTCGGCCGTGACAGCGCCCTCGACCACGCTCTGCCGGACCTGTTCGCGGACTTCCTCCGGCATCTCCACGCCGGGCATCGAGACCTGGTATTGCGTGATGCGGTCCTGGAAGTCCTGCTGCACGTCGGCGACGCTGACTTCCTCGCCGTTGACCGAGATGCCCTGCGTGGAGGTCAGCCCGCCCACGCTGACGAACTCGACGCCCCAGAAGATGAACACCACGGCGAGCGCGCCGAGGACGATCATCGCGAACACGCCTTTCAGATTGTCGTGGATGGCCTGCAACATGTTCTGTCAGCCCGCTTTTCCTGCGGCCCCGCGCAGCGCGGGCCTGCCGGCCCGCGCCGCCGGCAACCGGCCGCGTTTTGAGGGGCGTAAGGGTATCATGGCCGGGTCCGGGAAGCGCTTGGCACCACCCCCCCACCTGCCGTATAGTTTCGCGCCTCCCAGAAGGCCGGGATGACCGGCCATCGGGTGCTTAGCTCAGCTGGGAGAGCGTCGCCCTTACAAGGCGAAGGTCGCAGGTTCGAAACCTGCAGCACCCACCAGCCGTGGAGCGGTAGTTCAGTT
>JAGTSG010000080.1 GCA_018261655.1 Pseudomonadota bacterium | reverse complement strand
GGCGGGACCGTCAACGACGTGTTTCTCGCCGTGACCGCCGGCGCGCTGCGGCGCTGGTTGCTGCAGCGGGGATTGCTGCCGGCGCAGCCCCTGTTCGCCGGGGTCCCGTTTTCGGCGCGGGCGCAGGGGGACACCGAGCAGGCCATCCAGGTCGGCTTCATCGCCATCAACCTGCACACCGACATGCCGGACCCGCTCGAGCGCCTGGCAGCCATCCACCGCTCGGCAGACGTGTCCAAGCAGTCCACGGGCGACTTCAAGTCGCTGATCCCGGACGACATCCCGTCCATCGGCCTGCCGTGGCTGCTCGGCGGCGCCGCCTGGCTCGTCAGCCACCCCGACGTCGCCGACCGGGTTCCGCTGCCCTTCAACATGGTGGTCTCGAATATCCCTGGCCCGCCGACGCCGCTGTTCGTCGCCGGGGCACGCGTGACCACGTTCCTGCCGGTCTCCATCGTCTACCACGGCATCGGACTCAACGTGTCGGTGTACAGCTACGACGGCCGGCTGTTCGCCGGCGTCGTCTCCTGTGCCGACCTGATGCCTGATGCCGACCGGTTTGCGCGATTGATGGCCGCAGAGTTCGATGCGTTGCTCGCAGCCGTCGCCAGGCCGCCGCCCGCGCGCTGAACATCCCGGACATCAGCGCCTCCTGGACCTCACCCAGGCCAGGAAGGCGGCCACGCCGTTGACCGCGTTCAGGCAGCGGATCGACGGGACGATGTCGAAGGCGTGTTGCGCGCCGGGCAGTTCCGCATACACGACGGGCTGGCGCGACACCTGGCGCAACGCCGCCACGAAGCGACGCCCGTTCTCCGGCCACACCAGCGAGTCGTGCGACCCGTGCAGCACGAAGAACGGCGGCGCGGCGTCGTGGATCCGGCGGATCGGGGAGGCGCGCGCCCAGTCCTCCCGTTCCTTGCGCGGGCTGGACTTCATCACCCACGTCTCGACGAAGCTCTGGCCTTCGGCCTCCTCGCTCGGGACGCCGTTGTGTTCGAGGAAATCAAAGGGAGCGTAGAAAGGCACGGCCGCGACCACCGAGGTGTCCACGTCCTCGAAGCCTGGCTGGTACCCGGGCTCGTTGGCGGTGAGCGCCACCAGCGCCGCCAGGTGCCCGCCGGCGGAACCGCCGGTGACCACGATGAAGGCCGGATCACCGCCGTGTGTCGCGACGTTCTCGCGGATCCAGCGGATCGCCAGCTTGCAGTCGATGAGGTGATCCGGAAAGGTCGCCCGCGGGCTCAGGCGGTAGTTCGGCGCGACGCAGACCCAGCCCTGCCGTGCCATCTCGTTCATCAGCGGCAGGCCCTGCGTGTCCTTGTTGCCAAAGACCCAGGCGCCGCCGTGGATCTGCAGCAGCACCGGGCAGCCCGGCTCCGCGTCGCGCGGGCGGTACACGTCCAGCAGGTTGCGTCGCCCGGCGGGTCCGTAGGAGAGGTCGCGCACGCGGACGACACGCTCCCGGTCGTGGATCCGGAACGGGTTGATCCAGGTCGATGGCGGGGCGCCGGCCTTGAGCCGCGCGCCGTATTCCGGGCGGATGGCATCGAAGAAGTGCGCGCCGAGGCCTTCCTGGAGGCCGCGATCGATCGCCGCCTGCGACTGCAGCGAACGGCCGTGCATCACCAGCAGCGCGACCCAGGACGAGGCCACCAGGACCAGGCCGGCCCACCCCTGCCAATGCGCGAACGCCCCCAGCGCCGCGGCCGCCGCCGTGACGATCGCCGACAGGGCGATGTGATGCAGCGGCAGCTCGGCGACCGGCAAGGCGATGATGAAATAGAGGATGTAGAACCTGGGCGGCCGCCGCCCGCGTGAGACGGAAACGAACGTGCCCAGCGCGCCCCACGCTGCCAGCAGGAAGTAGATCCACGCCACGGTCATGACGGGGTCGCGGATCGCGCTTCCATCCGGAAGGCGAACGGCAGCAACTCGCCGATGGTGACGCTCGACAGCTCCGGCCCTGGCCAGAAGAAGTGGACGAGCACCCCGGGGCCCAGCGCCAGTTCGCTGATGCGCTGGCGGCAGCCGCCGCACGGCGAAATCGCAAAGCACAGGCTGCCGGCCGTCTCGGCCCACACCGCTACCTCGGCAATCCGGAACGCGCCTCCCTCGGCCAGCACGCCAGCGGCGATCGCGGCGGGCTCGGCGCAGTTGCCGAGCGGAAAGGCGGCGTTCTCCACGTTGCATCCGGCGTAGATCCGGCCGGCCGCCGACAGCACCGCGGCGCCGACGTGCACGCCGGAGCGGGAGGCATACGCGCTCGCGGCCGCCGCACGCGCGGCATCGAGCAGCGCCTCGCGCGTCCGGTCGGTTCCGGCCGACAATTGCCGATAGTCCATTCGCAGGGCGCTCCGGGCAGGGAGATGCGCCACTTTAAGCATCGCTCCCGGCCCTCGCATCCCCGGGATGCCGCAGGGAGCCGCCGCGATCAGTGCTTCCCGAGTACCGGGAAGAGCTGCTCCGGCAGGCGGGCGCGAATCTCCTTCGGAGTCAACGCCGTCAGGTTCAGCGACAGCTCCGACTCGACGTGCTTGCGGGTCTCGTCGTCGAGCGCGGTCCGCAATTTGCCCAGGAATTCCGGGGCCGCGACCAGCACCAGCCGGTCGAGGTCGCCGTCGGCACGCGCGCCCCGCAACCGGTTGGCCAGGAACCGTGCGAAGGCCCGGCTCTCGGCCTCCTGGGGCGCCACCTCGCTGGAAAACGAATGGCGCCGGCCGCCGCTGCTGATCGTCTGGCCCTTGCGGTCGCTGACCAGCCGGCCCTCCTTCACGCGCGCCTCGGAGTGCGCGAAATCCTCGCGCTCGACCAGTTCGCTGGTCGGCGAGTCCGTCGTGAAGATCCGCGCGGAACCGCTGTCTGCCACCACGACCCAGGTGTTCGGCATGTCAGTCTCCTTGAATCCGGGGCCGGCCCGACGCCTGTCGAGGGCGCCCCGCCATCCGTTGCAGTCACCTTGTTTCCAACCTACTCCGGCACCACCGGGCTGTCAGCCCGGGCTTACCGGGGGCCGGCGGCGGCCCGACCGGCCCCCCGGGCGCTCCGCTCCCTGCGCGACAAGTACTTGATGGTGAAGTACATTCGGTCGTAGTATCGCCGCCCCTCTTCTCACCCGTCGGCATCCGTCCGCTGCGGAGCCGCGAACCGGCTCCTGATGCCCGACGATCACCCGCTCCTGCCGAGCTACGCCCCGTGGATTCGCTGACCCAGGCCGCACTGGGCGCCGCGGTCGGCACGGCCGTGCTGGGCCGCCGCGCGGGACCGAAGGCCGCGATCTGGGGCGCGGTCTGCGGCACGCTGCCCGACCTCGACGTGCTGTGGACACACGGCGACCCGGTGAAGGACTTCACCTTTCACCGCGCCGAGAGCCACGCGCTGTTTTACCTGACGCTCGCCTCGCCGCTGCTCGGCTGGCTGCTCGCCCGCCTGCATCGCGACGTGGCCGCGCTCGGGCGCTGGATCCTGCTCGTGTGGCTGGCGCTGGTGACGCACCCGCTGCTCGATGCATTCACCATCTACGGCACGCAGCTGCTGCTGCCCTTCTCGGACTATCCGGTCGGGCTCGGCAGCGTGTTCATCATCGACCCGCTCTACACCGTGCCGCTGCTGGCGGGGACCGGCGTCGCGCTGGCGTGGCGCAGGAACCGGCCTGACAGCGCCGCGCGCGCGAACGCGGCGGGCCTTCTCCTCAGCACGCTGTACCTCGGGTGGACGCTCGCGGCCCAGTCGCACGTCGAGGGAACCGTGCATCGCGCGCTCGCCGCGACGCCGATCGAGGCCGGCAAGGTGCTCGTGACGCCCCTGCCCTTCAACACGCTGTTGTGGCGCGTGGTGGTGATGGACGACGCGGGCTACCACGAGGGATTCGTTTCCCTGTTCGACCAGGGCGGGCGCGTCGAGCTGGTCCGGCACGCGAGCCGTACCGACCTGCTCGCCCCGCTGGGCGAGGAGTGGAACGTGCGGCGGCTGGCCTGGTTCTCCAAGGGCTTCTACGGCGTCCGCGCGGAGCCCGCGGCGGTCGCGACCGTGGTCGGCTCGGCCGGCACGGTGGCGCAGCTGCTCGGCGCGGTGCCGGTGGCCGCCGCGGCCAGCACGACGCCGGGCGAATCCGGCGAACGGGTCGTGATGAGCGACCTGCGCATGGGACAGACGCCCTTCTTCGCCTTCGGCTTCGTGGTCGGCGCGGTGGACGCCGGCGACGTCGTCCCGCTCGAGAGCCTGCAGGTGCCGACCCGCCGTCCGCCGGCGGACGCGCTCGGCTGGATGTGGCGCCGGATCTGGCGCGAGGACGCCGGCCCGCCGCCGGGCATGCCCGCCGGCTGACGCATCCTCCCGGCGGGCCCTCCGGCTGCTTCCCCCCGCCCGGCTCCTGGGCCATGATGGCGCGATCGAGCGCCGGCCCGGGGCCCGCGCGGGAGGGGCCACCATGATTGCGCTGACCATCAACGGCAAGACCGTCGAGACCGACGCTTCGCCCGACACGCCGCTGCTGTGGGTGTTGCGCGACGAGCTGGGCCTGACTGGTACCAAGTTCGGCTGTGGCATCGCGGAGTGCGGCGCCTGCACCGTGCACCTCGACGGCCGCGCCGTGCGCTCCTGCGCCACGCCGCTCAGGCGGGCCGCGGGCAAGCAGGTGACGACCATCGAGGCGATGAGCGCGGAACGCGTGGGCCATGCCGTGCAGCAGGCCTGGCTCAAGATAGACGTGCCGCAGTGCGGCTACTGCCAGAGCGGCCAGATCATGAGCGCCGTGGCGCTGCTCACCAAGAACCCGGCGCCGAGCGATGCCGACATCGATTCGGCAATGAGCGGCAACCTCTGCCGCTGCGGCACCTACAACCAGGTCCGCGAGGCGATCCACGAGGCCGCGGCCTCCCTGAAGGCCTGAGGGCACCGCCATGACACGATCTTTTCAACAGTCCCGGCGTGACTTCCTGAAGGCCGGCGCGCTGGCGGGCAGCGGCCTGGTCATCGGCTTCACCCTGCCCGTTACCGGGCGGCGCGCGAGCGCTGCAGGCGACTTCCGGCCGAACGCCTTCCTGCGCGTGGATGCCAGCGGCAACGTGACCGTCGTTTGCGGCCTGTCCGAGATGGGCCAGGGCGTGCTCACCGCCATCCCGATGCTGGTCGCCGAGGAACTCGACGCCGACTGGACGCGGGTGCGCGTCGAGCAGGCCCCGGCGGACAAGGCCTACATCAACCCGGTCTTCGGCATGCAGGGTACCGGCGGCTCGACGTCCGTCATGGGCCACTGGGAGCCGATGCGCAAGGCCGGCGCCGCGGCGCGCGAGATGCTGATCACCGCGGCGGCATCCACCTGGGGCGTCGCCGCTGGCGACTGCCGCACGGAGCCCGGCGCGGTCGTCGGCCCTGGCGGCCGGCGCCTCGGCTACGGCGACCTCGCCGACAAGGCGGGCGCGTTGCCGGTGCCGGCCGAGCCGAAGCTCAAGGATCCAGGGACTTTCCGCCTGCTCGGCACGTCGCTCCGGCGCCTCGACTCGCCGCCCAAGGTGAATGGCAGCGCGACCTTCGGCATGGACGTCAGGCTGCCCGGGATGCTGACGGCGGTGATGGCGAGGCCCCCCGCGCCGGGCGCGAAGCTGGTGTCGGTGGACGAGAGCAAGGCCCGCGCGATCCCCGGCGTGCGCGACGTGATCCGCATCCCGCAGGGGGTCGCGGTCCTCGCCGATGGCTACTGGCAGGCCTCGAGCGGGCGCGACGCGCTGGTCATCGAGTGGGACAAGGGCCGCTTCGCCGGCGCCAGCACGGAAAAGATCTCGAAGCAGCTGCACGATGGCCTCGCCCGCGAAGGCGCCGTCGCCCGGGCTGATGGCGACACCTCGGTCGCCGTCGCGCGCAGCATCGAGGCGACCTACGAGGTCCCCTATCTCGCGCACGCCTGCATGGAGCCGATGAACTGCACCGCCTGGGTCAGGGCCGACGGGGCCGAGATCTGGGCGGGCACCCAGGGGCCGGGGCCGCACCAGGGCATCGTCGCCGGTCTGACCGGCCTGCCGCCGGAAAAGGTGAAGGTGAACACGCTCTACCTGGGCGGCGGCTTCGGGCGCCGTTTCGCCGGCGACTTCATCGTCGATGCGACGCTGTTGTCGAAGGCCGCCGGCAAGCCCGTGAAGCTGGTGTATTCGCGCGAGGACGACACCCGTGCCATGTTCTTCCGTCCCCTGTCGGTGACGAAATTCAAGGCGGGGTTCGACGCGGCCGGCAAGCCGGTCTCGTTCAGCGCCCGGGTCGCCTCGCCGTCGGTGACGATCGCCGCAGGCTTCGCGACCGAGCTGAAGGACGGCATCGACGACGAAGCCGTCGACGGCATCCGGCAGTTCGCCTATGACGTGCCGAACGTGCGCGTCGAGTACGTGCGCGAGGAGCCCGGCTACCAGGTCTGGTTCTGGCGCTCGGTCGGCAACTCGCAGAACTACTTCTTTCTCGAGGGTTTCGTCGACGAGATGGCCGCCGCGGCCGGCAAGGACCCCTACGAGTTCCGCCGCGACCTGCTGGCCGGGCAGCCGCGCCACCGGGCGGTGCTCGAGCTGGCGGCCGAGAAGGCCGGCTGGGGCAAGCCGTTGCCGGCCGGCGTGCACCGCGGCATCGCGGTGGCGCATTCCTTCGGCAGCTATGTCGCCGAGGTGGCCGAGGTCTCCGTCGGCGACGATGGCGCCGTGAAGGTGCACCGCGTCGTGGCCGCCGCGGACTGCGGGCAGGTCGTCAACCCGCAGATCGTCAGGCGCCAGGTCGAGGGCGCCATCGTCTATGGCCTGTCCGCGGCGCTCTACGGCCGGATCGACATCAAGGACGGCGAGGTCGTGCAGGGCAACTTCGACGACTATCCGGTGCTGCGCATGCGCGAGATGCCGAAGGTCGAGGTGCACATCGTGCCGAGCGGCGAGAAGCCTACCGGCATCGGCGAGCCGGGCCTGCCGCCGGCTGCGCCTGCGGTGTGCAACGCGATCTTCGCCGCGACCGGCCAGCGCATCCGCAAGCTGCCGATCGATGCGGGGCTGCTGAAGAAGGCCTGATCGAGGGGCGGGCGTCGCCGGTCGCGGCCGTAAGCCGGCAACTACAGGGTGAGCAGGTGGCGCCGCTCCGCGCCGCGCACCGCTTCGAGCGCAATGGAGCCGTCGAAGGTGACCATGCAGGCGTTGCGCCGCACGGCAAGTGCCAGAAGGTAGAGATCCGTCAGTTGTCGCGGCCCGTGGATGCGCGTCGCATCGGCAATGTGCGGGTCGAGCAGGCTGACGTCATCCGGCCAGAACTCGTGCACCGCACTGGCAGTCGCTTCGGCCAGCCGCTCGATGACGACGCGCGGCGGCACGGAATTGGGATAGCCGTGATGCGACAGGATGCGAATGCAGCCGTTCTGGGTGATGGGGCAGGACGCCCATCCCCGCTGCGCATTGTCCGAGAACCATTTCATCGCCGCCGCGTGCGACACGTGGTCGGGATCGAGCAGCGCGATCAGGACATTGACGTCGAGCAGCGCCCGCATCAGTACGCGTCTTCGTCGCGAAGCCGGTCGATGAGCTCGTTGGTGACGAGCCCGCCACGGGCCGGCAGGGGCCGCAATCCATAGACACCCTTCGGCTCGCCGACACCCAGGGGCCGATCCGGGACATTCAGGCCGCGGCGAGCCAGGTCCGAGAGGACCTCCCCGGCCGTCCTGCCCTCGCGTCGGGCCCGCTCCTTGGCAGCACTCAGGACGTCGTCAGCGATGTCGAGGGTCGTTCTCACGCATCAGATGCTATTGCATCAAACATCAG
>JAGTSG010000079.1 GCA_018261655.1 Pseudomonadota bacterium | reverse complement strand
GAGGTCGGGTACGTCAGCGTGCCGTACACGTTGTCGATGAAGCCAGCGTCCTTGCGGTACCAGCCGACCAGGCGCAACGCCGCGCTGTCGGAGAGCGGCAGGTTGACGAAGCCCTCGCCGAGGTAACCCTCGCTCCCGTCGGTCAGGGAGCTGATCTCGAGGTTGTAGCCGGCCTTGAAGCCCGTCGGGTCCGGCTTGTTGGTGATGATGCGGATGGTGCCGGTCTGGGAGCTCGCACCGTAGAGCGTGCCCTGTGGCCCGGCCAGGACCTCGACCCGCTCGATGTCGTAGATGTGTATGTCGAGCGCGCCCTGGACCATCGTGACGGGCTGCTCGTCGAGGTAGGTGCCGACGCTGGGCTGCGAGCCGGAATGATTGCCATCGCCACCGCTCGCCACGCCACGCATGTAGGCACGCGAGAAGCCCGGGCCGCCGTTCTGCCCGCCGTTCTGGAACGACAGGCTGGGCAGCATCTTCGCGTAGTCGGCGAAGCTGGCCACGCCCAGCTCGTCCAGCCGTTCGGTGCCGAGCGCCTGGATGCTGAGCGGCACGTCCTGCAGGCTCTCCGCCCGCTTCTGTGCGGTGACGACGATCTCCTCGAGCTGGTTGGTCGAGGCGTCCTGCCCCTGGGCGGCGGACATCACGGCCAGCAACGAGGTGGCGAGCGGCAGGCTCCTTTGCAGGGCCTGCTGGCGCCGTAGTTTCCGCTTGCGGGAACGCTGCATGGTCTGGTCCTCCTGGCCCGTGGGCCGTGGGTCATTCCTGGGGAGCGGGGTCGAATCGGGGAACGTCGGGATAGGCCTCGAGCACGGGCCCGAGGAGCTGCTTCAGCGGGTCGAGCCAGGGCTCGAAGTGGCGCCAGTGGTCGACGCCCTCGCGGTAGATGGGCTGGCGCACCTGCTCCGAGCTCGCGGTGCGCACGGCGCGGTCGTTCTCGTGGAAGCGCAGGCAGCGCTCGTCGAAGGGCAGCCCGCAGTAATCGAGCAGCCGGCGGATCTCGCTCTCCGTGTCCTCGACCATGCGCTCGTAGTGCACCCGGTGCACCCGGCCCGGCAGCACCTCGTCGAAATGCGCCATCAGCTCGACGTAGTCGCGGTAGTAGCGGCCGATGTCTTCCAGGCTGTAGGTGAAGTGCTGGCCGCGCGCGAAGTGCTGCTTGAAGTTGGAGAAGCAACAGGCGAGCGGATGGCGCCGGGCATCGATGATCCGCGCGTTCGGCAGCATCAGGTGGATGAGGCCGACGTGCCCCCAGTTGTTCGGCATCTTGTCGATGAACATCGGCCGGCCGCTGCGGCGCTGGATGCGCGTCGAGGCCAGGTAGCGCTCGCCAAAGCCCAGGAACTCGCCGGCCCCGAGGCTGGCGAGGACCTCGGGATACTTCGGACCGTCCGGCCGGGCACCGCGCTCGGTCAGTCCCCGCACGATGGAGATCACGTCCGGCAGTTCCATCGTGCCCTCGACCGAAGGGTGGCTCGACAGGATCTGCTCGAGCAGCGTCGAGCCCGCGCGCGGCAGGCCGACGATGAAGATCGGGTCCGGGGCGGGGCTGCCCCATCCGGCCCGGCTGGCGAAGAAGGCCGGCGTGAACAGCGCCTTCCCGCGACGCACGTGCGAGGTGACTTCCGACGAGTCGTAGCGGGAAGCCGCGCGCCGCAGGCGGTTGCCCTGCGCATAGTGGGCGAAGGAGCCGGAATAGTCGCCGGCATCCTCGAGCGCCTTGCCGAGCGTGAACTCGAAATGCAGCCGGTCGTCTGCGGACAGGTCGCTGCGCTCGAGCTGACGGCGCATCGCGACCACTTCGTCGTCTGTGAACGCGAAGGTCTTCAGGTTGGCGAGGCTCCACCAGGCTTCGCCGAGCTCGGGGGCGAGCTGGATGCTCTTGCGGTAGGCAGCGATGCTGTCGGCCTGGCGCCCGGCGGCCTTGAGCGCGTGGCCGTAGCTCATCCAGGTCTTGGGCTGCTGCGGGTACTCCGCCAGCACGCCCGCGTAGACTTCGTTGGCGCGATCGAACTCGCCGATCCGCCCGAGGATCACGGCGTGCAGGTTGCGGAAGCCCGGGTTGCGGGGCTCCGCCGCCAGGGCCTGCTCGATTTCCCGCAGCGCTTCGGCGGAGCGCATCTGCCGGTGCAGGGCGATGGCGTAGTTGTAGCGGGCCACGGTGAAGTTGGGCGCCAGCTCGAGGCAGCGCGCCAGCAGGTTGCCGGCGTCGACGTTCTGGGCCAGGCGCAGCGCCACTTCGGCGAGCATGCGGATCGCGGCGACGTCCGTCGGGTCCTCCTGCAGCCGCCGGCGCAGCAGGGCCTCCGCCTGCGGGATGCGGTCCTCGGACATCGCGGCCCCGGCCTCGAGCAGGCGGGGATCGCGGGCCGCCAGCTGGATGCGCCGGGTACAGACGGCGTCGGCGCCGGCGTCATCCCCCGACGCCCGCAACTCGCTGGCGAGCGCGTGCCAGGCGCCGGGCAGGGCCGGCTGCAGTTCCATCGCGCGGCGCAGCGCGGCGATGGCGTGCTCGTGGCGACCAGCGGCGCCGTACGCGCGGCCAAGTTCGTATTGGGCGGCGGCCCAGTTTGGCTGGGACCGGGCCAGCGGCTCGAGAGCCTCGAGGGCACCGGCCGCGTCTCCGGCGAGACGCCGTCCGATGCCGAGAAAGAGCGTCGCGAGCGGATGGCCCGGGGCGGTGGCCAGGATCTCCGCGGCCTGCCGGGCAGCCAGCGCGGGGTCCGTGGCGAGCAGGTGCTCGGCCTGCGCCAGCGCCCCCTCGAGGGTCCCGATGGGTTCGGCGCCACTCATTGCCCGGTTGTCTCCCCCCGAAGTAGTGCGATCTTAACGGCGGCGGCCATCCGGGTGAAGCGTTCTCCGGCCACGGCGCTGCCAGGCGTAGAGCGGGATCCCGGCGGCCGCCAGCGCGAGCGCCCAGAGGAAAGGCTCGAGGCCGACGCCGAACAGGGTGAAGACCGAGTAGGCGGCGCCGGCCAGCCCGGCGATCCAGGCAGCGCGCGGCAGCCGGCCGGGATCGCGGCGCCACAGCACCACGAGCGCGACGGCACAGCAGAAGTAGAGCGGCAGGCTCGCCGCCGTGGTCACGATGCTCAGGAAGGTGAAGCCCCGGACCAGGGACTCGCTGTAGTTCATCAGCGTCACGCCGGTCGCCAGCGCGCCGGTGAACACCAGGCCCGCGGCCGGCGCACCGCGCCGGTTGTTCCGGCCGAGGAAGGACGGCAGGACCCCGTGGCCGCCGAAGGAGCGGGTCAGTTCGCCCACGAACAGCGTCCAGCCGTTCAGGCAGCCGAGGCCGCTGATGACGACGAACAGCGCCAGCCACCGGCCGCTGCCCGGGCCGGCGACACGGTCCAGCACCTCGATGAAGGGCGCGCCCGACTGCGCCAGCGTGTCCTGCGGCACCAGCAGCAATGCGACGGTGGTGACGGCCAGGTAGATGCCGGCGGTGGCGAGCGTGCCGTAGAGCGTGGCCCGCGGGACATTGCGTGCCGGGTCGCGCACGCGCCCGGCGACGACGGCGGCGGACTCGAGGCCGAGCATCGCGAACAGCACGATGCCGGAGGCCGACAGCGTCGCCTGCATGGACAGCGGCGTGGTGGGGGGATGCTCCGCGTAAGCGCCCGGTTCGGTGACCAGGACCCAGGCGCCGAGCCCCATCACCAGCAAGAGGGGGACGATCTTCAGCAGCGTGGTGACGAGCTGCACGCCGCCGCCGCTGCGCACGCCCAGCAGGTTGACCCCAACGACCAGCCAGACGAGCGCGGTGGCCACGGCGGCCGGCGGCACCGCCGCCATGGCCGGGAACACGGCCATCGCGTAGCCGGTCACGCCGGTGGCGAGGGCCGCGTTGCTGACCCAGGTGGCCACCCACAGGCACCACAGCGCCGCGAAACTGGCGCCTTCGCCCAGCGTCTCACGCAGGTACTCCAGCGGCCCGTCTGCCGCGGGCAGGCGTCGCACGAGCATCGCGAACACGAGCGCGAGCGCGGCGCAGCCGGCGACGGTGATGCCCCAGGCGAGCAGCGCGTTGAAGCCGTAGGGCGCGAGCGACGCCGGCTGCATGAAGATGCCCATGCCGATGATGTTGCCGACCACCATCGCGGTGGCCATCCACAGGCCGAGTTCCCGCGGGCCGGTGACCGGTACGCTCAAGGCGCGGCGGCCGCAGCGCGCGAGTAGGCGTCGCGCAACAGCTGGTGGAAGTGCCAGACGCCGCCCTCGCGTCGCGGACAGAGGCGGCCGGGCTCGTAGTAGCCGGAGGCCAGCCCGCGCTGCACCGCCTCGCAGATGGCGATGTCCTCCTGCTGGATCTCCTCGCTGAACTCGCGGTCGCGCGCGATGCGGGAGCGGGCCGACTCGTCGGCGGCGTAGTAGTAGTCGAACTCGACGCTGCAGCGGTCCGGGCCGACGGGCAGGATGCGGTTCACCTGCAGGCGGCCCGGCATGATGTTCAGCATCACGTTCGGGTACACGAAGTAGTAGAAGGCCTCGCCGTCGCCGTAGAGGCCGTCGTTGGCGCGCAGCGGCGAATGCTGCAGCGAATGCCAGCGGAACAGCTCGGTGTCGTAGGCGCGGTAGTCGAGGACGCGGCTCAGGCCCGGATGGACGTAGGGCAGGTGATAGCCCTCGAGGAAGTTGTCCACGTAGACCTTCCAGTTGCAGGCGACCTCGTAGGTGTCGCGACGCGCGAACTCCATGGTCGAAAGGTCGATCGGCGCGATGCGGCCGGTGATGCCGTCGTAGACCTCCTCCAGCGCCGG
The DNA here is from genome assembly GCA_018261655.1 of Pseudomonadota bacterium. Classification (GTDB taxonomy): domain Bacteria; phylum Pseudomonadota; class Gammaproteobacteria; order Steroidobacterales; family Steroidobacteraceae; genus SG8-30. Next base: position 3,026 of record JAGTSG010000079.1, on the reverse strand, counting down.
CCCGTCGCCGGCCAGCGAGACGAACACCAGGCCCTGCCAGCTGCCTGTGCGGAACGGCCGCAGCCGGATGTCCTCCTTGTGGAAGTCCGTCGCGCCGCCCATCTCGGGCGCGTGGCGCAGCCTGCCCTCGAGGTCGTAGGTCCAGCCGTGGTACCGGCAGTGCAGTGCGCGGGCGCCGCGGCCGTCTTCGAGCGCGAGGGGACCCGCGCGATGGCGGCAGACGTTGGCGAAGGCGCGCAGCGCGCCGTCGTCACCGCGGACGACCAGCACCGGCGTGCGGCCGACCGTGGCAACGACGTGATCGCCTGCGCCCGAGAGCTGGCGCTCATGGGCGACCAGCTGCCAGCTCTGGCCGAGGACGCACTCGACGTCCCGGTCGAGCGCCTGCGGGCCCACGTAGTACGACGCCGGCAAGGCCCGTGCCCGCTCGAGTGGTTCAGCAATGCCCCCGGCCTCACTCATCTCGCGCGCTCCCGAAGCGACCGTGCAGCGCCTTCAGAACACCCACCCGCCGAGCCACCAGGCGACCGCCGCCAGCAGGGCGGAGGCGGGGATGGTGATGATCCAGGCGATGACGATGTTCCCGGCGACGCCCCAGCGCACCGCCCGGGTCCGCTGGGCGCTGCCCACGCCGACGATCGACCCGGTGATGGTATGGGTGGTCGACACCGGGATGCCGAGGCTGCTCGCCAGGAACAACGACATGGCGCCGCCGGTCTCGGCCGCGAACCCCCCCACCGGCTTCAGCTTGGTGATGCGCTGTCCCATGGTCTTGACGATGCGCCAGCCGCCGAACAGCGTGCCCAGCGCGATCGCGACGAAGCAGGACACGACCACCCAGTGCGGCAGGTGGTCGCGCGTGGTGACGCCCGCCGAGATCAGCAGCAGCCAGATGATCCCCATGGTCTTCTGCGCGTCGTTGCTGCCGTGGCCGATGCTGTAGAGCGCGGACGACACCAGCTGCAGCCGGCGGAACCACCGGTCGGTCGTCCGCTGGGTCCGGCGGCGGCAGAGCCAGGACACGCCGATGATCATCAGGCTGGACAGCAGCATGCCGAGCAGGGGCGCCACCAGGATGAAGACCGAGGTCTTGATGATGCCGGGCGCCAGCAGCGGGGCGGTGCCGGCCTTGGCGATGGCGGCGCCGATCATGCCGCCGATCAGCGCGTGGGACGAGCTCGACGGCAGGCCGTAGTACCAGGTGATCACGTTCCAGGCGATGGCGCCGATCAGGGCGCCGAAGATGAGCTGGTTGTCCACCGCGTCGGGGCTGATGATGCCCTTGCCGACCGTGGCGGCCACCTTCAGCTCGAACAGCGCGATCGCGACGAAGTTGAAGAAGGCGGCCCAGGCGACCGCCTGGTGGGGCTTCAGCACCCCGGTCGAGACGATGGTCGCGATCGAGTTCGCGGCGTCGTGGAAGCCGTTCATGAAGTCGAAGACGAGGGCGATCACCACCAGGACGATGAGCGCCAGCGTGATGGACTGGACGTCCACGGTCAGCCGTTCTCGAGCACGACGCCCTCGATCACCTTGCCGACGTCGTGGCACTTGTCGGTGGTGGTCTCCAGCAGTTCGTACACGGCCTTGAGCTTGATCAGCTCCCGCACGTCCTGCTCCTCGCGGAACAGGCGCGAGATCGCGGAGCGCATCACCCGGTCGGCGTCGCTCTCGAGCACGTCGATCTCCTGGCAGATCTTCAGGATCTCCGGCCCGTTGTCCATCGACGACAGCAGGCCCACGGCGGACTGCACGCGGCCGGCGCAGAGGTCGATCAGGTTGGCCAGGTGGGTGGCCTCCGGCGTCACGTGGTGGACGTCGTAGAGCATCATGGACTCGGAGGTGTCCTGGATCAGGTCCAGGATGTCGTCCATGCGCGAGATCAGCTTGTTGATCTGGTCGCGGTCGAAGGGCGTGACGAAGGTCGTGTGCATCAGCGCGACCGTCTCCCGCGTCACGGCATCCGCGGCGTGCTCGATCTCGGCGATCTTGGCGATCCACTCCTCGCGCCGTCCGCTGTGGTCGTAGGCGGCGAGCATGTCGTTCAGCGCCTTGCTGCCCTGGATGACCAGGCTGGCGTGGCGGTTGAACAGGGTGAAGAAATGCCGCTCGCGCGGCATCAGGACGGACAGCAGCTTCATGCGGGCGGGCCCCGTCTTGTCGTTGGTGGCGGGCGAATTGTGACGGTTGTGCGACACCGGCGGAACCCGGGATTTATGCGCACACGGGTTCCTGAATTGTTGATCGCCAGAGCGGTTGCCAGCTGGAGACCGGCGTGCCGCGGCCCACCGGGAGCGGCCCTGGCTCCGGCCGCCCCAGTCGCGCGGCTACGCAGCTACGGGACGAAAGGCCTGTACAGCGACGTCGCCGTCCCGGACCACCAGCCAGGAACTTTGCGGCGCCTCGTGCCACATCTCGGCGTAGGCACCGACCGGCTCCGAGACCACCACCCGCGCCTTCGGCCCGAAGTGCCCGGCGATGGCAGGGTTGATGGCGTAGATGTCCTCCGCGCTCGCGCTGTAGTAGAGCGAGGGCGCATCGCCGTCGCTTGCGTAGCGCATGCACCAGAGCGTCGTGCCGTCAGAGACGGCGAAGGTCGCCCAGAGCGGGTCCTTCACCCCGTGCTGCCCCGCGACCTTCTCCACGAAGCCCACCATGCGCGCCATCGCGCCGGGCGGGTCCTTCTCGAGCCCGAAGGTCAGCGCGAGGTGGAACATCACCTCGGAGTCCGTGGTGCCCAGGACGTTGTTGAACAGTTCCGGGCCGACCGCGACGAGCAGGTCGCGGCGCAGCTTCTCGATGTCCACGATCTCGCCGTTGTGCACGAACAGCCACCTGCCGTAGCGGAAGGGGTGGCAGTTCGTCTCCTGGATCGTGGCCGCGGAGGTCGCGCGCACGTGCGCCAGGAACAGCGGCGACTCGATGTTCGCGGCAAGGTCGCGCAGGTTGAAGTCGTTCCACGCCGGCCGGACGCTGCGGTAGACGCCGGGTGTCTCCCGGTTGCCGTACCAGCCGACGCCGAAGCC
>JAGTSG010000029.1 GCA_018261655.1 Pseudomonadota bacterium | reverse complement strand
GGCGGCCGCTGAAGCCGTCGCGAACGCAGTCATGCATCCGGAGGCGCAGGCGGGCCTGATCTACCCCGACATCGCGCGCCTGCCGGAAGTGCTGTCGGAAGTCGCGGCTGCGCTGGTCGCCCACGCGACCGGCGTGCCGCTCGACCAGGCGCGGAACGAGGCCACCAGGGCCGCGTGGCAGCCCGTCTATCCCGACGTCGAGTGAACAGTACGGGCCGGCCCGGCGCCGGCCCGCCCGAGGTCAATGGTGGTGATGGCCGCCCGGGCCGTGCACGTGGCCGTGCTCGAGCTCCTCGCTGGTCGCGTCACGGACCTCGGACACCTCGACCTCGAAGTGAAGCGTCTGGCCGGCGAGCGGGTGGTTCGCATCCACGGTCACGATGTCTTCCGTGACCTGGGTGACCACGACCAGCCGCGTGCCCTGCGGTCCCTGGGCCTGGAACTGCATGCCCGGCGCCAGTTCCTTCACGCCCTTGAATGCGCTGCGCGGCACGGCCTGCACCAGCCCTTCGTCGCGCTCGCCGTAACCCTCGCCCGGCTCGACCGTCACCGAGAGCTTGTCGCCCGTGGCCTTGCCCTCCAGCGCATTCTCGAGACCGGGAATGATGTTCCCGAAGCCGTGCAGGTAGGCCAGTGGTTGACTGCCCGAGGACGAGTCGAGCACGGCGCCCGCGCTGTCGGTCAGGGTGTAGTGGATCGAGACGACCTTTTCGTGCGCAATCTTCATCCGGGGCTCCGCGGCGGGTCACAGGGGGCGGAAATGGTAACCCGGATCCCGGGGCGGCGCATCCCACGCCGGGAGTGGCCGTCGCCGGACCGCCGGCGACAGCCACTGCCGCGTCAGAAGCGGTAAGACAGGTCGAGCTTGGTGGTCAGGCCCACCGTCTGCTCGAGCACGATCACGCCGCCTTGCTCGATCTCGATCTGTTCGTCCAGCAGGTTCTGCAGCCGGAGCTTGAGGCTCAGGGCGTCGGTCGGGAACCAGGACCAGACGAGGTCGAGCGAGTTGAAGGGCTGCTCGTAGGCGTCGTCCGCACCATTGCGCCCCGCGAAGAAGATCCGCTCGCCGAAGACGCTGTAGACCAGCGAGGCGCTGTGCGCGCCGCCCGGCGAGTCATAGCCGACCTGCAGGTTGGCCACGTACTCCGAGTGCTGGGTCATGCGCCGCTTGTTGTTGGTGAGTCCGGGTGCGGCGTCGCCGATGGTGATCTCGGAATCGCTCAGCGTCAGGTTGCCGGACACGAAGAACGCGTCGCTCCAGCCGCCGCCGCTGGCGAAGCCGAGGTTCGCGAGCCCCTCGAACTCCACGCCGTAGACCTGCGCCTCATCGCCGTTGATGAAGGTGAGCGACACGTTGTCGTCGGTGCCTGCCCCCTCAATGGTCTCGATCGGGTTGGCGATGTCCTTGTAGAACAGCGAGACGGTGAAGTTGTTGCCGTTGCCGAAGAACCACTCCCCGCGCAGGTCGAAGTTGGCCAGCTCGGAGTCCACCAGGTCCGGGTTGCCGCGGACGCGCGCCTCGGTGAGCGGGTCGATGTAGGTCGCGCCGGACACCTCGCGCAGATCGGGCCGCGCGACGGTCTCGCTCCAGTTGAAGCGCAGCTGGAATTCCTCGGCCCAGAAGTCGGGTCGGATCCAGGTGACGGCCGCCGCCGGGTAATAGTCGTCGCTTGCGGTGGCAATGGAATCCAGCTGGTCCGGCGGCACCAGGATCTTGCCGACACCGGTGTCGTACTGGAACGGGTCCACGGGCACGGTGACCCGCTCGAAGTCCTCCCAGCGCACACCCCCCATGAACCGCCAGGTGTCGTTCCACAGCAGGTCGACCTTGCCCCAGGCGGCCGTGACCGCCTCGCCGGCCAGGTAGCTCTCGGTGCCGATGCCGCCCAGCGAGAGCTGGAAGCCGTTCACGGGATCGAGGACGTTCGCGTCCGTGAACACCTCGCCAGGCGTACCTTGCAGGATGGGCAGCGCCGCCGAGGCGGTGGTGCCCAGGCCGAGCTGCGTCTGGATGTAGCTCCGGCCCTTCTGGTAGTAGTCGTACCCGCCGGCCACCTCGATCCTGAACTTGCCCGGCGCGAACGGCATGGACAACGCCGTGCCATAGCTGGTGACGTCGTCCGTGAGGTCCGTGAAGCGGAATTCGGAGGCGCTGATCGAAGAGCGGATCGAGGTGGAGATCAGCTCGCCCGTGGCGGGATCGACCTTGTCCGCGGCAGAGAACAGCACCTCGTTCGGGATGCCGGTCGTGGCCAGCGCATCCGAGTAGTACCAGTCGAAGCGCAGGTCCGTGAGCGCCGACAGGCCGACGAGGTCATCGACCATGCCAAGCGTCTCGGGCCCGATCCGGTGCGAGCCGCGCAGCTGGAACAGCTCCAGCTCGCGCTCCTCGTACCGCACGCGGTAGTTCCTGAGCTGGTCGCCCGAGTCCCGCCGGAAGTTGAAGTTGTTGCCCAGGGTCAGCGACGCATCGTCCTCCGTATTGCGGAGGAAGATGTAGTTGGCCTCGACCCGCTGCTCGTCGGCGAAGTCGACCCCGAGGCCCAGCGAGCCGGTCATCACGACCTGGTGCGTGGTCCGCTGCGTCACGTCGACGTCGACGTCGGGCTCGCTGGCCGAGCGGTTGATGCGCTCGCGGTTGCGCCACTGGTTCTTGTAGTCGCCGAGTGCCAGCGCGCCAATGCGCCATTGCTCGGCGTCGCCGAGGTACCAGCTGTTGCCGACCGACCCTTCGAGCGAGACGTCCGGATCGAGCGACTCTTCGCGGAAGTCGAGGTCCCGGTTGAGGCTGGTGGCGATCTGCCGGTTGATGGCTTCGGCCTCGGACAGCGAGTGGACCCCGCCGTCCCGCAGCAGGGCTCCCAGGATGCTGGTCGCGCTCAGGTTGCCCTGGAATTCGTCGATCGCCGCAGTCACCTCGCCGGGCAGGGCGCGCGTCCCGTCGTCCTTGCCGAGCGCGTCGTCGTTGCCGCCCGGATAGCCGATGCCGGCATCCGTGCTGTCGGAGTTCAGGCCTGTCCCGACCTGCAGGTTGACCACGAAGTCGTCGGGAATGCCGCGGGTGCGGATGTCCACGTTGCCACCGCCGAAGGCGGCCGGCTTGTCCGGCGAGTAGCCCTTCTGGATCGAGATCGTCTCGACGATCTCCGCCGGGAACAGGTCGAGCGGGATGACGTTGCGCGTCAGGTCGGGCGACGGAACGTAGGCACCGTTCAGGGTAGTGCTGGAGTAGCGCTCGCCGAGGCCGCGGATGTAGATGTACTGGTCGCCGACCAGCGTGACGCCCGGCAGCCGCCGCAGTGCCAGCGACACGGTGCTGTCTCCGACGCGGCTGATCTGTTCGGCACCGACGATGTCGGTGGCCACCTCGGCCTCGATCCTCTCCTGCACCACGTCGGTCGCGGCCGAATACTGCCGGCCAGTCACGACGACTTCCTCCAGCCTGGCCGCTGCGGCAGGAATGCCGTCGGGCGACTCCTCCTGCGACACCGCGGGCCCGCCGAGCCCTCCGGCGGCGGCCGCAGACAACCCGAGCAGGGTCCGGCGCACCGCATTCCTGAGCGTCATCTTGTTCATCGGCAACCTCGAGCCGGGTCGGCGCCAGCGGCGCACTCAGTCAAAGACACTCCGTTCACCCGCGTTGCGGGCCAGGTCGGCAGGGCGGTGCCCTGCCGGTGCCTGACCGGGATCAGGGCGCGAACCAGAGCTTCTCGTCGGCGTTCGACGGCCGCAGGCCGAAGGCCCAGGGAGTCGTCCAGTCATCGGTCGCCTGGACCGCACCCAGGCCGGCGCCAGTACGCTGGGTCACGCCGGCCGCGTCGACGATGTTGCTCGCCGTGAAGTAGGTGCCCGGGTCGAGCACCCGGACGTTGGCGTTGCCGGAGTCCGCAATCGCGAAGTTGCCCGCGTTGAAGCTGTAGTTGGCGCCGCTGGCGCTCGGGTTGGCGCCAAGCCACCAGCTCGCCGCGGTGTCGCCGTTCGGGAAGGTGGTGCCGGAGTTGACCTTCAGCAGCTCCTCGCAGGCATTGACGGTGTCGGTGACCCGGAAGTCAGCGCCCGCGACCGCGGCATCGACGGTGCCGGTGCCGGCCATGTCGAAGCACTCGTTCGAGGTCTTGCCGTTCACCGCGTTGCCGTAGCCGGCGTAGAAGATGCTGTTCTCGAGCACGATGTGGCCGCCCTGGCGGATGTTCGCGCCCTCGGAGTCGCCATGCGTGCCACCGTCCCAGTTGGACGTGATGCAGGTCAGGTTGCGGATGGTCGGGATGGTGAGCGGCGGGAAGGTGTCGGGCACGCCCGTGGCCGTGCGTCCCGAACCGACGTTGTCGAGCTCGATGCAGCCGTTGCCGTCCGTCTTCCAGTGGATGACCAGGGCATTCTCGATCGTGCCGACGTAGCCGTCGGAGAAGTCGAGCGAGTCGTCACGCGCGTACAGCACCACCACGTTGCTGAGGTTGACTGCGCCGCCGAAGAACTCGAGGCCGTCGTCGTAGGTGCTGTAGACCTCGATGTTCTCGACCGTCGTGCCCGAGCCGACCGCGTTGAAGGTGATGCCGTTCAGTTCGTCGCCGGGCGCGACCTCGAAGCCGGTGTGCTTGACGATCACGTAACGCAGCGTGCCGGAGCTCTCCGCGTTGTCGTTGCCGCCGTAGTTCGACGGCTGCCCCTCGGTGACCACATGGCACTGGTTGTTGGCGCGCTCGGTGTCGGTGCAATTGTTGGTGATGCCGTTGCCGTTGATGACGATGCCGCCCCACTGCTGCACGTCGTTGGCGACCGCCGAGCCGTTGATGGCGTCGGTGAACGAGGTGAAGGTGATCGGCGACGTCGGCGATCCGTTGGCGATGATCTGCGAGCCGCGGTTGATCAGCAGGTAGTCGAAGGCGTCCTGGAACACCAGCGTGTTGCCCGCGGCGATCGTCAGCTTGGGGCCGGTGCCGCCGGCCGGGGCGGCGCCCGAGGAGACGTTCTGCCCGACGAACAGGCTGTCCTGGAAGATGTGCTTGCCGGAGATGAAGGGGATGTTCAGATCGACCAGCAGCGGGTTCGCCGACCCGACGAAGGTCGGGTCGTACACGCAGTTGGTGCCGTCGAAGGTGCCGCGCCGGACCTCGGTGGAGTTCGGCGGCGAGTAGGACGCGCAGGGGTTCGTGCCACCCGAATTGTTGGTGCTGTTGTTCACCGAGTTGTCGATGGTGGACACGTTCAGGTTGACCCCGCCGCCCTCGCAGGCTGCCAGGCCGGCCATCGCCATACCCACGAGGACCAGTCGAGTCATCTTCATTGCTGCCATCTCCAGTGACGTTCCTGCCAGATCCGTTGGATGTCGCCGCGCGGCCGCGGGGCCTCACGGAGTCCGAGGGAGCTGCTCCAGCGCCTGACGCCCGGTCGCGGGTGTCGGCGCTTCGCTGGGACCGCAGGCCCCGGCTCCCCGATTGCGACGCAAAAGGTAGGAGCCCGGCGTTGCGCCGGGATGAAGGGGAGGTTGCAGTTGCGTGACGAAGCCTGCGGGTCAGGCGGCACTCTGTGCCGCGAAGCGGGGACCGAGTGCGGTCTGACCCCGCTTAAGCCGGGAAGAACTCGATCGGCTTGGTGGTCGTGATCGCCGGGACATCCTTGTCCTCGAAGCGGAACATGCGGATGCGCGCCACGAGCTTGCGCTCGAGATCCGGCTCGCCCAGTTCGCTCGAGACGATCCTGCAGTCCGTCACCACGCCCGAGGGAGCGATGGTCAGCTGCACCACGACCTTGCCGCGCAAGGCCGGGCTGTCGCGCAGCGCGCGGTTGTACAGCGCGTAAATGGCGGCCTTGTTGCGGTCGAAGACCAGCTCGATCTCCTCCCGCGAACGCGAGGGCCCCTTGCCGCTTCCCGACCTCGACACCCCGTCGGCCGGGCCGCCCCTGACCGCGGAGCCGGCGCCCGAGCCCCCGAACGGGACCTGCACCTGCGTGGTGCCATGACCGTCCAGGCTGCCCGTGCCGTACCCGAAACCCTTGCTCATCGCCGCCGTATTGATGCCGCCGGAGACCGTGCCGGCCTTGGAGGTCACCAGCGAGCGCTCGGCGCGGGGGGTGCCGGCCGTCTCGCCGGTGGCGTTCGCGGTGGGCGTGAGTTGCTCGGGCGTGACCTCGAACTGGTCGCGCAGGTCAGCGAGCTCGTCGACGAAGGGCAGCAATCCGGCCTGCGCGGCGTTCTTGCGCGCCCGCTGCGTCCGGTCGAGGTCCCGGGTGGCCTGCGGCCGCTCGCCGGCCTGGCGTGCCTCGGCCGAGGCCGGCTCCGGCTCGAGCGCCCGCGTTTCGACCGGCGGGGGTGGTGGCGGCGGCGTCTCGCGCTCGAGGACGAGTTTTGCGAGCCGCGGCGGAACCGGTGGCGGAACGTTGAGGTCGCGCTCGGGCGCTGGCAACCACGGCACGACCAGCGACAGCACGGCCACGACGACCAGGCAGATGCCGACGATCCGCTGCAGGCGCCGCCGCTCCTCCGGTGGCGTGTACCACGGAAGTTCGAAGCTCCGGTAGTAGGTCGCAACGGCCGCGCTCACCCGGCACCCTCCCTGCTCATGGGCCCGCCGCGACCGCGGCCGCGGCCGCTTCCTTCTGCATCACGGCCAGCGACAGCTGCCCGTAATCGGCCTCCGTGCAGGTGGCCATGACCTTCTTCAGGACCCGGTACGGCACCTCCCGGTCGCCCAGGATGGTGATCTCGCGTGCCGACAGGTCGGTGGCCGCCGCCCTCACCAGGGCCCGGTCCGTCTGTGCCTTCAAGGCAGCGCGCAGCGGTTCGATGACCACGCCTTCGCTGGCCTCCACGTCGGCGACCGAGACGACCGGCGAGCCCTGCACCAGGACCTGGTCCCGGGTCACCATGACGATCACGGTGTCACGCGGCTTCTCCAGTGCGACCGACTCGGGCAGTTTCAGGGCCCTGGGCGGCTCGAGCGTCTGCACCTCGGCCGAGTTGACCAGCAGGAAGAACACCAGGATGGTGAAGATGTCCATCAGCGACACGAGGTTGAGCGACGCCCCCCTGCCGGTGCGCTGGTGGTGCCGCGCCATGCGCTTGGCCCGTGCGGACTGGCTCATGTCGGCGCATCCCCGATCGAGATGTCCGGAAAAAGCTCGGTCTGGACCAGGCGCCCGCTGACGACGCTCGTGTCCACGCGCACTGCATCCATCACCTGGACCACGGTGTCGTAGACAATCCCGGGCTCGATGAGGATGGTCACGGAGGTCGCGTCAGGGAAGCGCGGCTTGACCTCTTCCCGCAGGAAGGTCGCGAGGGCGGCGATGTCGTGGCCCTTGGCGGTCTTGGGAATGGCACGCAGCAGTCCGGTGCCCCGGTCGGCGACCTGCAGCACGTCGTCGCGGACGATGATCTCCAGGTTGAGCGCCTGCGGCGTCTCGGTCAACACCTGCGTCGAGCTCGGCAGGTTGAGCTCGAGGATGGTCATTCGCGAGAACACCGCCGTGATCAGCAGGAACGGCACCAGCGCGACCATCAGGTTCATGAAGGCCGTGATGTTCAGCTCCGCCGCATCCTTGCGGCGGTGCCGACGGGTCGCGCGGGCGGTGAGGCTCACGCCTGCTCCGGCCGCTGCTCGACGACGGTGTTCAGGAACTTCACCGACGCCATCTCGAGGCTGTCCACGATCTCGGTCGTCTTCGACTGCAGCACCGAGTGCAGGAGCAGCAGCGGAATGGCGACGATCAGGCCGAACGCCGTGGTGTTCATGGCGACGGAGATCGACGCCGACAGCAGGTCGGCCTTCTCCGCAGGATTGGCGCTGGAGACGGCCTGGAAGGCCTGGATCAGGCCGATGATCGTGCCCAGGAGCCCGAGCAGCGTCGCGATGTTGGCGAAGCTGGCGAGATAGTGGGTACGTTTTTCGAGGCGAGGCACGACCTCCATCAGGCTCTCCTCCATCGCCTTCTCGACGTCGTCGCGGCGGCGGGCGGTCTGCACCCGCGCGAGGCCATAGCTCAGGATCTGGCCGATCGCGCTGCCGGAATCCGCGGTCAAGGTGATGGCCTGGCGATAGTCACCCTTCGCGAGGAACGGTGCCACCTCGCTCCAGATGCGCCGGTTGCCGCTCTCGGTGCGGAACAAGTAGAGATAACGCTCGATCGCGACCGCGACGCCGAGAGCGGCGACGATGGCGATCGGGTACATGAAAGCTCCTCCTTCCTGGAAGAACTTGACGAACGTTCCTACGAAATCCATGGGGTCTCCCTCGGATGGTTCCTGCCAACCGACAAATTGCTACGGCTTGCCCTGCCCCGCCGTGACGGGCGTCTCGACGTCGGCGTCTGGTGTCGTCTCGAGCGCACGGAAATAGCTGATTTCCCTGCCAAACACCTCCCGATCGACCGGCGCCAGCACTTCGTCCACCAGGCTGTGCGCGGGCCTGGCGCCCAGCTGGCCGATGTTCGCGTGCTTCCACGGCACCACGTACATGACCCTGGGCAGCTCGCGATTCCCGGTGATGGTCGTCGCCTCGAGCTCGAGCCGGTCGGTCGTTCGGGCCGGGGCCGGGCGGGCCTTCGAGTCCGCTACCACGGGCTTTGGGGCCGCGGCGGGACCCGCGTCGGCCGCGGGGGTCTGCGCCAGGGCCATCGAAGCCAGGGCCTGCAGGCACAAGGTGGCAACGGCCGGCACCGTGAGTCTCATGGTTCCGCTCCTGGGCTGCCAGCCTCACGGCCGGCCCGGATCTCGACTTCCTTGATCCAGGCTGCGACGCGTTCGTCTGGCTGCGATAGCTTAGCTTGATAGGCCAGGTATTGCTCCAGCGCGGGGGCCGGCCGCTGCAGGTACAGGTCGAGCAGCACGCCGAGGTTGAGCATGGCCGGAGCATAGGCCGGATCGGCCTGGAGCGCAGAGCGGTAGGCGCTCTCGGCCAGGGCGAATCGTCCCGTGTTGCGGTAGGCCAGCGCCAGGCCGGTCATCGCCGGGGCGCTGCCGCCCGCTTCGAGCGCGAGACTGAACTGCTGCTCGGCCGACTTCCAGTCTCCCGCGACGGCGGCGGCCTCGCCCGCAGCCAGTGGCGCCTCCCAGGCCGCAGGCGCGGCCGCAGCCTGCGCGGCGCCGGGTGGCGGCCCGCCGAGCGCCAGCGTCTCCTGGCGTGCGTACCGGGCCGGCTTCAACTCGGCCAGCGCGGCGAAGCTGGCGCGAACCGACTCGTCGAAGAGGCCGTCCGCCGCGCGCGCCGCATTCGTTTCGTGCAGTTCTATCGCACGCTCCTCGAAAGGATAGGCCTGTTCCTCGAGCAGCAGGTCGTACTGCTCGAGCTCGTCGGCGCGCAGGTTGCGCGGCCGCTCGGACGCCATCAGGTCGGCGGCGAGGCGCCGGTAGAGCTCCGCCGTGGCATACGTGGCCGCCGTCGTCACTTCGGCGACGCCGTAGTCCGCGGCGGCCTGGTACGCGGCCAGCGCCTCCTCGAGCGCGGCACGCTTGGACTTGAGCGTCTTGGCCAGCGGCGCCTTGAGGGCGACCGACTCGAAGCGCGCCCTGGCAGCCGTCGCCAGTTCCAGTGCAGCGCGGGCCGCAGACAGCCGGCTGGTGTCGGTGCGGCCAGGGCCCGCCGCGGCGTCCGCCGCAACGATCGCCTCCAGCCACCGCGTCCGCTCCGTCGGCTTGCCGGCAGCGCGGGCCATGTCCGCCAGCTTGAAGCGCACCGCATTGGCCTCGTCGAGGGGCTGCGGGTAGCGCCCGACGAAACGCTCCCACGCGGCCGCCGACCGGCCCAGGTCACCTCCCTGCTCGTAGAGGGTCGCGGCCTCGACCAGCGCGCTCCGCCGTACCTCGTCCGTCTCGCCCGGCATCTCGGCAACGCGCTCGTACTCCGCCGCCGCCTGCAGCGGGCGGCCTGCCTCGCCGTAGGCGAGGGCCAGGCTCTGCGGAACGGTGGCGGCCATGGGATGCTCCGGGTACGCACGGCGGAAGGCCTCGAGCACCGGAATCGCACGCTCCCACTGCCGCGAGCGGATCAGCAGCGCGGCGGCATCGTATTCGGCAGTCGCGCGTATCGCGGAGTCCGGCGCCTGCGGCCCGACGCGCAGGAAGTCGGCGATCGCACCTTCCGTGTCCCCGGCGCGCTGCCTGGCCTCGCCCTGCTTGTAGATCGTCGCGGCGAGCCGCTCCGACATGTCCTTGCGCGCGGCGTCGGCCGGAGGCGTCCTCGACAGTACCTCCCGGTAGGCAGTCTCGGCCTCCGCATAGCGTCCGGTCTCGAAGGCGGAGTCGGCGACGATGTTCCAGGCCGTGCGCAATTGCTCGGGCTGCAGCGGCAGGTCGTTGCGGGTCGCAAGCGCCGCCGTCGCACTGGCACGCTCGTACTGACCCAGGTTGAACAGCTGCTGGGCGGCGCGCAGGCGGACGCTGCCGGCCTGCGGGTGCTGCGGGAAGGTCCCGGCGAAGCGCAGCGAACTCTCGATCGATGCCAGGTGCCAACTTGCCTTCTCGTCACCGGCAAGAGTCGACGCGAGCTTGTCGTAGGAAACCAGCGCCGCATACGCCGCGTCAGCGGAGCGGGCATTGGCCGGGTAGCCGTAGGCGGTGCGCTCGTATTCCTCCGTCGCAGCGCGATAGTCCTGCGCCTCGAACAGCACGTCGGCCAGCATGTAGTTCGACGCGGCCAGCTCCGGGTCGTCCGGGAAGAATTCGAGGTACTTGCGGTACGAGGCGGCCGCCGCCGTGTAGTCGGCCCTTGCGCCAGAGGCCTGGGCCGTCGCGTGCTGGTACCGCGACACGTCCCGCAGGTGCGACTGGAGTTGGGCGACGACTTCCGGCGCCGCCGCCCGGTCACGATCCCTCCAGAACGGCCCGTCAAAGCCGTACAGATTCACGAATTCCTGCTTCGCCTCCAGCGCCGGGCCGGCGAAGCCGCCCTTGAGGTACGCGTCGATGGCCCTCCCCTGCAACTCGGGCGCGTGCCGGTTCGTCGGGTCGCGCCTGACGAAGCTGCGGTAGGCGTCGGCCGCGTCCGTGTACCGCTCCTTCTCCACCATCAGGTCGCCGAGCGATGCGTACAACAGCCATGCATAGGGCGGCACGCCATGGGCGTCCAGGGCCCGGTCGAGCGAGGCGCCGCCATCGAGCGCAGCGAACTGGATCGACAGGGCGCGGACCGTGTCCTCGACGATCTCGCGGTCGGCGCGTGACAGCGAGGCGAGCGGCACTGCGCCCTCCTCGGCCGCCGGATCCACCAGCATCCGGTCCAGCAGCGCCAGGAACGAGCGGCCGCTCAGGTCCGTTTCCGACTGCTTGAAAAGCGCCCAGCCGTGCTTGTACAGCGCCTGGTCGTGGAAGGCCGTGGCCGACTCCGTGGCGATGACGGCGGCGTAGGCCATCTCGGCGTCGTGCCAGCGCTGGTCGCTGAAGAGGATCTCGCCGCGCCGGAACTGCGCCTCGGCCGTGTGCGGGCTGCGCGGGAAGCGGGTCACGAGCTCGTCGAGACGCGCCAGCGCAAGGTCGGGCCGGCCCTCCGCCTCCCAGGCGCGCGCCAGCTGGTACAGGACGGCGTCGGCCCGCGGGTAGTCCGGCTGTTGCTCGAGCAGGCGGGTGTATATCTCGATCGCGGACCGGGTCTCCGTGGTACCCGCACCCTGCGCCGGCACCTCGCCGCGGGCCGCGTCGCCCGCTTCCAGTTCCAGGTCGCCCAGTCGCCTCAGCGCCTCGGCCCTGAGCTCTGGGTCGCCGGCCTCCAGCTCGAGGAAACGACGGTAGAGTTCGCGCGCGCGCCCGGCATCCGCATCAACCTGCTCGCCCGCCCGGATGTCGGGCGGCGCACGGCGCAGCTCCTTCAGGGTCGGCTCGGCCGGCTCCGCCGCCGCAGCGGACGCGGCCGCCAGGACCGAGGCCAGGAAGGCGGCAACGACCCTCATGGCGCCGCGTCCTTGCCAGCGGCACCGCTCTCCGCCAGCCCCCGGTCATGGAGGACCGCCAGCGCGTAGCGGGCCTGCAGCGTGTAGTCGGCCAGCCGGGCCTGCTGGGCCTCCAGCTCCTCGATGGCGAGCGCGGCCAGGTACTCGCCCTGTCGCTGCCGCGCGGCGGCCACAAGGCCGGCGAGCCGCTCGACCCGCGGTTGCAGCGTCGCGATGCGCCGCGACAGTTCCTCGTAGCGCGCCGGCACCGCGGTCATCGCCTCGGTCACGTCGCGCAGGCGCGTGCGGGCATCGAACAGCTGCGCGTCGAGCTTTCGCAGGCTGCGGGACATGCGCCAGGCGCGTTCCTTGCCGTCGGTCTCGAGGCGCCACTGAAGCACCCCGCGTGCCAGCCGCGCCTTGTCGCGCTCGTCCGCCAGACCCGGCTCGTCGGGACGGGCAGCGAGCTCGGCCTCGACGCCGGCGACCAGGTCGAGCAGGCGCCGCTCGCTGGCGCTGGCCAGGACGGCCCAGTCCCCCGAGCGCCCGGCGCCATCGAGTCGCGCGTGCAGCACGTCGCGCCGTGCGTCGAGCGCCTCGAGGTCCACGGCTTCCAGGCGGCTCGTCGCCGCGGGCAGCCTGCCCGCAAGAGCCTGCCGTCGCGCGTCCACCATGTCCGCGTAGAGGTCGAGGTTGCCGGCCCATTCGTCGAGGTTCCGGCCGAGCTGGCCCAGGGCCTGGTAACGCTTGAGTGTCTCGTGGAACCCGTGCCCCGCAACCAGGTGGTACAGGTAGCGGGACTCGGCCGTGTCAGGCAGCGCCTTCAGCTGTGCGAACGACCCGTCGCGGTCGTCGCCAGAGGCCTCCACGAGGGCTTCCAGCATCCGCCCCGAGCGGATGGCCTCGATGGACTCCTGCAGGCGCCTCCGTTCGCCCTCGTACGCGGCGAGTGCCACCTCGTAGGACGTTGCGGCCTGCCGGTCAGCGGTGAGCCTGGCGTAGGCATAGGGAACTGCCAGATACGATTCCTGCACGGCGGCATCCAGCAGTCCGCGACCCCGCAGCTCGATCCAGGGCGCGAGTGCCTCGGCGAACCGTCCCTCGGCGGCATCCGCCCACCCCGCGCCGAGCAGCGCCTTGTTCGACTGCGGACCGGCAAGGCGCACCCGCTCGAGGGCGACGCGGGCCGCCGCCGGATCGCCAGCCTGCAGCCTCGCATAGCCCAGGGCGACATTGGCCTTGTCGCGCAGCGCCTTCAGTTCCTCGGTCGGCGCTTCCGACGTGCCCGCGGCATCGAGCACGGACAGGCCCTGATCGACGCGGCCGGCGCGCACCAGGGCGATGCCGAGGTTGTACCTGGCGAAGGCCTGCCAGTCCGCCGGACCGCTGAAGGCCACGAGCACGCCGACCGCCTCGACATAGCGGTCGAGCTGCATCAGTCCCTGCGCCAGCAGCAGCTGGCGCTCGGCTTCCATCGCCTCGGGCAGCGCGCCAGCAGCGCGGCGCAGCGCTTCGCCCGACTGCTCGTAGTAGCCGCGCGCATACGTGGCCTTGCCCAGGTAGAACCATGCCCGGCTGCGTACGGCCGGCGGCGTGGACTCCTGCGCCAGCAGGCGGCGGAAGGTCTCGGCGGCCCGCTCATGCTGCCCGAAGGACAGGTAGAGCCCGCCGAGCATCAACTCGGCGTCGGACTCGTGCGGTCCGAGCCGGCCCTGCGCCTTGTAGGCCTCGGTGCGGACGATCGCGTCGAACAGGTCGTCCTGGAAGAAATGGAACAGGGCGTCGCCGTAGTGCAGCGACTGCACTTCGACCGGCGGCAGCCCCTGGTCGACAGGCATCCGTGCGGGGTCCGCCGTCTCCTGCGCGTACAGGGGCGCGACGACGGCCAGCCAGGCCGCCGTGGTGGTCGCAAGCCTGGACACGCTGCGATCCAAAGAGTTACTCCCACTCCTTGACGACGAACTCGGGCTGCAGCTGCGCCGCCCGGTCGCTGATCTTCAGCTCGATGTACTTGGCCCCGGGGCCTTTCTCGATCCGCATGGTGGCGCCGCGACTGTAATCGCGGCCGTGGGGTCCCTTGCCGGTGAAGAAGGCGGTCATCTCGTGGGCGCCGGCCTGGAGGTTGCCCAGCCACACGCGCTGCACGCCGCCGCGCAGCAGCGCCTCGGCTTCACGCTGCGTATACAGGTAATTGGCCACTTCCCTGCCGTCCAGCAGGACCTTCACCGAATCGAGCCCGAAGAACGTGCCAACGTCCATGGACACGAAGACGGCAACCTGGGTATTGGCCGGAAACAGCAGCTCCTCCTCCAGCATGAACAGGTCGCGATTCAGGTCGACGACCTCCTGCTTGAGCGACTGGACCTCGGTGTCGAGCCCGCGCAACGAGGACGGCGGCTGCGCGCCCGCCGCGGGACCCGCCTGGTCAGCCTGCGCCGGCGCCAGCCACAGCATCGAGGCCGTGACGGCGAGAACGAGCGCCCATACGCGCCGCAATGCCACGTCTTGCAGCGGCCGTCGGCCGCTCCGCTCCGGCGCCAGCCTGGCCTGTGCGATGCCGGGATTGTCGAACGACATGGTAGGACTCCTATTCGTCGAGCAGCGTACGGACACGGGCCACGAGATCGATCCGTGATTGCGCGTCGCTGCCGAGCTGCAGGTAACGCAACTCCCCCGCGCGGCCGAACAGATAGGTCGCCGGCAGGCGCTGCGGGTCCCAGACCTTGCTGAGAGCCAGGTCGGCGTCGTGCAGCTGCGGATAAGTCAGCCGGAGCGAGGCCGCGACCGAGGCGGCCGCATCCGTCCGCTCGTCCATGCTGACCGCAAGCACCTGAAGGCCGGCGTCCGCGTACAACTCGCGCAGCGACTGCAACCGGCTCAGTTCGTCCCGGCACGGCCCGCACCAGCTGGCCCAGAAGACCACGGCCACCACCTCGCCGCGGTATTCCGAGAGCCGGTAATTGCGGCCGTCGAGAGCCTTCAGCGCAAAATCAGACACGACCACGGGCTGTCCTGCCTGAGCGGCACCCGCTATCAAGAGTGCGAGGGTGGCAACGCGACGACGCATCCAGGTTGCTGATCTTACTAGTATTGGCCCACGGTGACACAGTCACATTGCGTCGCGATGCAATCCGTGTCGCGGATTTGAGACGGCCGCGACCCGGGTCACATCCAACCGCCGTGAAATCCTTGACGATTAGGTACCCTGCACGGAGGGAGCCGCCACGCCCGGGAACCGCAGCGGCCTCGCCGGCCCCGGCCCTCGCGACGAGCGGCGGCGAGCGCAGGGTGCCCGCTGCACCGTTCGCCACGGGCGCGGAGCCCGCGCCGCGCAGTGGCATGGCTCGACGTCGTGGGTCGGTACTACAATGACTTCTTTGCTGCACTGGCGGACCGACATCGTGAGAACCTGGCTGCTGGCGCTTGCCCTCTGCTTCCTCGCGGCTGGAGCCCGGGCGGCCACCGTCGAAGTGATCGTTGCCGACCCGTTCCTGGAGTTGCGTACCGGGCCGGGGCGCGGTTACCCGGTGACGCAGGTCGTGCCCCGCGGCGACCCGGTCGCCGTCCTCAAGCGCCGCACCGACTGGTACAAGGTGGTCGACGCGCGAGGACGTGCCGGCTGGGTGCATCGCGACCAGATGGCGATGACGCTCACCGCGGCTGGCACCCAGCTCGACTTCCGCGCGTCCGGGCTCGATGACTCCGGGCAGTATCGCCGCGAGGTCGGCGTGCTGGCCGGTGACTTCGAGGGAGCCAACGTCATCACCGTGTACGGTTCCTACGTGCTGAACCCGAATCTCGCCGCCGAGCTTCGCCTGTCCCAGCTGCTGGGCCACGACTTCGACGGTCAGATCGCCGCGATCGGCCTGTCGCACCTGTTCCGGCCGGACTGGCGCGTGCAGCCCTTCGTGTCGATCGGCACCGGGGTGATCCGCATCCAGCCCGACGCGACCCAGGCGCCGGAGCCCGACAGCACCGAACAGCTCGCCTACGTCGGCGCCGGCCTCAAGACCCAGCTGTCCCGACGCTTCATGTTCCGGGCCGAATACAACAAGTCCGTCGTCTTCATGGACCGCGGTGACAACGAGGAACCCACAGAATGGAAACTCGGCTTCGCCTTCTTCTTCTGACCGCGCTGGCCGCCCTGGCCGGCTGTGCCACGACGGGGGATGCGACCGCGCCGGCGGCCGAGCCGCCCGCGGGCACCGGGTCGCCCACGGTAATAGTGCCGCAGGTCGAGCGCCGTCAGGTCCGCGTCGCCGATGTCGACGCCGAAGACTGGGAGGTCGGCTGGACCCTCGGCGCGCTCTCGGTCGAGGACTTCGAAGTCAATCCGGTGTACGGCGCGCGCTTTGCCTATCACATCAGCGAGGACTTCTTCGCGGAAGGGCTCTTCGGCTCGTCGGACGCAGGCATTTCCAGCTACGAGCGCCACTCGGGAAGCGGTGCGTTGCTGTCCGAGGCCGACCGGCAGTTCCTCTATTACAGCCTCGGCTTCGGCTGGAACGTGCTGCCGGGCGAGGTCTTCTTCGGTGGCAAGCGCGCCTACAACACCGCGCTCTACCTCACGGCCGGCGCCGGCAGCACGAAGTTCGCCGGGGACAACCGGTTCACGGTGACGCTGGGTGCGGGTGTCCGGATCCTGCTCAACGACACGCTGGCGGCGCACCTGGACCTGCGCGACCATATACTCGATGTGGACGTGTTCGGCAGCGACAAGCAGACCCACAACCTCGAGGCGACCTTTTCGCTGACCGCCTTCTTCTGAAGCGCCGGAGGACGAGAGCATGCACGCGGGCGGCCAGGCGATGCGGAAGGACGCGCCATGAGGCGACCCCTGGCGGCACTGCTCATCGTGCTGACGCTCCCGGTGGCCGGCTGCGGCCGGGTCGAGCCCTGGGTGAAGCCCTACGAGCGCGCACAACTCGAGGACCCGATCATGGACCGGGATCGTGATCCGGTCTCCTCCTCCTACGTCCGGCACGTCTACGAGACGCGCGAGGGCGCCCGCGGCGCGACGGGTGGGGTGAGCGGTGGCTGCGGCTGCAACTGAGGATGACCATGCGCCACGCCATCGCAACGCTGCTGCTCCTCGCCCCGGCCCCGCCCATCGCAGCTGACATGCTCGCCGACGACCGTGCAGACGTCATGTACCACCGCTACGACGGCGGCGGCGTGACCGTCGACGGACCCTCGCTGCTGGTTCGGAAGAAGTTCGCCGAGCAGTATGCGGTAACCGCCGGTTACTACCTGGACATGGTGTCGAGCGCCTCGATCGACGTGGTCACGACGGCCAGCCCCTACAGCGAAGAACGCAGCGAATATGGCCTGGGATTCGAATACCTGCGCGGCAAGACGACCTATGACCTCGGGTTCTCCAGCAGCAAGGAGGACGACTACGAGGCCAACACCGCGCGTTTCTCGATCAGTCAGGACATGTTCAGCGACCTGACGACGGTCTCGCTCTCCTTCGCCCGCGGGTGGGACAAGGTCTATCGCCAGGGTGACGAGGCCTTCAGCGAAAAGGCGGACCGGCGCGTCTACGGGATCGACATTTCACAGATCGCTACGCGCCGCCTGATCGTCGGCCTGTCCTGGGACACGGTGACCGAGGAGGGATACCTGAACAGTCCCTACCGCTCGGTCCGCTACCTCGACCCGGCGTCGGCCAGCGGTTACTCGTACGAGCCGGAACGCTATCCGGGCACCCGGACCGGCAGCGCGGTCGCGCTGCGGGCGCGCTACAACTTTCCCTACCGGTTCGCGCTGCACGGCGAGTACCGCTACTACGCCGACGACTGGGACATCCGCGCGCACACCCTGGAAGTCGGCTACACGCACGGCTTCGCGGACCGGTGGATCGTCGAAGCGCGCTACCGCTATCACACCCAGGAAGGCGCCGATTTCTACAGCGACCTGTTTCCGCGCAGCAACTTCCAGGACTACCTGGCCCGGGACAAGGAACTGTCCACGATGAGCAGCCAGACGTTCGGCTTCGGCCTCAGCTACGAGTTCGCCGCGCCCTGGCTGCGCTTCCTGGAGCGCAGCTCGGTGAACCTGAAATACGACGTGATCCGGTACGACTACGACGATTTCCGCGACCTGCGTTACACCGGTCTCGAGGCAGGCGACGAGCCCCTGTATTTCTTCGACGCCAACGTCGTCCAGTTGTATTTCTCGGGCTGGTTCTGAGAGGGACCTGACCCCCGCTAGGGCGCCTCCAGCCCGGACGAATACAGCACCTTCCCGTCGCGCCGGACGATCACCGCGTCGACGTTGCCGAGCCTCTCCACCAGCTCGAGCCCGCGCTCCGGCCCCATCACGAATACGCTCGTCGACAGGCCGTCGGTCGTGGTCGCGTCCGGCCCGATGATGGTCACCGAGCGCAGCTCGCCGGCGCTCTTGCCGGTTTTCGGATCGATGATGTGGTGATAGCGCTCGCCGCCCTCGTCGAAGTAGCGCTCGTAGTCTCCCGAGGTCGAAATGGACGCATCGACCATCGGGATGCGTGCGATGACCCTCCCCGGGTCGTCCGGGTGACGGATGCCGACGATCCACGGCCGGCCGAAGCGGTCGCCGACGATGCGACTGTCGCCGCCGGCGGTGACGCTCGCGTGCCGGATCCCCATTTCGCCCACGAGCGCGATGGCGCGATCCACGGCATAGCCCTTGGCGATCCCGCCGAGGTCGATGCGCACGCCCTGCCGCGAGAAACGCACCGTCGACGCCTCCGGGTCCACGACCACGTGTCGCCAGTCGATCGCGCCGAGGCCCGCGGCGACCTGTTCGTCGGTCGGGCGGGTGTGGGCCCGGTAGTCGTAGAGATGGCCCACGCTTGCGTAGGTGATGTCGAACGCGCCGCCGGTCATCTCCGACAGGCGGCCGGCGCGGACGATCAGCTGTGCGAGTTCCGCGTCGACCTTCACGGGCTCCTCCGCCGCCCGCAGGTTGATTTGGGACAGCTGGCTCTCGGGCTTGTAGTGGGACATCAGCGCGTCCACGCGCCGCATCTCGGCGAGGACGGCGTCCACCGCCCGTTCCCCCGTCGCCGGGTCGTCGGCCCACAGCTCTACCGCGATCCGCGTGCCCATGATGGCCGCCTCGCGGTGATGCCATTCGGCCCGCGCGGGCAGCAGGCATGTCATCAGCAGCAGCAAGACCGGGGTCTGTCGCACGCGCATTGGGTCTCTCTGCGGCCCATGATAGTCGCCCGGCGGGCGAGCGGGCTGACCGCGGCGTCGCCGAAGGGCTACACTAGCGCGGAACTTGCGACGATCCGGGCAGTCCTCAGTGAGGCTCCCCGACGAAAAGGACCCCACCATGCGCATGACCGCGCCCATTCTGTTCCTGTGCGCCCTGCTCGCTGCCGGCCCGGCGGCGGCCTCCGAGGGCGAGACCGCCATCCTCGACAAGTCCCTCAAGGTCCTGACCGAAGTGCAGGCCATGCCGGACCTGCAGGTCCCGGACTGGCTGCTGCAGCGGGCCGAGGGCATCGCCATCCTGCCCGAGGTGGTGAAGGCCGGTGCCATGGTGGGCGGCCGCGGCGGCACTGGCGTGCTCCTGGTGCGCCACGCCGACGGCAGCTGGAGCAACCCGGTGTTCGTCGGCCTCGGCGCCGGCAGCTTCGGCTGGCAGTTCGGTGTGCAGGCGGCGGACGTCGTGCTGGTGTTCACCACCCGCAAGAGCGTCGAGGGCATCACCGACGGCAAGATCACCCTCGGCGGCGATGCCGCGGCGGTGGCCGGACCCGTCGGCCGCTCGGCCTCGGCCGCGACCAGCGTGACGCTCGATGCCGAGGTGTACTCCTACTCCCGCGCCAAGGGCCTGTTTGCCGGCGTGTCGCTGGAAGGCAGCGTGCTGTTCATCCGCGATGGTGCCAATGAGCGCTTCTACGGCAAGGACCAGGTCGCCGCCTCCGACATCCTGGCGGAGACCGCGCCCCTGGCACCGCCGCCGGCGCCAGGCCTGATCGACGCGGTCGCCCGCATCACCGCGGTGCCAGCGGCCGCGCAGCCCGCCCAGCCAGCGGCCGTGCCGG
>JAGTSG010000008.1 GCA_018261655.1 Pseudomonadota bacterium | reverse complement strand
GAAAGGAACTTGCGATTCATGTGCTCTCTCCCGGATGTCAGAACGAGTACTTCAGCGTCGCTGCGATGAAGTCGCGGTCGTTGATGTCGTTCCAGCGGCTGGCGCCGCCGAACTGCGTGTAGTTGAAGTCGATCTCCCAGGTGGCCTGGAGATTCAAGTTGACGCCCAGCGTCATGCCGTAGCGGCCGTCCACGAAATTGCCGCCCGGCCCGGGCGTGGTGCCGCTCACGTCATGCGCGAAGACGAAGCGCGGGCTGACGTTCCACGCTCCGAGCGCGTTCAGGTAATCGGCGCGCAGCGCGAGCCGGTAACCCCAGGAGTTCGCGTCCGCGAAACGGTTCTGCGGCTCGACCTCGGTGAACGGCTGGTCATAGGCGTCGTCATGCCGGCCGGCCAGTTCCTCGTTGCCCGACAGCGAGGTGCCGGGGCCGTTGAAGCGCAGGCCGCGGCCGTTCGGGCCGCCGCTCAGCTTGTCCGGGAAGTCCTGGACGTGGGTGATGCCGGCCTCGAGGACCGCGACGACCTGCGAGGCGCCGATCATCGGCGGGAACGCCTTGGTCGCCGTCACCTGCGCCTGGATCACGTCGTACTCGCCCCAGCCCTGGATGACCTCGTCGAGGCCGTAGCTGTCGCCGAGCTGGTTGCAGCGCGTCACGGTCGGCAGCGAGGCCGTGCACTCGGTCGGGAACGGCACGCCCGGCGCGGTCGCCGGGAACAGCGCCTGCTCGAGCGGGCTCAGCGCCGCGAACAGCAGTTCCACGTCGTCGTACTGCAGCGGCGCGTCCATCTTGTAGGACAGTTCGCCCTGCAGCGCGATGCCCGTCGTCCCGATCTGGGTGTTGAAACTCAGGCCGATGAGCTGCAGGTCCTCCGGATACTCGGTGAAGTAGCCGGCGGTCTGGCCGAACTCGTGGGTCGCGATGCGGTTGACTTCGGCCAGTGCATTGCCACCACTCAGGATCAGGTTGGCGAACACGGTCGCGTAATCCTGCGCCGTGGCCGCGGTCATGTTGCCGCCCAAACCCGCCGCCGTGGACACCGCGGCGCCGGTGCCGATCGCGATCGCCGTGGCGGCCGGCAGGCCCGAGGCCAGCGCCAGCGCGGTGCCCTGGTAGGCGCCGAGGGCGCCGTAGGCGTTGCCGACGCCGACCTGCGTACCGGTCTTGCCGCTGATCAGCGGCACCTTGCTGTGGTAGTTCAGGAAGTAGAAGCCGAGCTCGGTGCCCTGGCTGAAGTCCGGCAGGAACCACTTGAGCGCCACGCCGTACTGGCCCGAGTCGCTGGCCTCGATGGTGTCGAGCCGCGGGATGCCCTGGAAGTTCTCGATGTAGGAGCCGCCCAGCGGGCGGAAGTCCACGCCCTGGTCGGAGTAGCCGCCGAACCCCAGGAAGACCGTCTCGCCGCCTTCCACCGCGAAGTCGTTGGCCGAGAAGTACGTGCCCACCGGCTCGGGCAGGGTCTCGTCCCAGCTCCACAGGTAGAGCGCCTCGGCGGTGACGTTCTCCGAGAACGCGAAGGACGCCTTGGCCATCTCCTGCGGCAGGTAGGCCTCGCGCAGCTCGGAGCCCGGCACGCGCAGCGCCGAGACATCGAAATGGTTGATGGCGCTGTTGATGCCGCCCTGGATGAAGGTGCTCTCGCCCCAGTTCACCACCATGTTGCCGGCGCGCAGGTCGAGTTCGTGGCCGCTCAGGTCGAAGCGCGCATAGACGAACGCGTCCAGCAGGCGCAGGTACGAGCCCGCCAGGTCCTTGGCATCCTCCGACAGGGGCGTGCGCTCCGTGTCGCGGTTCTCGACCTCGTAGTCGTACAGGCCGGAGGCGCGGACGAACAGGCCGTAGTTGTCGCGGCTGAGCGACAGCTCGGTGACGAACTTGGCGGCGTTCGAGACGATGCCGGTGTCGTAGTTGAGGTTGCCGTCGTCGATGTTCGGGGAACGCCCCGTGCCGCCGTTCGCGACGCCGATGAGCCGCAGGTCGCGGTCCTCGACGCGCCACAACTGGCCGTAGGACAGCGTCGTGTCCCAGCTGCCGTCCCAGCCGCCCATGTCGAAGTCGAAGGCGCTGGCCGATCCGGCTCCCAGCACGCCGGCCGTCAGCAGTACCGTAGTCACGGCGCTGCGCACCGGACGAGTCGGGAGCTTGGCGGATTTGGTGATCATTGGTTTCCCCATTGTCAGACGACCGAGTTTGCCCGGCAGACCCGGGTCCGGCGCACGTCTTCGCCGCGCACCAGCCTTGTTGTGGCGTTCATGCAGAACCGGCGTGGCCCGCACGACAGCGGCCGCAGTATATCAGTGGCCAAACCGCAACCCAGCCTAGGGCACTACGTATCCACGCTCTTTGCAATGCAAAAAAAGTGCCCGCTCAACCGTGGGTCACCTGCAGGATGCTGTTGCGGATCTGCTCGGACAGGACCACCCGCGCGTCGTTGGCAACCGCCAGCAGCGGTTCGCCAAAGGTGAGGCGCCCTTCGGGTCCGGCCTGGATCACGCCGCGCTCCAGCAACAGGCCGATGAAGCCGCGGAACATGGCGCGGTCGAAGAACTCGGGGGCGTTGAGCCCGTAGAGCATGGACATCCGGCGCGCCATCTCCACGCAGCGGCGCTCCAGGCCGTCCTGTGTCAGCTCGCCACTGCCGGCACGCAGCAGCAGGGCGATCGCCAGGTAGTAGCGCTCGATGGTCTGGATCATGGCCTGCGCCAGGACCGAGAGCTGGACCGCCTCCGCGGTGCCGGTCGGCGGGCGGCGCCACCAGGTGCCGTCCTCGCTGCGTTCCAGCAACCCGTTGCGCGCCAGCGTGTCGAGCACCGAGTCCACGACGCCCGCGACCTCGTCCTCGGCCCAGCGCAGCGACAGCTCGTGCCGCACGTAGGGGTAGACACGCCACGCCAGGCGCTGGACATCCTGGCCGCGCATCTTCGGGTTGTTGAGGAACGCGCAGGCCACCAGCGAGGGCATGGCGAACAGGTGCAGGACGTTGTTCCGGTAGTACGTGGAAAGGATGGCGGCCTGCTCCGGCATCCGGATCACGTCGCCGAGCGCGTGGGCCTGGCGCTCGAGCAGACCCATCGCCTCGCCATGCCGGACCATCGTCGAGCCATCCCCGGACGGCAGCGACACGTCCGGCGAGTACGGCGACTGCCGCAGCAGTTCGACGCTGAGCTCGAGCTGGCGCACGAGGTCGCTCTCGACCATCGCCTGGCGCGGGGTGGCGAGCAGCGTCAGGCCCAGCAGGTTGACGGGCGTGACTGACGCGGTCGCGTTGATCCGGCTCATGATGGCCGCGGCGACCGAGTCCACCACGTTGCTGAACCAGGGTGGCTTCGCGTCGTCCAGGCCGATTGCGCCACGCCAGTCGGGCGCGACCCGCGCCACCGCCTCCTCGAGCAGCACCGGCTCGCCGAAGCTGACCTGCACGCGGCCGAAGCGCTGCCGCAGCGCGGGCAGCGACCGCAGCAGGCCGAACACCGACTCCTTCTGCTTCTGCTGGCCCGACAGCTCGCCGATGTAGGTCCGGCCCTCGAACAGGCGCTCGTAGCCGAAATAGACGGGCACGTAGGCCACCGCGCGCCGCGGATGCCTAAGGAAGCTGCGCACCGTCATTGCCAGCATCCCGGTTTTCGGCTGCAGCAGCCGGCCCGTGCGGCTGCGCCCGCCTTCGATGAAGAACTCGACCGGGTGCCCGCGGCTCATCAGCACGTCCACGTACTTGGTGAACACCACCGGGTACAGGCTGCCGCCCTTGAACGAGCGGCGGATGAAGAAGGCGCCGCCCATGCGCAGGAAGCGCCCGATCACCGGGAGGTTGAGGTTGACGCCGGCCGCGACATGGGGCACCGCGTAGCCGCGGTAGTAGATCACGTAGGACAGCAGCAGGTAGTCCATGTGGCTGCGGTGGCAGGGCACGTAGACGATCTCGCATTCCGCCGGCAGCCGGTCGAGGTGTTCCGCGTTGCGCACGTCCACGCCGTCATAGAGGCGCGTCCACAGCCAGGTCAGCAGCCGGTCCATGACCCGGACGAAGGCATGCGAGTAGTTGGCGGCGATCTCCAGGGCGAACCGGCGCGCCTGCCTCAGCCCTTCCCGCCGCGAGATCTTGCGCTCGCGCATCTCCTGGCGGACCGCCTGGCGGACCGCGCGGGTGCGCAGCACCTGGGAGACGATCACGCGTCGTGTCGCGAGCTCCGGGCCGAGCGTGTCCGTCCGCATGTGGCGGAACTCGCCGCGCAGGTCCTTCAGCAGCCGGCGCGCCGAGCGCGCCGGCTCCTGGCCTTCCACCAGCCAGGAGCGCACCGGGCGCGCCTCGCCGAACCGGATCAGCGTCGAGCGCCCGTTGAACAGGATCGACAGCAGGCGCCGGAACGGCCCGACGAGCGCCCAGCTCTCCGAAAGGAACAGGTCGAGCCAGGACCGCTCGCGCTCCGGCGCGCGGCCCCAGAAGACGCCGACCGCGACGATGTCCAGCTCCAGTTCCGGGTCGCGGTCGGCAGCCTCGAGCGCCAGCTGCAACTCGCGCGGCATGCGCCGGTCGGGCCGCCTGCGCAGCACGCCCGCGCGCCGCTCCAGCGCCACGAAGGAACGCGGCAGGCTGAGGGACCCGGTCGTCAGCCGCTTGTTCGGCCGGCGCAGCCCGGCGTCCATGCACACCTGTTCGACCGCGACGAAATCCGACAGGCTGCGCTCGCCGACCACGTAGAGCACGGGCCGGGTCCGGCCCTTGAGCCGGGCCACGGCGTCCTCCGGCAGGACCGTGGGACGCACGAACAACCGCGAGATGCCGCGCAGCGCCCACAGGAAGGTCCGGTCGAGTCCCAGGAAGCGCATCATCGTCGGACAGGCAGCCGGCGCCGCAGGGGCCCGCGGCTACTCTTCTTCATCCGGCGAGCCGCCCTCGCTTTCGCTGATCTGCTCCTGCAACGCGTCGCGATGGGCCTCCATGGCCGCATTGGTGCGGTCCTCGACCCTCTCCGGCGCCGTGACGAGATCGCCCACGACCGTCTCCTCGGGCTTCATCACTTCCCGCTCCGCGGGCTTATCGCCCCCGCCGCAGGCGGCAAGCGTGGCGAGCGTGACGAGCAGGATGGCCGCGTGCGCCCTGCTGGCTGGGTTGGACATGGATGTCCTCCGGCTGTGGAAGCGGCAGTTTACCGCGAACTGCGCCGCGGGGCCCCGGCTCACTTCCGCTGCAGGTGAGGCAGGTCGAGCGCCACCAGGAAGTACTCGAACAGGTAGTTGATCAGCGAGATCTGGTCCTGCATGCGGTGGTCGGCGTCGATGATGTGCAGCGTCGCACCGTATTCACGCGCATAGCGGATGCTGTTCTCGACCGGCACGACCTCGTCCTTCCAGCCGTGCACGATGGTCAGCGGGCAGTCGGCGGGCTTCGGGGTCCCGGATTCGTGGCCGGGCATGTAGAACGCCGGCGCCAGCAGGAACAGGCCGCGCGCGCGCAGCAGGGACGAGGCCGACGTCGCGACGTGGCCGCCGAGGCTCGAGCCCACGAGCACGAGGTCGCCGCGCAGGTCGCGGCAGAAGCTGAGCAGCCGCGTCACGCGGTCCTTCGGGTCGTCGATGCCGCGATAGTCGACGGAGTCGGCCTCGAACCCTTCGCTGCGCGCGACCTCGGCCATGGCCGCGATCTTCGACCCCCATGGGCCGCTTTCCTTGCCGTGCGAGAAGACGACGTGGCGCCTTGGCATGCCTCACTCCGTTGGCGACGCGCCGGATCTTATCACCGGGGCCGGCGCACAGGCCGCGCGCCCGGCGGTGCCCACAGCAACTCATCGAGGTCGCCCGGCCCGCGGCGCGTCTCGCGGATGATCCTGTCGCCCCGGAAGCGCACGCCCTCGGCCTCGAGCCGGCGGCGCTGCAGCGCGTGCGCGGGCGAGCCGGCGGGGAAACTGATCCTTCCGGCGGCGTTCACCACGCGGTGCCAGGGCAGGTGCATGTCCGCCGGCGCCGCCTTGAGCGCGTGACCGACGAGTCGCGCGCGCCGGGGCAGTCCGGCCCGGCGCGCCACGCCGCCATAGGACTCGACCTGGCCCGCGGGAATGGAGGCCACGACGCGCCAGATGCGCTCGAGGGACTCCTGGGTCACCCTGGCCACCGCCGGCTCGCCGACGGTCAGCCGGCCCGCGCGAGCGGTTCCTGCCCAAGCTCCGCCAGCAGGTCCTCCGGTCGCGCCGTCTCCGCCTGCTGGCGGGTCAGCCCGACCGGCCGGACGCGACTGCCGCCGGCGCGGTGGCTCACCAGGAACGAGTGGAACTGGCCGTGCCGGCTCGACGCAAAGCCGAACAGAAGGTTCACGACGCCCCGTGCGCGTTCGCCGTCACGGTTGATCCGCTCGTCGCAGACCACGTACCAGCGCTCGCCCGGGGGCCGGTCGGCAAAGGCCCCCTCCTGTTCCAGCGACCCGAAGAAGCCGCGCAACTGGCTCGCCGCGCGCGCCCACAGCACCGGCCCATTCGTCTCGAACAACATCCAGCGCGTCCCGCGCTCGATGCTGTTGAGGATGAAGAGGGCCAGCCGGCGCCGGGCGAGGGAGCGCCACTCCGGCGTCGCCGCACCCGGACCCGCCAGCGTGCAGGCGGTCGCGAGGAGACCCTCCGCCGAGCGCAGGGAGGTCAACGTGTTGATCCCCCGGTGCGCGAGCCGCACCCGATCCGTCTCCCCCACCGCGCACAGCGGACGCATGCCCGGCCGCAGCGCCGCCACGTCCGCGGGCGAGCCGGCCCAGACGGGGCGCTGCTCGTCGGCGCGCGCCAGCATGCCCGCCACGGCGCCACCGGAACCAAAGCACTCGAACCGGCCGCGCAGCTTGTCGAGCGCGAGCAGTCGCGGGAAGAACATCACCGCGTTCTCGCTGCTGAACGGCCAGTCCCGGGCGCCGGCGAGGGCGGCCTCCGGGGTGTCCCAGGCCAGGGGCGGGTCCACGACCAGCAACGCGCGCCGGTCACGGCAATAGCGGTTCGCGACCAGCAGCGCGCTCGGGCCGACATCCACCTCGCGCGCCAGCGGCGGGATGCACAGCAGGTTGACGGTGTCCGCGGAGCCGAGCGCAAACAGGCCGGTCCCCTCGGCGGCCGAACCGATCACGTCGTAGTCGGTCAGCGGCGCGCCGTCGTCCCCGTCGGGGTTGGCCGTGACGTAGGCGGCGAGGCTGCGGCCGCCTGGCGACAGGGTCGGGTCGGGAGGCATGGCCGGAACGTCGCCCGCGACGCGCACCAGCTGCGACTCGAGCAGCGCCGCGGCAACGAAACGGGACGAGCCGGGCTCCACGGACAGCCGCCGGTAGATCTCCTGGTCCTCGATGTGCTCGGATCCCGGCGAGCGGACGCGCTGCACGACCAGGTTGAACCGGTGCGGCTCGTTCTCGCCGATGCCGTCGTAGTCGACCGCCGCGCGCAGGAACTCACGCGTGCCGGGGGCGACCGCCCGCAACGTGAGCCGGTCCCGGGCGGCCGGCAGGTCGAGCGTGCAGGGCCGCGCGCCGTTGGCGACGCGCACCACGACGGCGCTGCCGCCGCCATTCTCGAAGAACTGCTCCACGGCGTACGAGAGCGTGCTCGGCTGCCACAGGCCGCCGAAGGCGCGCTCGAAGTCGGCGAAGCCGCGCAGCAGGATGGGGCGATTGACGGGGCCGCGAAGCGTGCGCCCGATGAAGGCGGCGACGCCCGTCGGCGTCCGGGCCATGGCCTGCCCGGCAGCGGGCTCTTCCGAAACGTCGATCCCGGTGAGACGTTCTGCCACCGGTGGCTCCCCTTTGTTTCCGGAAGGTTAGCACATCGGGTCGCGCCGCGACCGGTCGCGGCGAACGGCGGGGGACACGGCGCTCGAGCGTGGATCCGGTCAGCGTCGCGCCGGCGCCGCTTCCTTCTTCCTGGAGGAGATGGGCTTGCGGGCCGTGGCCCGCTCTGCGGCGCGCCGTTCCTCTTCCTCACGGCCGAGCTCGGCTTCCTCGCGCTTGCGCGCGACCTCCTCGAGCATCACTTTCATCCACTCGGTGTGCATGGCGGACGGTCCCGTTGCGGCAGGAACCGATTCTAGACCGCCTAGTGCATGCGCAGGCAATGCACGACGCGGACCCGTTCGCGCGGCACGCCGAGCGACCGGCAGACGGCCGCGCCCACGGCGTCCATGATGTCGACGGCGCGGTCCGGG
Organism: Pseudomonadota bacterium; assembly: GCA_018261655.1. Classification (GTDB taxonomy): domain Bacteria; phylum Pseudomonadota; class Gammaproteobacteria; order Steroidobacterales; family Steroidobacteraceae; genus SG8-30. The sequence continues at coordinate 41,933 of JAGTSG010000008.1, read as the reverse complement.
TCCTGCAGCGTGATGACGCCGTTGTACTGCCTGGGCGAGGCGGCGCCAGGCTCCGCGACGAGGACGCTGGTGTAGTACTTGAGGTCCATGGCGGCCGCTACCTCCTGAGGAGAGTCATCGGCAGCGGGCCGCCGGGCTTTAGCCCGGCCCTGGGCGAGCGGGGCCGGCACGAGGCCCCGCCGGCCGGCCGTCAGCGGACGGAGGATCCCTGTGCGACCGGCTCGCTCTCGGAAAGCATCTCGCGGAAGCCCTTCTCGTCGGCGTACTGGTCCTCGTTGCCGTCCCAGCTGGCGCCGCGCGGCAGCGCGTTGCGCACCAGCGGGGCCGCGGCGACGACTGCGGTGGGCTCGACCTCGTGCCCGATGCTCACCGGCACCGGGACGCCGAGCGGCGTGGCCGACACCCTGCGGGCGGCATCCCAGTTGATGCTCGCGTCCGCGGCCACGATCCGCTTCCACAGCGGCGACTTCGACTTCGCGCCCTTCTTGCGCAGGCTGGCCGGCCCGTGCTCCCAGTTGCGCTCGTCGTCCTCCAGCGGACCGTAGGCCTGGACCAGCAGCACGTCACCGCTCCAGCCGAGCAGGTAGGGCTGGTTGACGACGGTCACTGGCGTGCCGACCGGGATCATGTCGAACAGCCCCTCGATGTCCTCCGGGTAGAGCCGGATGCAGCCATGGCTTGCGCGCATGCCGACGCCGTAGGCCTTGTTCGTCCCGTGCACCAGGTAGCTCGGCCATCCGAGGCGCATCATGTGGCGTCCGAGCGGATTGTCCGGGCCCGGCGGCACCCTGGCCGGCAGCGGGTCCCCGTTCTCGAGGTGCTCCTTCCGCACCGAGGCCGGCGGCGTCCAGCTCGGGTCCTTCACGCGGGCGACGACCTTCGTCCGGCCCTCCGGCGTGCTCCAGCCGACCTTGCCGATGCCGATGGGATGCGTGATCACCTCGACCGGCGCCGACTTGTCCTTGCGCGGCGGGTAGTAAAAGAGGCGCAGGCCCGCGAGGTTGACCACGACCCCTTCGCGCGGCGCGTCCGGCAGCACGAATCGCGTCGGCAGCGTGATGCGCGTGCCTTCACCCGGCAGCCACGGATCCACGCCCGGATTGGCTTTGACGATCTCGTCGTAGCCGATGTTGAATCGCCGCGCGATGTCCGGCAGCGTGTCCTCGTGGCGGGCGACCGTCACCTGCACGCGGCCGATGACGTCGCTGCCGGCGGGGATGACGAAGCGGTGGGTCGCCTCGGCGAGGGGCGCCTCGGGCGGCGGCGGCGGCGGCGGCGGAAGCGACGGCGGCGCCGATTCCTTCTTCCACAGCGACTCGAACGGCACGCAGGCCGTCACCGCGCCGGCGAGGACCAGCACTGCCAGGGACCGGACGTAGCTTCGCGGGTCGTGGGCAATCATCCGCAGATTATGACATTGCCGGCGCAGGACCGGACACCCCGGCGCTGTCGCCGGCCGCCGACACCCGGCTCACAGCATGACCGGCCGGTCCGGCAGTTCGTTCCGGCCGCGCCCGGCGCTGGCGGGATGGGACCGGGCGATCAGGGCGCTCACGGCGGCGACGCCTGCGACCGCGCCCGACTCATACTGTCCGCGTGCGAAGGCGTCGCGCATCGCCTCGCAGATCGCGCGCCATTCATCCTCGGCGACGAGGCCGTTGAAGCCGCGGTCGGCCACGATCTCGACGTCGCGGTCGGCGAACAGCACGTAGATCAGCACGCCGTTGTTCCGCTCCGTGTCCCACACCTGGAGCAGCGAGAAGATCTCCAGGGCGCGGGCCCGCGCGCTCTCGCCTGCCAGCAGGGAGCGCCAGTCGAGCTCCGGCTCGACGGCGAAGCGGACCTCCCCGTCGTGAAGTGACTCGCCCGCATGCACGGCCTGCTCGATCCGGCCGAGGGTCGCGTCCGGGAAGGCGCGGCGCAGCCGGCGCTTCGTCGCCAGGACATGCCGGCCGATGCGCGACAGCAGGTTCACCATCTCCCGCTCGCCCCGCCGCCGCCGAATCCGCCGCCGCCCCCGCCAAATCCCCCGCCGCCGAATCCGCCGCCGCCCCCACCCCCGAGGCCGCCGCCCCAGGAGCCCCAGCCGCCCCGGCCCCCGCGTCCTCCCGAGCTCCAGCCGCGCCGCGAGGTGCCGCCGATGAGGGCCACGACAAAGGTGACGAATCCCGCGAACAGCGCGATGCCGAGGAGGTGCACCAGGAGCCAGACGAGCCCGCCGGCCAGGCCCCCGGTGACCGCCGCCCCGCCGAGGCGGCCGAACAGCGCGCGCAGGATGCCGCCACCCACCACGGCAAAGATGAGCAGCAGCGGCAGCAGCGCCTGGCCGAGGCCGGCATCCTGCCGCCAGCCCTGCTCGGGCTCCGGCAGCGGCTCTCCCTCGACGACCGAGATGATGCGCGCGACCCCGGCCTCGAGTCCGCCTGCATAGTCGCCCTGCCGGAAGTAAGGCGTGATGACGTCGCTGACGATGCGCTTCGCGATGACGTCCGGCAGGACGCCCTCGAGCCCATAGCCCACTTCGATGCGCAGCGCGCGGTCCTCGACGGCGACCAGCAACAGCACGCCGTCGTCCACGCCCTTGCGGCCGAGCTTCCACTGCTCCGCGACGCGGATCCCGAATTCCTCGATGGTCTCCGGCGCGGTGGTCGGGACCAGCAGGACGGCGACCTGGCTGCCCTTCTGCTGCTCGAACTGCGCCAGCCGGTCCTCGAGTCGCTGCCGTGCGGCCGGCTCCAGGGTGCCGGTGAGGTCGGTGACCCGCCGCTCGAGCGGCGGGACGGGCTGCAGCGACTGGGCATGCGCTGGCGCGGCGCACAGGATTGCCGCGCACAGCGCCAGGTACGAGCGGCTGGCCCAGCCGCGCATGGACGTCCCGCGTCCCCGGATCAACCCGAGGAGGCCGAGCCGGTCGCCGGCCGGGTGAAGTCGACCGCCGGCGGCTTCGAGATGGCGGCCTCGTCCTCGACCGTGAAGTTCGGCTTGACCTTGTGGCCGAAGATCATCGCCGTGAGGTTGGTCGGGAACTGGCGCACGGTGACGTTGTAGTCCTGCACCGACTGGATGTAGCGGTTGCGGGCCACGGTGATGCGGTTCTCGGTGCCCTCGAGCTGCGCCTGCAGGTCGCGGAAGTTCTGGTCCGACTTGAGGTCCGGATAGTTCTCGACCGTGACCAGCAACCGCGAGAGCGCGCTCGTGACCTCGCCCTGCGCCGCCTGGAATGCCGCCAGCGAGGCCGGGTCGTCGGCGTTGACCTGGATCTGCGTGGCCCTGGCGCGCGCCTCGGTCACGCCGGTCAGCACGGCCTCTTCCTGCTGGGCATATCCCTTGACCGTCGCGACCAGGTTCGGGATCAGGTCGGCGCGGCGCTGGTACTGGTTCAGGACCTCCGACCAGGCCGACTTGATCTGTTCGTCCTGCGATTGCAGCGTGTTGTAACCGCAACCCTGCAGGAACAGGGCCGAGCCGAGGACCACGAGGATCACCAAGTTGCGCATGTCTTGACTCCCTTCCCGGTGAGCGCGTCGAGGGCCAGATACTGACCCGATCACGCTCCGGACGCCAGAGCCGGGCGGCATCCGACCCGCAGGTGGACCGGCCAGGTGAGCAGCCGTTCCCCGTCGCCCCAGGCGTGCCTGAGCCGGGGTTCCAGCAGCGCGAGCGGGTCGCGCCGCCGCATGCGGCGGTAGCGCTCCACCGCGGACCAGGTCCCGAGGTAACCGAGCGCCTCGTCGACCGTCCAGCGCGTCTCCAGCTCGAACCGGGGCGCCGGCCGTTCCTCGAAGGGAAACGGCAGGCTGGCATAGCCTTCCTCGACGTGCCGGCGCTCGCGGGGCCAGTAGGGGCCGGTGACGTTGCGGTAGAAGTCCGCGACGACGGCGTCGATCGCGGTGTCCGCCGAGAACAGTCCGTAGGTCCAGATCGCGACCACCCCGCCCGGCTTCAGGACGCGCCGGACCTCTCGCGGGAATCTCTGCCAGTCGAACCAGTGGGCGGCCTGCGCCGCCGTGACCAGGTCAACCGAGCCATCGTCCACGCCGATGCGCTCGGCCGTCTCGCGGCGATAGGTGACGCGCGGATGCGGCCGGGCGCGCTCGAGCTGGGCCTGGCTGGGCTCGGTGGCCAGCACCTCGGCGAAGAACGCCGCCAGGCCCGCCGCAGCCTGGCCGTTGCCTGTGCCCACGTCCACCGCCCGGTTCCGCGCCGGAGCGGCTGCGGACAGGAACTCGAACAGCGCCGGCGGATAGCCCGGACGGTAACGCTCATAGGCGGGCGCCTGGCCCGAGAAGTGGTCCTTGAATGGCGTCGGGTCCGGCACTGCGCGCTCCGGCGGGCGGGGTGCACACGTTACACTAGCGGCCGGTGTACGACCGCGCCGCGGTGGCCCGCGCGGAGCCAAAAAAAAGCCCCGGGGCGACGCCCCGAGGCTGGAGAAGCGGACTCACGGTGAAGGGAAGGTCAGTCCGCTAGGGGATTCGATGAGCCCAACGCTCGGCCTGAAGTCTAGTCCGGAGGCGGCGCGCCGCTCAGTGACCCAGCGCACAGTTTCCGCCAGCGCCGTCACGTCGGGACTTCCATAGTGTCGCGCTGGAAACCTCCTGCCCGCCCGGGTTCCAGGTACATCACGCCGGCCGGCGCCGCCCGGCTCCGCGAGGAGCTCGACCAGCTCTGGCGGTTCGAACGCCCGCAGGTGACCCAGGCAGTGGCCGAAGCGGCCGCCCAGGGCGACCGGTCGGAGAATGCCGAGTACACCTACGGCAAGCGCCGCCTGCGCGAGATCGATCGCCGTGTCCGGTTCCTGCGCAAGCGGCTCGACGGCATGGTCGTCGTGGACAAGCCCCCGGCCGACCGCAAGCGGGTGTTTTTCGGCGCCTGGGTGGTGGTCGAGGACGACGCCGGCGCGCTGCGCCGCTACCGCATCGTCGGCCCGGACGAATTCGACATGCAGGACGGCTACGTCAGCATGGATTCGCCGCTCGGCCGTGTCCTGCTCGGCCGACGGCTCGACGACGAGGTCAGGGTCGAGCTGCCCGCCGGCGAGCAGCGGCTGGTGATCACCGCAATCGACTACGAGTAGTCGCGAGGCTCGCCATCAGAGGACCCTGACGTTCTTGAACTGCCAGGGGTCGCTCTCGTCGATGTCCTCGGGAAACAGCCGGCCGCGATCGAACACGGGCGTCCAGTCCGTGTACTTGCCCACGACGGGACCCAGGTAGGGCATGCAGATCTCGAGGTTGCGGCGGAAGTCCATGTCGTCCGGCTCGACGAGGCCCATGCTGGGGTTCTCCATCGCCCAGATCATTCCCGACAGCGCGGCGACGGTCACCTGCAGCGACGTGGCGCTGTTGTAGGGCGCGAGCTTCCGCGCCTCCTCCGTGGACAGCTGGGACCCGTACCAGTAGGCGTTCTTCCTGTGCCCCGCCAGCAGCACGCCGAGCTCGTCGATGCCCGTGGTGATGTCGGACATCATGATCCGCTTGCGTTCCTGCTCGCGAAAGTTACGGCCGCAGAACTCGTGCACCGACAGCACCGCGTTGTCGGACGGGTGATACGCGTAGTGGACCGTGGGCCGGTAGACGACCTTCTCGCCCTGCTTGACCGTCAGGTAGTCGGAAATCGACATGGCCTCGCCGTGCGTGATCAGGAATCCGTGGAAGTGGCCCGCGATCGGCGTCCAGGTGCGCACGCGCGTCGCGCAACCGGGCTGGGTCAGGAAGATGGCGTTCTTGCGGCCGAAGTCGTGCTGGCGGCCGTCGCGCGGGAAGTGGCGCTCGTGGCTGCCCCAGCCGAGCTCCGCCGGCTGGCTGCCCTCGCTGATGAAGCCGTCCACCGACCAGGTATTGACGAATTCGCCCGGCTCCTTCGGGGTGTGCGAGACCTGCGTGTCCCGCTCCGCGATGTGGATCACCTTCACGCCGAGGGTGTGGGCGAGCGCGGCCCACTCGTCGCGGCCCTGCGGCTCGGCCACGTCCAGGTCCGTGTCGGCCGCGATGTCGAGCAGCGCCTGCTTGACGAAGTGGGAGACCAGGCCCGGGTTCGCCCCGTGGGTCAGCACGGCCGTCGGGCCGCCGGCGTTCGCCTTGCGCAACTCGAGCGCCTCCTCGCGCAGCGCGTAGTTGGTCCGGCGGCTCGCCGGGATGTTCGGGTCGTTGTACCCGCCCGGCCAGGGCTCGATGCAGGTGTCGAGGTAGAGGGCGCCTTTCTCCTGGCAGAGCTTGATCAGTGCAATGCTCGAGACGTCGACCGACAGGTTCAGCAGGAAGTCGCCGCGCCCGACCAGCGGCTCCAGCACGTGACGGTAGTTCTCCCGCGTCAGCGGGTGGTTGATGAAGCGGATGCCGAACTGCTCCGCCTCCTCCCGGCCGGCATCGTTGGCCGTCACGATGGTGATGCGGTCGGGCGAGAGACCGCCGATGTGCCGCAGCACCAGGGGCAGGATGCCCTGGCCGATGCTGCCAAAGCCGATGAAGAGCAGGCGCCCGGGGAACTGGCAGTGGACCTTGTGACTCGTCATGATCGGGTTGCTTCCAGGTCGGTGGGTGAACGGACGACGCCCGCCGGTCCCTCGCGGGACGACAGGAAGGTCGCATGCAGTCGCCTAATTTACCCGATCGGGCCGCCCGTTGGCCGCCCCGGGAGGTGGGCGGCCCCTGCCGCAAGCCGCAGGAAAAGAAACGGGCCGGTGCTGGACCGGCCCGGAAAGGGGGAAACAGCGGTGTCCGAATCCCCGGGGGTAGCCTCAGTGCGCATCCGGCCGGGCGGCACGCGCGCCCATGCCCTCGCCCAGGTCGAGCCGCTCGCGTTCCTCGGCGACGGCGCGCCGCCAGAAGTCGCGTTCGGTCGCGCTGACCTCGGGCAGGCGCCGGCAGAACCCGCCGCTCGGGGCGTCATGCCGTACCGCCAGATCGCTGATGCTCGTCCTGTTCATGTCCGTTGAGATGCGCGGGCGCGGCAAAAGGTTGCACCCGCCGCGCTAGACTGCAGGCCTGAGGAGACGACAGGACGACAGCGACGTGAGTTTCTCGACCCTCCTGCGCCCGGCGGACCTGATGGGCCACCTCGCCGATCCCGGCTGGCTCGTGCTCGACTGCCGCTTCGAGTTGACCGAGCCGGCCGCCGGCGAGCGCGCCTGGGCGGCGTCCCACATCCCCGGCGCGCTGTATGCGCACCTCGACCGCGACCTGTCCGGCCCGGTCACGGCCGCCACGGGGCGGCATCCCCTGCCCGCCCGCCGGTCCTTTGCCGCGACGCTTTCACGCTGGGGCGTGACACCGGCGACCCAGGTCGTCGCCTACGATTCCTCGTCCGGCATGTTCGCTGCGCGGCTCTGGTGGATGCTGCGCTGGGCCGGCCACGACCGGGTCGCCGTGCTGGACGGCGGGCTGCAGGGCTGGACCGCGGCGGGCGGGTCGCTCGACCAGTCCGTGCAGCAGCGACAGCCTGCCCGTCTGGCGCCTGCCTGGCGCGAGGACATGGCCGTCTCCACCGCCGACCTCGTGCCGCTCCTCGCGCGGCGTGACCGGGTCCTGGTCGATGCCCGCGGCCCCGACCGGTTCGAGGGCCGCGTCGAGCCGATCGACCCGGTCGCCGGACATGTCCCGGGCGCGGTGAACCATCCGTGCCAGCGCAACCTCGACGCTGCAGGCCGCTTCCTGCCGCCGGCCGAGCTGCTCGAGCGGTGGCAGGCGACGCTCGGCGGCCGGCCGCCAGAGTCGGCGATCTGCATGTGCGGGTCCGGCGTAAGCGCCTGCCACGACCTGCTCGCGCTCGAGAGCGCGGGCCTCTCCGGCGCGCGGCTCTATCCGGGATCCTGGAGCGAGTGGATCCGCGATCCGGGGCGGCCCGTCGCGCGCAGCCGGGGCTGAGCGCGGGCCGGTGCGTTTACATCCCGGGTCGATCTGGTATCGTCCGCGCCCATTCACGATGGAGCCGCCAGTGTGAGTGTCGTTCCCAGAGCCAAGGCCAGCCAGGGCTGGACCATCGAGGACTCGATGGACCTCTACTCGGTGCCTGCGTGGGGTGGCGGGTACTTCCACGTCAACGCGGCGGGCCATGTCGTCGTCCGGCCTGACAAGGACCCGGCGCGCGAGATCGACCTCTACGAGGTGGTCGAGCAGCTGAAGGCGCGGGACCTCACCGCGCCGGTCGTCCTGCGTTTCTCCGACATCCTCCACCACCGCCTGCGCTCGCTGCACGGCGCCTTCGCCGCGGCGATCGCCGAGAACGAGTACCGCGGCCGGTACGCGGCCGTGTTCCCGATCAAGGTCAACCAGCAGCGCCTGGTGGTCGAGGAGGTCTACCGCGGCAGCGCGGAACTGGGCTTTGGCCTCGAGGTCGGCTCGAAGCCGGAGCTGCTCGCGGTGATGGCGATGACCGAGGACGCGCCGGACCGCCTGATCATCTGCAACGGCTTCAAGGACGACAGCTACATCGAGGCCGTGATCCTGGCCTCGAAGCTCGGCCGGACGATCATTCCGGTGATCGAGAACTTCGCGGAGCTGGCCTACGTGCTCAAGCACGCGGAGAAGTACGCCGTGCGGCCGCGGATCGGCGTCCGCGTGAAGCTGGCCTCCGAGGGCGCCGGGCGCTGGCGCGACTCCGCCGGCGACCGCTCCAAGTTCGGCCTGTTCACCACCGAGCTGCTCGAGCTGGTCGAGGTGCTGCGCGAGCACGGCATGCTCGACTGCCTGAAGCTGGTCCACTGCCACCCGGGGTCGCAGCTGCACGACATCCGCCGGGTCAAGGAGGCGGTCGGCGAGCTGGCCCACGTCTACGCCGAGCTCCACCGCATGGGCGCGGGACTCGAGTACATCGACGTCGGCGGCGGCCTCGCCGTGGACTACGACGGCTCGCGCACCAACTTCGAGTCCTCGATGAACTACTCGCTGCAGGAGTACGCGAACGACGTCGTCTACCGCGTCGCCAGCGTCTGCGACGCCCGCGGGATCGCTCACCCGACGATCATCAGCGAGTCCGGCCGCGCGATCGCCGCGCACCACAGCGTGCTCGTGTTCAACGTGCTCGGCGCCGCGCGCCTCGACCGGTTCCGCGTCGCCGGTGACGCGGCGCAGGACTATGCCGGCGACGAGGAGATTCCCCAGCCCGTGCACGACCTGTTCGACGCCTACGGCTCCGTCAGCGAGCGGCGCCTGGTCGAGTGCTGGCACGACGCGCAGCAGGCCCGCGACCAGGTGCAGCAGATGTTCAGCCTCGGTTACCTGAGCCTCGAGATGCGCGGCCTGGCCGAGCGGCTCTACTGGGCGACCTGCGCGCGCGTGCGGGACTGCGCAAGGCGTCTCTCCCGGCTGCCGGAGGAGCTCGAGGGCCTCGACGCCGTGCTGACCGACACCTACTTCTGCAACGTCTCCATCTTCCAGTCGCTGCCCGATGCCTGGGCCATCGACCAGCTGTTCCCGATCATGCCGCTGCACCGCCTCGACGAGCGGCCGGAGCGCAGCGCGGTCCTGGCCGACATCACCTGCGACTCGGACGGCAAGATCGACCGCTTCGTCTCGCAGCGCGACATCAAGCGCGCGCTCGAACTGCACGAGCCCCGGCCGGGCGAGGACTACTACCTGGCGGCGTTCCTCGTCGGCGCCTACCAGGAGACCCTGGGCGACCTGCACAACCTGTTCGGGGACACGCATGTCGTCCACATCCGCCTCGACCAGGCGCACGGCTGGTGGATCGAGGAAGTGCTCAAGGGCGACACGGTGAGCAAGGTGCTGGCGTACATGCAGTACGACACCGACGAGCTCTACCCGCGGTTTGCCCGCGACTGCGAGCGGGCCATGCGGGACGGCCGGCTGTCGGTCGCGGAGGGCCAGGCGCTCAAGCGCTTCTACGAGAGCGAGCTCGCCGGCTACACCTACCTCGAGCCGGACGTCGGCAGCGGGCCCTGACCGGGCGGCAGCCATGGCGCGCTGGGACCAGGTCGTCAGGGTCAATCGCGAGATCGAGGAGCGTTTCAACCTCAGCGCGGCGGTGCGCTCGAACGGCACGCTGTACCTGTCGGGCCTCACGGCCCTCGGCGAGGACATGCTCGTCGTCGGTCGCGGCGACATGGAAGCGCAGATCCGCCAGGTCTACCTGCGCCTCGAGCGCGCGCTCGCCGCCTGCGGCTGCTCGCTGGTCAACGTGGTGAGCGAGACGGCCTATACCACCGACATCGAGTGGCTCGGCCGGGCGGCCCACGTGCGCGACGGGTTCTACCGGCGCGCCGGGGCGGCGCCGCCCGCCGCCACGGCGGTCGAGGTCCGGCGCCTGTTCTTCCACGAGGCGATGGTGGAGCTGACGGCCATCGCCGAGCTGCCGCCCGGGACCTGACGCGGCTTTCGGGCGCCGCCGCCATCCGGTATCGTCCCTGCCCGACCCGCCCGTCCTGCCAGGGAGGCAACCCGCCATGCATGCCCGACGTCATCGAGTCCTGACCGCCCTCGCCTGCGCCGCCCTCGTGGCCGGCTGCGCCACGGAACCGGCGGTCCGCGAGGCGCCGCCGGCCCTGCCGGAGACCGCGGCCCTGCTCGACGCAGCGATCGCCGGCGAGCACCGCGCGCCGGCGAACGTCGCCCGCGACGCCTGGCGCCACCCGAAGGAGACCCTGCTGTTCTTCGGACTCAGGCCCGACATGACCGTGATGGAGATCTGGCCCGGCGCCGGCGGCTGGTACACGGAGATCCTGGCGCCGGTCCTGCGTGACCATGGCCGGCTGATCGCGGCCAGCTGGGATCCCGCCACCGACAACGCGTTCATCCAGGACAGCCTGAAGGCATACCGGTCCAAGCTGGACGCCCGGCCGGACATCTACGGCAAGGTGGAGGTGGTCGCGCTGCACTACCCGACGGCGATGAACGCCGTGCCGCCGGGCAGCGTGGACATGGTGCTGACCTTCCGCAACATCCACAACTGGATGCCGCGCGACGCGGCGAAGCCGATGCTCGAGGCGATGTACGCGGCGCTGAAGCCGGGCGGGACGCTCGGCGTCGTCGAGCACCGCGCGCCGGCCGGCGTGCCGCAGGATACGAAGGCGCGCTCCGGATACGTCGCCGAGGACTACGCCATCGAGCTGATCGAGAGCGTCGGCTTCCGCCTGGTGGGCCGCAGCGAGGTCAACGCGAACCCGGCCGACACCAAGGACTACGACCAGGGCGTCTGGACGCTGCCGCCGACGCTGCGCCTCGGCGACAAGGACCGCGACAGGTACCTGGCGATCGGCGAGAGCGACCGCTTCACGCTGCGCTTCGAGAAACCGGCCGGCCGCTGACCGCGGCGACCTACCACATCGCGCGCAGCCGGCCGCCGACGTCCACCCGCGGGGCGTCGGCGACGGCAGCGGCCTCGGCTGGCGTCTCGCCCCAGCCCACGCACTCGAGCGTCGCGAGCACGGCCGGCGTCAGGAAGCGGCTGCGCGCGCCGTAGACATGCGCATCGCCGCGCCGCGACTGCTGCGTGACGTAGTAGCGCTGCGGCTCCACGAGGTGCAGCTCCCGGCGCGCCCGCGTCATGGCCACGTACAGCAACCGGCGCTCCTCCTCCATCAGGTCGTCGCGACCGCCGGCGAACTCCGACGGGAAGTTGCCGTCCGCCACGTTGAGCACGTGCACCGCGTCCCACTCCTGTCCCTTCGCCGAGTGGACCGTCGACAGCACCAGGTAATCCTCGTCCTGCAGCGGGGGCCCCGCCAGGTCGCCGGTGGCCTGCGGCGGATCGAGTGTCAGCTCCGTGAGGAAGCGCTCCCGGCTCGCGAACTGCGCGGACACCCGTTCCAGCATGTCGAGGTCCGCGGCACGCACGGCCGGCGCGTCGTAGTGCGCCTCCAGCAACGGCTGGTACCAGCGCCGCGCCTGCTCGACCTGCCCGGGCCACCGCGCTGCGGGCGCGGCCAGGTCGCCGAGCAGGCCCAGCAGCCCGGCCCAGCTCTCGCACGCTGCGGCCGGCGGCCGGAATCGCGACAGGGCGGCCAGGTCGTACCCCGCCGCCGCCAGCACCGCCACGCAACGGTCGGCATTGGCCGGGCCCATGCCCGGCATCAGCTGCAGCGTGCGGAAGGCCGCAATGCCGTTCTTCGGGTTGTCGGCCCAGCGCAGGATTGCGAGCAGGTCCTTGATGTGCGCGGCCTCGAGGAACTTCAGCCCGCCGTACTTCACGTAGGGAATGTTCCTCCGCAGCAACTCGACCTCGAGCGCGTCGCTGTGGTGCGAGCTGCGGAACAGGACCGCCTGCCGCCGGAGCGGCATGCCGGCCTCGCGGCCCTGGAGCACCTGCTCCACGACGTAACGGCACTGGGCGACGTCGTCGATCACCGTGACGAGGCGCGGCGCGCCGCCGCCCCCGCGCGTCGCCCGCAGCGTCTTGCGGTACTGACGCCGACCCTCGGCGATCAGGGCGTTGGCGGCGTCGAGCACGGGCTGGGTCGAGCGGTAGTTCTCTTCCAGCGCGACGACCTCTGCCTCCGGACGGAATTGCCGCGGGAACTGCAGGATGTTCTCCACCGTCGCCGCGCGGAAGGAATAGATGGCCTGCGCGTCGTCGCCGACCACGGTGAGCCCCGTGCCGTCGGGCTTGATCCGCAGCAGGATGTCCGCCTGCAGGACGTTGGTGTCCTGGTACTCGTCCACGAGGACGTGGTCGAAGGCGTCACCGAGGCGGCGCGCGAGCTCCGGGGACTCCGTCATCGCGTGCCAGTAGAGCAGCAGGTCGTCGTAGTCGAGGATGGCGTGGGCCTGCTTGCGCTCCACGTACGCGCGGAACAGCGCGCGCAGTTCCTCCTCCCACGCGGCGCACCATGGGAAGCTCTCGCGCAGCACCCGCTCGAGCTCCCACTGCGTGTTGACGCGGTGCGAATAGATCGCGAGGCAGGTGTCCTTGCGGGGAAAGCGGCGCTCGAGCCGCGAATAGCCGAGCTGGTGGCGCAGCAGGTCGAGGACGTCGGCCGAGTCGCCGCGGTCCATGACGCTGAACGCGACGTCGAGGCCGACGGCGAGGTGGTACTGGCGCAGCACGCGGTTGGCGACGGAGTGGAACGTGCCGGACCAGGGCAGGCGGACCGCCGGGCCCGGGCCGCCGTGCCGGCGCGCGGCCAGCGCGTCGGCGACGATGCGCTCCGCCCGTGCGAGCATCTCCTGGGCGGCGCGCCGCGTGAAGGTCAGCAGCAGGATCCGCGAGGGATCCACGCCCTCGAGCACGAGGTGGGCCACGCGATGCGCGAGCGTGTTCGTCTTGCCGGTGCCGGCGCCGGCAATGACGAGCAGCGGCCCTGCGCGGAAGCGGCCCTCGTCGTCGCGCCGGCCGTACGATGCCGCGCGGCGCTGGGCGGCGTTGAGCTTCTGCATGACGTCGGCCGGCATGCCCGAAGTGTAGCCTCAGCCTGTATATCCATCCAGTCCTGCGCCCCCGCCCGCCCGGGGCCGGCCACGCCCTGACACCGACTCGCTAAGATGCCGGCGGGCTGCGTTCCGGGAGCCACGCATTGTCAAAACGCCTCTACAGCGGGCGCGTCGTCAGTCTCGACCTGGTGCACGTCGTCCTTCCCAATGGCGACGGCATCGAGCTCGAGATCGTGCGGCATCCCGGCGGGGCCGCGGTCGTCGCGGTGGATGCCGGCGACCGGGTCTGCCTGCTCAGGCAATACCGCCACGCCGCAGGCGGCTGGCTCTGGGAACTGCCCGCCGGCAAGCTCGATCCCGGCGAGACGCCGCTGGCGACCGCGCGGCGCGAACTGGCCGAGGAAGCCGGCGTGGCTGCTCGCGACTGGTCGAGCCTCGGCGACATCGTCAGCTCCCCCGGCGTGTTCACCGAGGTCGTGCACCTGTTCCTGGCGCAGGGGCTGTCGGCGGCGGCGGCCGCGCCCGAGCACGGCGAGTGCTTCGAGCCGGTCTGGGTTCCGCGGGCGGAAGCCCGCGAGCGAGCGCTCGCAGGCGACATCCGCGATGCCAAGACGGTGGTCGGGCTGCTGCGGGCCGACGCCGCCTGGCCGCCGGGCCGCCGGACCTGAGCCGGGACCTTGCTGCAGCGCAGCGCCGGGACCCGCCTGATGCCGGCACTTTACCGGGCGACGGAACGCGCTAGACTCTTGCTGACAAGAACTCACCGATCCGCGAACGGATCCTCCAGGGGGGCTGGGGCAATGAGCAACACCGGCAGGTTGTTTCCGGCGGGCACGACCGCCGACATGCAGGACCTCGACGAGGCGCAGGCCGCGGGTCAGGGCCGCGTCGAGTTTGACGAACTCGGCAACGCGGTCTGGGTGCCGTATGGCGGCCTCGGCAGCCAGGAAGTGCTCGCGAGGCTGCTCAACGACCAGAGCCTGTCGCTGAGCCAGGAGGTCCGTACGGGCCGGATCGACCGGATCCAGCCCAATCCCGCCGGCCTCAAGCAAGGCTACGATCCCTACGACAGCGGCATGCTGCTCAAGAAGTCGCGGAAGCCGAAAAAGGACCTGCGCGCGCTGTCGAAGTGGATCGAGCAGCGGAAGAAGCTGCCGGACCGGGAGTGACCGACGCGCGCCGCGGCGCCGCGTCCGGTTCACGTCAGCAGCGCGGCAAGTTCCTCCAGGTCGCGCACCGCCAGTGACGGCGGGTCCAGGCCGTCAGGCCACGAGCGACCGAAGCGGTCCATCCACACCGCGTGCAGCCCGGCTGCGCGCGCGCCTTCCACGTCGGCATGCGGATCGTCGCCGACGTAGACCACCTGGCGCGGCTCGAGCCCGGCCCTCTCGAGCAGCGACCCGAAGATGCGGCGGTCGGGCTTGGCTGCACCAGCCTCGCGCGCGGCAAGGGACTGCTCGAAATACTGCGCCAGGCCGATGACGCGCAGGTCCGCGTTGCCGTTCGACAGGGACATCAGCCGGTAGCGCCCGCGCAGGCGCGCGAGCGCGGGCACCACGTCCGCGAAGGGCTCGACCTGGTTGCGCGCGGCGTAGAACACCTCGAAGGCCTCGTCGGCGACCGACGCCGGGTAGCCCGCCTCCAGCGCATGCCGCGACAGGGCCTCGCGGCGCAGGAAGGTGAGGTCGTGGCGCATCCCCGGAAATTCCTCGGCGACTCGCGCGCGCAGGCGCCGCATGCTGTCCAGGTCGTGCATGGCGGTCACCCGCGGGCAGTGCCTGTCCATCCAGGCATGCAACGCGCGCTCGGCGCGCTCGATGACGGGCCCGACCGGCCACAGCGTGTCGTCGAGGTCCAGGCAGATCGCCACCACGTCCCGCATCATCACGCGCTCCGGCAAAAGCGCCATGATAATCGCCCGCGCCCCGCCGGCGTCCTTGCGACCCCGCCGGCGGTGCCATATCGTCGGCAGCTGCGACGGGAGCGAAGATGGACACCATGACGCTGGTCCTCGGCACCAAGAACTACAGCTCGTGGTCGCTGCGCCCGTGGCTGCTGCTCCGGCACCTCGGCATCGCCTTCGCCGAGCGCGTCATTCACTTCGACACGGAGGAGTTCGCCGCCGAGGTCCCGAAGCTGTCGCCGAGCCGGCGCGTGCCGGTGCTGCTGCACGGCGAACTGCGTGTATGGGACTCGCTCGCGATCTGCGAATACGCGTCTGAACTGGCCGGCGGTCGCGGCTGGCCGGCCGACGCCGGCGCGCGGGCCGAGGCCCGCGCGATCGCGGCGGAGATGCACGCCGGCTTTCCGGCGTTGCGCGCCGCGTGCCCGATGAACGCCCGCGCGCGCCACCGCAGGGTCCCGATGAGCAGCGAGCTCGAGTGGGACATCCGCCGGGTAGCGGCGATCTGGGACGGCTGCCGGCGCCGGCACGGCCGCGACGGGCCCTGGCTCTTCGGCGCCTACTCCGCGGCGGACGCGATGTACGCCCCGGTGGCGCTGCGCTTCCTGACTTACGGGCTCCCCGCGCAGGGTGCCGCGGCGGAGTACCTGCAGACGACCCTGGCCGACGCCGATCTGCGCCGCTGGGTCGCGGAGGCCGAGGTGGAAGGCGTCATCGTTCCCTCCGACGAGGCAGGAGTTCCGGCGTGACCGGACGCGGGATGATGTCCACGTGAGGTGGTCGAGCGGCCTTTCGACGCAGCGCGACCTGGGGCAAGCGCGGGACGAACTCGTGGAGGGACTCAGTGACACGCTCGGGGGCGCGGAACCCGACCTGGTGTTCGCCTTCGCCGCCGGCCACGACGCGGGCGAGTTCGCCCGCCTGCACGGCCTGCTGCAGCCCTGGCTCGGCGACGGACTGCTGGCCGGGTGCAATGCCAGCGGGGTGATCGCCGCCGGCCGCGAGCAGGAGGAAGGACCGGCCCTCGCCCTGCTGGCCGGCGTCATGGCCGACGTCGACCTGGCCGCGGCACACGTCGCCCAGGCCGCGCTGCCGCCGGTCACCGCCCCGCGGGAGGCGTGGTGGCAGCTCGCAGGCGTCCGGCCCGAGGCGGAACCCGCGTTCACCGTACTGGCCGACCCGCGTTCGTTCGACATCGAGCAGTGCATCCGGGGGCTGGATCGCGCCTTTCCCGGCGCCACGGTGGTCGGCGGGCTGACCAGCGCAGTCTCGGAACCCGGGCAGGCGCGCCTGCTGGCCGGCGCGGACGCCCACGAGTCCGGCGCGCTGCTGCTCGCCTGGAGCGGGAACGTGACGCTCGACGGCGTCGTCAGCCAGGGCTGCAGGCCCGTCGGCGAGCCGTTGTTCATCACGGGCTGCGAGGGCAACCGCGTCCGCGAACTCGACGGCAAGGCGCCGCGCGCGGTGCTGGGCGACCTGTTCACGTCGCTCGACGAGACGGACCGCGCGCTGTTCAACGCGCGCCAGCTGCTGATCGGCCTCGCGCTCCCCGGTCCGCGCCAGGAGTTCGGCGCGGGCGATTTCCTGGTGCGTCAGGTCATCGGCCTCGATGCCGACACCGGCGAGCTGGTGATCGGCGCCCGCGTCGCGGCCAATACCGTCGTGCAGTTCCACCTGCGCGATGCGGACGCAGCGGTCGCGGACCTCGAGCACCAGCTGCGCCGCCATGCCGGCAACGCGCCGGCGGCGGCCCTGTTGTTCAGCTGTGTCGGCCGCGGCGCGTCGCTGTTCGGCGTGCCCGGCCGCGAGACGGGCCTGTTCCGCCGGCGCTTCGGCGACCTCCCTGTCGCGGGACTGTTCTGCGCAGGCGAGGTCGGCCCGGTTCAGGGCGCCAGCTTCCTGCACGGCTATTCGGCGGTTTTCGGGCTGGTCGGGCCGCGACGGCCCTGATCGGCGCAGCAGGCCAGGGAGTACGCATGGCGATCAGGCAACTGACCCCGGAACAGGTTCGGTCGTGGAGCCGGGAGCAGAAGGACCGCTGGTGGCTGGAAAACATCTGGCGCGGCGACATGGCCCAGCTGACCCTGCGCTCCGGCGTCACCGGTTTCCTCCTCGGCGGCATCCTGAGCGCCACCAACCTCTACGTCGGCGCCAAGACCGGCTGGACGCTCGGCGTCGGGCTGACGTCGGTGATCCTCGCCTTCGCGATCCACCGCACGCTGTCGCGCCTCGGCACCCGCGACCTGACCATCCTCGAGAACAACTGCACGCAGTCGATCGCCACCGCCGCCGGGTACATGACCACGCCGCTGGTCGCCGGCCTCGCCGCGTACATGTGGATCCAGAACGAGATCATCCCCTGGTGGCAGATCGTGGTGATGGTGACGCTGATGTCGATCATCGGCGTGCTCGTGGCGTTCCCGATGAAACGGCGGTTCGTCAACGACGAGCAGCACCCCTTCCCCGAGGGCCGCGCCTGCGGCGTGGTGCTCGACACCCTCTACACCGGGGCAGCGGAGCAGGCCGGCATGCTCAAGGCACGCGCGCTGGCCGGCGCCGCGACGCTTGCCGGCCTCGTCACCATGCTGACCGGCGAGAACTGGATGCGCCTGCTCCAGGAGAAACTGCTCGGCCTCAAGGCCGCCTGGGTGCTGCCGGGCCAGCTCGACGCCTGGTACTACGCGCTGGTCGCGAGGGGCGCCGCGCCCGTGCCGCGCCTCGCCGGCGTGGACATCCGCCAGCTCGCGCTGAGCCCGGCCATCGACCTGGCGATGATCGGCGCCGGCGGGCTCATGGGAATCCGCACGACGGTCAGCCTGATGGTCGGGATGATCGCCAACTTCGCGATCATCGTGCCCTGGATGATCTCGATGGGCGAGCTGGCCCCGCGCTCGGGATCGGTCGCGGCCGGTGACTCCGTCTTCGGGCGGGCCTGGATCCTCAACAACTGGGCGCTGTGGTGGGGGCTCGCCATGATGCTGGTTGCGGCGATGGCCTCGCTGTTCGCCCGCCCCGAGGTGTTCGCCCAGGCCTGGCGCATGCTGCGCGGCAGCCAGCGCGAGGCGGCCGGGACCGACGTCCTGAAGCACATCGAGTTGCCGCTGTGGATCTCCTTCGCCGGCGTCCCGTTGCTCGGCATCGTGACCGTGTGGCTGATGCACGCCTGGTTCGGCGTCGACTGGGTGCTCGGCCTCCTGGCCATCCCGCTGATCGTGGTGCTGGCGCTGGTCGCGGCCAGCAGCACCGCACTGACGTCGATCACGCCGACCGGCTCGGTGTCGAAGATCCCGCAGTTCATCTTCGGCGCCGCCGACCCGCGGCACCCGCCCACGAACCTGATGACGGCGGTGATGTGCACGGAGGTCGCCGGGAACGCGTCCAACCTGCTCATGGACATCAAGCCCGGCTACATGCTCGGCGCCAAGCCGCGCCAGCAGGCCATCGGCCACGTGATCGGCATCTTCGCCGGGGCGATCGCCGCCACGCCGCTGTTCTTCATCCTCTTCGGGCTGTGGGACTACGATCCCGCCGGTGGCGTGTCCGTCCAGGAGACGATGGTGAGCGACAAGTTCACCTTCCCGGCCGCACTGCAGTGGAAAGGCGTGTCGGACCTCGTGACGGCCGTGTTCGGCGGGGGCGCCGGGACATTGCTCACGGCCTCCATCCTCTGGTCCATGGGCATCGCCGCGGTCGTGGCGCTCGTCATGGAGATCCTGCGGATCCGCAGCGAGGGGAGATTCCCCCTGTCGCCGCTCGCGATCGGCCTCGGCGTGCTGGTGCCGCCGGAGTCCACCTTCATGATGTTCGTGGGCTCGCTGTTCTTCTGGTTCATGGCCCGGCGCTACGAGGAGCGCCGCGACACCACCGGCTGGCGGCTGTGGGTGGACACCCAGGAACCCATGTGCGCGGGCCTGATCGCCGGGGCCGCGCTGATCGGCATCGGCGACGTGCTGCTGCGCGTATTCGTCTTTGCCGCGTGAACATAGAGGTACCCGCCTGTCCCCTCCCAGGGACAGGCGGGTACCTGGTGCCTCTTACTCCCGCCACTCCGCGCGGTAGGACAGGCCGAGCAGCAGGATCCTCTCTAGCAGCCGCGGGTAGGAGATGCCCGCGTGCGCCGCCGCGCGACCGAAGTCCTCGTACTCCTCGAGGTTCGGGTTCGCGTTCGCCTCGAGGAAGTAAAGCGAGCCGTCCGCGCGCATCCGCAGGTCCATGCGCGCATAGCCCGACATGTGCAGCGCGCGATAGATGCGGCGCGTCATGCGGTCGAGCCGCGCCGGCACGCCGTCCGGCAGGTTGGCGGCCGGGTCGGTCACGATGCCGTGGCGCTGCTGGTAGGCGCGGTCCCATTTCACCTTGCGGGTGGCGATCCCGAGCGCGGACCCGGCGAGCGAGCCGAAGGACAGCTCCCAGGGCGCAAGGGTGGTCAGCCGCTCGTTGCCCATGACGCCGAGGTAGAGCTCGCGGCCGTCGATGAACTCCTCGACCAGGGCGTCACTGCGGGTCTGCTCGTGGATGAAGCCGATGCGTTCCCGGAGGCGCGCCTCGTCGTCCACCACCGAGGCCTGTGCGATCCCGAGCGAGGCGTCCTCGGTGGCCGACTTCACGAACAGCGGGTAGCGGAGCCGGCGCGGGATCACGGGCCTGCGGCCGCGGCGGAACACCGCGAACTGCGGCGTCGGGATGCGGTGCCAGGCGAGGATCTGCTTGGACAGGACCTTGTCGCGCGACAGCATCATCCCGCGGGGATTGCAGCCGGTGTAGGGCTGGCGCATCAGCTCGAGGTAGGCGACCACGTGCTGGTCGTAGGTGACGATCCCGCCGAATTCCTCGAGCAGGTTGAAACAGACGTGCGGCTGCCACCCGGTGATCTGCAGCCGGAGCTCGGTCAGGCTGTCGCCGATGCCGAGCGGCCGGACGTCATGGCCGAGCGCGCGCAGCGTGGTGATCACATCGAACTCGGTGCGGAACTCGCCGGCCTCCTTGTCGCTCAGGTGGTCGATGTTCTCCGGGGGCACGAGCGTCTCGTGCACCAGCACCAGGACCCGCAGCTTCCTCATAGCGCTATCCAGGGGCCGACGCCCTTCCGGGCCTTCGCGGTCAGCGCGACCAGCAGCCGCTCGACCCGCCGCCTCGACCTGCGCTTGTCGCCGCGCACCAGCAACCGCAGCGCGCGCGCGCGGCCCGTCAGGTGGTCGAGCAGCTCGCCCACGAGGTACTCGCTCGTCTCCATGCGCTGCGCCACGCGGCGCCGCAGCAGGGGCGCGTTTTCGCGCAGGAAGGCGCTGGCGCGCGCCTGTCCCGCGCGCGCGCGGCGCGCGGTGAATACGCGGCCCAGGATCTTGTCGATCTTCTCGGCCTCGTCGCCGCGGTAGTGCCGGACCATGGCGGCGTAGTGCTGGCGCAGGGTCCGGCGCGAGATCCGGATGGGCTCGACGTGACGACGCGCCCGCACGACGGGCCGCCGGCCGCGCAGCCCGTCCATCGTCTCCGCCACGTAGGCGAGCTTGCGCAGCGCCGGCCACGCGTCGTACTGGCGCCGCCAGGCGGAGCCCGGCTTGAGCCAGACCGCGAAGGTCTCGGCGAAGTCCTCGGTCGGGTGGCTCTGCGCGTACCAGCCGTCCAGGTGCTGCACGAAACGCCGGCTCCCGGGACGTGGCCGGTAGTGGCGCGGGTAGCGCCGCGACGCCGGGCCAAAGGTCTCCCGCCAGGCCTTGCGGCGGCGCAGTCGATACGCGGTGTCCACCGCATGCCCGGCCTCGTGGCGCAGGATCCGCATCAGTGACTCGACGTTGCCGCCCTCCACCTCGCCCATGAAGCGGCGCTCCAGCCGTTTCAGCCGCGGGTGCAGCAGGTAGAAGGGAATCGCGATGCCCGGCACGCCGTCCGGCGAGAACCACTCCTGCGCGATCCAGTAGTGCGGGCGGAAGCCGAGGCCGCGGCGCTCGAGCTCGCGATAGAGGCGCGCCAGCGGCCTGACGACGGGCGATCCCTCGATCCGCAGGCCGAGGTCGCAGAGCCTGAGGTCGAGCAGTTGCTCGTCGGGCAGCCGCGCCCACCAGTAGCGCCGGCGCGGGGCCCGCGCCGGGCGGGCGGATGTCTTCTTCCTGGCTGCACCCATCCTGGCTAGCTTAGCGGCCGCGCAGCGCCCGCGGCCAGAATTCCGGCCTCACGCGGCCGCGGCGCCGGTCCGCGGACCGGCCCCGGCCGCTGCAGCGTCCACCGCCCCTAGCCGGCGAGGCGCGACAGCGCGCGCGCGAGCAGCTGGTCGGCGAGCGCGACGATCCGGTCGCGGCCGGCAATCGAGCCGCGCCACGCCGCCGGGATGCCCGCGGCCCCGAAATGCGCACCGGCGAGCTGGCCTGCGACCGCGGCGGTGACGTCGGCGTCGCCGCCGAGATTGGCGGCGGCGAGGACGGCGTCGCGAAACGACCGGGCGCGGTTGAACGCCCAGAGCGCGGCCTCGAGCGCCTCGGCCGCCTGCCCGCCACCGTAGATCCGCGGCGGCGCCTTCTCGGCCCACGAGCCGCGCGCGACCGCCTCGATTTCCGGCTTCAGTCGGTGGCGCACCCAGTAGCCCTCGACCGGGCTGTACAGCGGCCGCGCGAGTTCGTGACGCGGGACGCCCTGGAGGGCGCCGACCAGCAGCGCAGCAAGATAGCGCACCGCGTCGAGGGTCACCGGCGCCTGGTGCGTCACGCGCGTCGCATCCACGGCCGCCTCGATCGCTTCCTCGGGCTCCGGCAGCAGCAGCGCGACCGCCGGGCCGACGCGTGCCAGCGGCTCCTTGCGGGGCCGCAGGGGGTCGAAGGAGCCGGCCATCGGATTGCCCGTCCACTGCGCCTGGGCCAGGGCGCGTGCCGTCTCGGCGCTGATGCCGACGCACTGGCCCGTGCTGCTCAGGTGGCCCTCCCGCTGCCAGCACAGGTAGCGACCGACCTGGTCCGTCGCGTCCACGCCGCCGGTCTCCGCGAGACTCTCGGCCAGGCACAGCGCCATCGCCGTCTTGTCGCTCCAGGCGCCGCGCGGCAGGTCGAAGGGCCCGCCGCCGATCATGTCGCCCAGCGGCGTGAAGGTGCCGGCGCGGCGGTGCGCCACGGCCTGGCCACAGGCGTCACCCGCCGCGAGCCCCAGCAGCAACCCGCGGTACCGGTCCGTCAGGGTCGGGGTCGTCGCCACCTCGCCGGCCGGCGCCGCCGGCGGTTCGGGCCCTTCGCGCCACGCGCGGACATAGTCCACCTGTGCTGCGGTTTCCGGCACCGTCGGCCACGTGGCCGCCCGGCCGCCGGACTGCCACAGCTCGTTGAGCCGCGTGAGCGCCGCCTCGCCGACATGACCGCGCCGCGCGAGCCAGCATCCGACCACCAGGTTGGTGCGCCCGATGCCGGCCCGGCAGTGGACGTAGACACTTCGGCCCTCGGCCAGCGCCGCGTCGATCTCGTCGAGGATCTCGCGCGTGTGTTCGGGCCGCGCCGGCAGGGAGTGGTCGGGAATCGGCTTGCGCAGGTAGGCGACGGCGTCGCGCCCGTAGGGCCCGGGCAGCCAGCGCTCGTAGGACTCGAGCTCGCCCGGCTCGGTCAGGTCGAGGAAGCAGCCGATGCCCGCATCGAGCAGCTTGCGGATCCTGGCGCGCGCCACCTGTTCCGGCCCGGCGGCCGGGTATTCGCCCGCCAGCAGCCGGCCGGGCTCCACCCAGTAGGCGTTCTCGAGCGGCGGCGGGGGGGGCTGTCGATGCGGCATGTTCAGGAGGGGCCCGACCCCTCCTCGACCCGCAGCGACGCGAAGTCGAAGATCGCGGGATCGGCGAGGTGCGAGGTGCTCACATTGCAGATCGCCGTGAAGATCGCGTCGACACGCCCGGGATGCTCGCGCTCCCAGCCGGCCAGCATGCGGGCCACGGCCTCGCGCTGGAGGTTCGGCTGCGACCCGCAGAGCGTGCAGGGAATGAGGGGGAAAGCCCGCGCGCGCGCGTAGCGCCCGATCTCCCGCTCCGGCACGTAGCAGAGCGGCCGGATGACCACGCTGCGCCCGTCGTCCGACCGGAGCTTGGGCGGCATCGCCTTGAGCCGGCCGCCGTGGAACATGTTGAGGAACAGCGTTTCCACGATGTCGTCGCGGTGATGGCCGAGCGCCACCTTGTTGAACCCGTTCTCGCGCGCATGGCGGTACAGGGCGCCGCGCCGCAGGCGGCTGCACAGCCCGCACTGCGTCTTGCCCTCGGGAATGACCCGCCGTACGACGCTGTACGTGTCCTGCTCGATGACCTGGAACGGGACGCCGAGCGCGGCGAGGTACTCCGGCAGGACGTGCGCCGGGAAGCCGGGCTGCTTCTGGTCCAGGTTCACGGCGGCGAGCTCGAAATCGACCGGTGCGGCCCGCTGCAGCGACAGCAGCATGTCGAGCAGCGTGTAGGAGTCCTTGCCGCCCGAGAGGCAGACCAGCACGCGGTCGCCGTGCTCGATCATGCCGAAATCGGCGATCGCCCTGCCGACGAGGCCGCGCAGGCGCGCGCTCAGCCGCTTGAAGTTTCCGGTGTCGGTGGCGGGAATCGCGGACATGGGCAGGGAGCGTGGCGTCGGCAGCGGGAGGGGAATTCTAGGTCAACGCCCGGCGGGCCGCAGGCCCGTTCACCACTCGGACAGGTACTTGCGCTCGAGGTACCGGAGGTAGGGCGAGGCGGACAGCGGCCTGCCGGTTGCGTGCTCGACGAGCCCGGGCACGTCGAGCTTGGCGCCGAGGGCATGGACATTGTCGCGCAGCCAGCCGAGGATCGCGCCGAAGCTGCCGGCGGCCACCTGCTCGTCGATGCCCTCGACCGACTCGCGCAGGGTCTCCCACAGCTGGGCCGCGATGACGGCCCCGATGCCGTAGGACGGGAAATAACCGAAGGCGCCGAGCGCCCAATGCACGTCCTGCAGGCAGCCGTCGTTGTCGCTGGCCGGGCAGACGCCGAGCCGCTGGTCCATCAGCTCATTCCAGGCTCCCGGCAGGTCCTTGACCGGCAGTTCCCCGGAGAGCAGACGCTGCTCGAGCTCGTAGCGGACGATGATGTGGGCCTGGTACGTCAGCTCGTCGGCGTCCATGCGGCTGGGCCCGCGCGACACCGAGTTCAGGCGGCGGTAGATGTTCTGCTCGGACCACTCCGGGCCGCCGACCCCGTAGTGCTTCTCGAACAGCGGCCGCAGGTAGGTCACGAACGGCCGGCTGCGCCCGATGATCATCTCGAGCAGCATCGACTGGCTCTCCTCGAGCGCCATTCCCCGGTCCTGGCCGACGGGCTGGTCGCGCCACTCCGGCGGCAGCCCGAGGTCGTAGAGCGCCTGGCCCGTCTCGTGCAGCGCGCCCAGCAATCCCGAAAAGGGATCGGCCGGATCGAAGCAGCTGGTGACGCGGATATCGCCGGGCACGCCCTCGGTGAACGCCCGGTCGGCCTGGTCGAAGCGGCCGCGATCGAAGGGAAAGCCGAGCGCCTTCATCACGTCCACCGCCAGGTGGCGCTGCTTCCAGGCCGGGACCCGCGCGGTGATCGGCGAGGCCGGCCCGCCCCCCTGCAACTCGAGCGCCTCGGCCACCAGGTCCGGCAGGCGCCGGGACAGCGTGGTGAACATCTGGCCGATCTCGCTCGAGCGCAGGCCCGGCGTGTACGCGTCGGCCAGGGCATCGTAAGGATCGAGGCCGAGGTGCTGCCCGAGCATCACCGCGCGGTTGCGCGTCAGCTTGACGACCTCGTCAAGGTGCGGGGCCAGCACGCTGAAGTCGTTCTTGTCGCGCGCCTCGCGCCACATGGCCTCGGCCCGGGCCGCGGCGCGCGCCAGGCGCGACACGAGCGACTGCGGCGTGCCGATGGCGTGGTCGCGCTCGCGGCGCATCTCGCGCAGGTTGGCCAGCTGCCAGTCGCGCAGTCCCTGCCGGTTGGCCTCGGCGCGCTCGAGCAGCCGGGTCAGGCGCGGCGACGTCAGCAGCGCGTGGCACTCCATCTCGAGCGCGGCGAGTTGCTCGCCGCGCACGTCCGCGCTGCCCCGCGGCATCGTCACCGCGGCGTCCCAGCGCAGGATGGCCAGCGTGCCCTTGAAGGCGTGCAGGCGGCGGAATTCCTGTTCGAGTTGTTCGTATGGCGTCAGCGCGGGCACGGTGGCCCTCCCGTGACCCCTTCTTCGCTGGCCGACCCGGGCCACGGCCGTCCGTCAGGCGACGGGCCGGTCGGGCAACGGGCTATGCCGCAATCGCCGCGGAACCGGGCGACCGGGCGGCCTGCGATGGTGCAGGTCACGGGTCCCAGTGTAGCAGCGAGCCGCGCCCCCGACCGGGGAGCCCGGGCAAAATCCTCAATTTACAGGGGCTTATGTCAGGACGGCTCGCCGGTGGCCCCGGGCCGGGTCGCCTGGACCTGGCTCGCTTCGGGCCCGACCTCCGGGCTGGTGGCGCGCAGCTTGGAGATCAGGTCGCGCAGGTAGTGGGGGGAGTGGTGCTCACCCGCCACCAGCGCATAGACCGCCGGGACCACGAACAGCGTCAGCAGCACGGAGATGGTGGTGCCATAGAAGACGACCACGCCGATGGGCTCGCGCTGCTCCGAGCCGGCGCCGGTCGCCAGCAGGAACGGGACCGCACCGAAGGCGGTGCACAGGCTGGTCATCAGCACGGGGCGCAGGCGCACCGTGGCCGCGCGCACGACCGCCTCGACCTTGCCGAGCCCGTGGTCCCGGAGCTGGTTGGCGAACTCGACGATCAGCACGCCGTTCTTCGCCGCGATGCCGATCAGCATGATCATCGCGATCTGGCTGAACACGTTGAGCGACATGTTGTAGAGCCACAGTCCGGCGAACGCCCCGATTACGGCCAGCGGCACCGTGGTCATGATCACGACCGGGTGACGGAAGCTCTCGAACTGCGCGGCCAGCACCAGGAACACGATCGCCAGCGCAAAGCCGAAAGTGGTCCACAGCTGGCCCTTCGATCGCAGGTACTCGCGCGCCTCGCCGTCGAAGCTCAGGCGCGCGCTTCCCGGCAGGTCGGTGCGGACCAGATCCTGGAAGTACCTGACGGCCTCGCCAATGGTGTAACCCGGCGCGAGCCCGGCGCTGATGGTGATGGCGCGCAGCCGGTCGAAGCGGTTCAGCTGGACGGCGCCCGAGGTTTCCTCGAGATTGACCAGGTTGCCGAGCGGCACGAGCTCGCCGCTGCGGTCGGACCTGACGTACAGGTTCTGCAGGTCGGAGGGCGAGGCCCGGTCCTGCGCCTCGCCCTGGAGGATGACGTTGTACTCGCGGCCGCGGTCCACGTAGGTGGTCACGATCCTCGATCCCAGCACGGTCTCCAGCGTCCGTCCGACCGACTGCAGCGACACGCCGAGCTCCGCCGCGCGGTCGCGATCAACGGAGATGCGGATCTGCGGCTTGCGCTCACGGTAGTTGGTGTCCACCGACACGAGGCCCGGGTTGTCCGAGGCCTTCTCGACCAGGATGTCGCTCCACTGGGCCAGCGTCTCGTAGTCGGGCCCGCCGATGACCACCTGCAGCGCCTGCCCCCAGCGCCGCGAGGCCAGTCCCTGAGGCGCGACCACGAAACCGCGCCCGCCCGGCAGGGCGCCGATCTTGGCCATCAGTTCCTTGGCGAGGTCGCCGTTGCTGATGTCCCGTTCACCCCAGGGCGCGAGCACCAGGAAGCCGCGCACGGCATTCACCTCGCTGCCGCCAAAGCTGCCGACCCGCAGGTTCATGCGCCGGATGAGGCCGCTCTCCTTGTACGGGTAGAGGATGTCCTCGAGCGCCTGCAGCTGCCGCTCGGTGTAGTCGAGGCTCGCACCTTCCGGCGCGTCGAGCCCGAGGAACAGCACGCCGCGATCCTCGGTGGGGGCCAGCTCGGTCGGCAGGGTGCGGACGACGAGCCCGGCGAGCAGCACGAGCGCCAGCGTCCCGCTCAGGACCAGCCAGGGCCGGCGGATCAGGCTTCCCAGCCGGCGCTCGTACCATCCGGCGAGGCGCTGGAAGAAGCGGTCCACACGGGCCGCAAAGCCGGTCCGTCCCTCGTCCTGCCGGAAGATGCGCGAAGCCATCGCCGGGGTGAGCGTCAGCGCGACCAGCGCGGAGAACAGCACGGCCACCGCGAGCGTCAGGCCGAATTCCCGGAACAGGCGCCCGATCGCGCCCGGCAGGAAGGAGATCGGCACGAACACCGACACCAGCACCAGCGTCGTGGCGATGACCGCGAAGCCGATCTCCCTGCTGCCGTCGAGCGCGGCGATCAGCGGCGGCTGCCCCAGTTCGATCCTGCGGAAGATGTTCTCCAGCACGACGATCGCATCGTCCACCACCAGGCCGATCGCCAGGACCATGCCGAGCAGCGTCAGCACGTTGATCGAGTAGCCCATCGCGTCCATGAAGGTCAGGCTCGCGATGATCGACACGGGAATCGTCACGGCCGGGATCGCCGTCGCGCGGACGTTACCCAGGAACAGGTAGATGACCGTCAGCACCAGCGCCATCGAGATGACGAGGGCGATGCCGACCTCCTTCAGGGACGCCTCGATGAAGACGGAGCGGTCGAAGTTGATGTCGAGCACCATGCCGTCCGGCAGGCTCGATTTCAGGCGCTCCATCGTGTCGCGGATGCCGTGCGTGACCTCGAGGGTGTTGGCCTTCGAGACCTGCACGATCCCGAGGCTGATGCCGGCGACGCCGTCCGAGCGCGAGACCGTCCGCTCGTTGTCAGCGCCGAGGCGCACCTCCGCCACGTCGCCCAGTCGCACCAGGTACCCGTCCGCGCCGCGGCCGATGACCAGGGCCCGGAAGTCCTCGACCTTCCTCAGGCCGGTGTCGGTCCGGAGCGAGAACTCGCGCTCGACCGACTCGAGGCGGCCGGCCGGGAGCTCGACATTCTCCCGGCGCAGCGCGTCCTCGATGTCGGCGACCGTCATCTGCCTGGCGGCCAGCGCCTGGCGGTCGATCCAGACGCGCACCGCGTAGCGGCGTTCGCCGCCGATGCGGACCATCGTCACGCCGGGCGAAGCCGCGAGCTGGTCCACCAGCACCCGCTCGGCATAGTCGGTCAGCTCGAGCGCCGACATGCGGTTGCTGGTGAGGTTCAGCCACATGATCGGCTCGGCGTCGGCCTCCGCCTTGGCGATCGAGGGTGGGTCGGCTTCCAGCGGCAGGTCGTCGGCGACCCGCCCGACGCGGTCGCGGATGTCGTTGGTGGCCGCGTCGATGTCGCGGTCGGCGGTGAACTCGATGGTGATGTCCGCGCGCTCGTCGCGCGAGGTCGAGCGGATGCTGTCGATGCCCTCCAGGCCCGCGACGCGGTCCTCGATCAGCTGGGTGATCTTTTCCTCGACGATGTTGGCGCCGGCGCCGCGATAGGTCGTCTCGATGGACACGACCGGTGCGTCCACGTCGGGGTACTCGCGCACTGCCAGGTTCGACAGGGACACGAGTCCCAGAATCACCAGCAGCAGGCTGATCACCGTGGCGAACACGGGCCGGTGGATCGAGATCTCCGCAATCTTCATGACCGACCCCCGCTCAGCCGGGGCCCGCCGCCGCCGGCGTGGCTTCCTTGACCGGACTGCCTTCGCGCACCTTCTGTGTGCCCTCGACCACCACGCGCTCGCCGGCCTGCACGCCGGCCAGGAGCTCCACGCGGCCCGGCTCGCGGCGCCCGACGGCCACCTGCCGGCGCGTCGCGACGCCCTCCTCGACCACGAACACGTAGACGTTGCCGCGCTCGGGAACGATGGCCGATTCCGGCACCACCAGGGCCTCCGTCGGCTCGCGGGACAGCTGGACCGACATGAACATGCCCGGCTTCAGCTGACCGTCCGTGTTCGGGATGCCGGCCCGCACCTTGACCGACCGCGACACCGGGTCGACCCGCGAATCCACCGAGATGACGCGCCCCTCGAAGACCTTGCCCGGGTAGGCGACGCTGGTGGCCGCCACCGCCAGTCCTTCCTCGAGCACCGCTACGAAGGACTCGGGCACGTCGAAGTCGAGCTTGATGACCGAGGTGTCGTCGAGCGTCGTGATCACCATGCCCGGGTTCACCAGGCTGCCCACGCTGA
The DNA here is from genome assembly GCA_018261655.1 of Pseudomonadota bacterium. GTDB lineage: Bacteria > Pseudomonadota > Gammaproteobacteria > Steroidobacterales > Steroidobacteraceae > SG8-30. Next base: position 12,646 of record JAGTSG010000008.1, on the reverse strand, counting down.
CGCGGCGCAGCCCCACCCGGCCGCTGAAGGGCGCGCGGATGACGGTGTCGGCCACGCGGGACTCCGCCGCGGCGACGCGCGCGCGGTTGGCGATGAGCGTCGCCTCGATCTGCTCGAGCTGCGACTCCGAGAGCGCCTGCCGGGCGTAGAGATCCTGGCTGCGCTTGAAGGTGGATTCGCTTTCCTTGAGCGCGGCGTGGGCGGCGGTGAGGTCGGCGCGCGCCTGGGCGCCGTCGAGCTCGACGAGGATCTCGCCGCGCTGCACCCGCTGTCCCTCGGTGAACCGCACCGCAGTGATGAGGTTGGCCGCCTTGGAGGTGATCTCCACGGCCTCATTGGCGCCCGCCGTGCCGAGGGCCTCGATCCTCACCTCGAGTGGCAGTTGCTCGACCGGGGCCGTGACGACGCCGATCTCCTGCTGGCTCAGCAGCAGCGCAGAGGGCGCGGCACCGGATGCCGCCTGCGCCGGCGCGGCCGACGCCAGGTCGGGGCGCCGGCTGACATAGACGTAGGCCAGCGCGATCGCGACTGCAATGAAGATGCCGATGGCGAGCAGGCGACGTTGCATTGAACGACCTTGGGCAGTACTGCGGTCAGCGGAGCAGGGCCGGGAGACCGGGCATTATGGCATCGGCGGTTGACCGGCCGCGACGGCCGCCCCCGTTGCTTCGCAGCAGGCGGCCGGTCGGATGCGCCCGGGGCCGTTCACGGCCCACGGGATCGACGCGACACCGCGTGAGCCTGCCGGTTTGATGCGCGGTCAGCGCCGGGCGTCGAGCCACTCGAAGACCGCCTTCGGCACCTGCCGCGCCTTGCCGCTGACGTAGATGCCGATGTGGCCCCCGGGAAAGGCGAAGGTCTGGTAGTCGTCGGTCCCCACCCGTCCCTCGATGGGAATGGACGCGGACGGCGGCACCAGATGGTCCTGCGTTGCATAGACGTTCAGGACCGGGCAGCGGACCGCGCGCAGGTCCACCTTCCGGCCGCCGAGTTCCAGGGTGCCCTTCATCAGCCGGTTCTCCTGGTACATCCACTTGATGAACTGCCGGAAGGTCTCGCCGGCCTGGTCGGGGCTGTCGAAGATCCATTTCTCCATGCGGATGAAATTCTCGAGCTGCCGCTTATCGTCGATGATGTCGGCGAGTGCCACGTACTTCTGGCTGGTCAGCCTGAAGGGCATCAGCGAGAGGAAGGTGACGTTCAGGAGCTCCCCGGGGACGTTGCCCATCACGTCCACCATGCGGTCCACGTCGAGGTCCTGCGCCCACCTGGAAAGCAGGTTCTCCGGCGTCTGGAAGTCGACCGGCGTGACCATGAGGACCAGGTTCTTCACCTTCTCCGGGTGCAGCGCCGTGTAGCAGAGGCTGAAGGTCCCGCCCTGGCAGACGCCCAGCAGGTTGATGGCCGCGTGCCCGGAGGCCTGCCGCACCTGGTCCACGCAGCGGTCGAGGTAGCCGTTGACGTAGTCGTCGATCTCGAGGAACCGGTCGGCGCCGTCGGGATAGCCCCAGTCGATCAGGTAGACGTCGAGCCCGCGCTCGAGCAGCCCGCGCACCAGCGACCGGTCCTGCTGCAGGTCCACCATGTACGGGCGGTTGACCAGCGCGTAGCAGAGCAGCACGGGCGGCAGGCCCGCGTCGGCGGCCAGCGGCTGGTAGCGATAGACCGTCAGCTTGTCCTCGGCGTAGACGGCGTCCTTCGCGGAGCAGCCGACCTGCACGTCGCCGATGGCGGCGACGGCCTTCACCCCGTCCGCAAGCTTGCGGCCGAAGGCCGCGGCCTCCTCCAGGGCCTTGCTGCCGTCGAAGGAAAAAGCGCTCACGGGCGCCTTGCCTGTTTCAGCGCGTCGAGCTCGTCCTCGAGCTCGCGCACGCGCCGCCTCAGCGTGTTGAGCCGCTTGAGCACGGTGTTCATCTCCGTGCGCGTGGGCAGGTCGAGCGAACGCGCCCAGTCCTCGACCTGCTTGTGCTGCTCGGCCTTCAGCTCCATCAGCGCATCGTTCAGCTCGGATTGCGCCTTGGCGAACTCGGCGCCGTGCGCGGCCGCGGCGAAGGCTTCTTCGCCGGAATCGACCCAGAGGTCGTACATGGCACGGAAACTGCCGATCGGCTCGTTCGACTGCGCCCGCCGGGTCACGCGCTTCGCGAGGCGCTCCACGGCTTCGGCCGACACCCTGGTGAGCAGCTGGCTGAAGCCCGCGAGGGCCTGCTGGTAGCGCAGGGCCGCGCGTCCGAGCCGCTCCATCGCCTCCTGCCGCTCCCGGGTCGGGCCGAGCGCCGGCAGGCCCGGCCAGCTGAACGGTTGCCCGGCCGTGCCGCCCGCAGCGGCGCCCATGCGCTGCCAGGCGGCGAGCAGGTCGCCGCCCAGGGGGCCGGTCCCGTACAGCCTGGCGAAGCCGTCGGCGAAACTCGACCGCAGGGCCTCGACTTCCTTCTGCAGGCGGCCGGGGTCCGCTCCGCCGGCCGGCATCGCCTCCACCACCTTCCAGAACTCGCGCGCGACGCCCAGGTAGCCCTCGCCGAACTGCAGCATGCGGCGCGTGACGTCCTGCGACGACTCCGGCAGCGACTGGCCGAAGAACTGGTTGAACATCGCGAGGCCCGGGGCCTCCGGGGCGGCGGGCGCCGGGGCCTGGCCGGTCAGGAAGCGCTGCCACAGGTCTTTCTGGGTCGCCGCCCAGGCGTCCAGCCATGCGGACTGGGGGTCACGCTCGATCATTCTGGACCTCCGGTGACTCGGACACTATTTAATGCGACGCACAACAAAACCACGGTGCCGGATCTCCGGCTGGAACGGGTTCGCTCGGGGATCTTCCCTTTAACCATATCAGTTTCAATATCTTAGACATGGCTCCACGGTGCGGAACCAGGATCCGTCGGGCATGCGAAAAATCATGTTGCACTGCACAATAACTCGCCCTATACTGACCCCCGAGATGAACAGTAAGCCCACCCCGAAGACCCGCGCGGCCCGCGTCAAGCAGCGCCCGAGAACTTCGAGGTCGATCGCCGCCAAGACCCCCGCCAAGGAGATCACCATGACCAATCCGACTTTCGATTTCAACGTGTTCGTGGACGCGTCCAAGAAGGCCCTCGCCCCCGCCATCAAGTTCAACGAGATGGCCACCCAGGGCTTCGAGCGCATCGCCCGCCAGCAGTACGCCTTCGCCGGCGAGCTGCTCGAGATCGCGATCAAGCAGATGCAGCTGCCCGCGCAGGTCAAGGACGTCAACGAGCTGGCCGCGAAGCAGGTCGAGCTGACCACGCAGCTGGTCGAGAAGACGACCCAGCGCTCGCAGGACCTCGTCAAGCTGGCCACCGAGCAGCAGGCCGAGCTGACCAAGTGGTACGACAAGGCGGCCGCCGACTACGCCGCGATCGCCAAGAAGGCGGCCTGAGCCTCCTTCCGTAACGTCCCCCCTCGGGACGGCGCGCCTCCGGGCCGCCGTCCCTTTTTCTTGCGCCGCATTTAACGCGCTGCACGACGATCCGCTACACTTGCGCCATGGGCAAGGAACGGCTGATCAAGAAGTACGCCAACCGGCGGCTTTACGACGCGTCCATCAGCAAGCACGTGACGCTCGCGGACATCCGCCAGCTCATCGTCGAGGGCGAGAAGATCCGCGTGGTCGAGGACAAGACCAACGAGGACATCACGCGGCTGATCCTGCTGCAGGTCATCGCCGAGCAGGAGCAGTTCGGGAAGCCCATTCTCTCGACCCAGCTGCTCGAGTCGATCATCCGCTTCTACGGCGCGCCGATGCAGGACTTCATGACGCGCTACCTCGAAACCAGCGTCGAGACGTTCATGCGTCAGCAGGACGCCGTGCAGAAGCAGATCTCGCAGGTGCTGAGCGCCGCGCCACCGCCCATGAACGCCATGGCCGACCTCGCGCGCCAGAACATCGAGCTGTGGACCCGCATGCAGGAAAGCATGCTCGGCGCGTTCGCCAGCCGGCGCCCGCCCGAACCGGCCCCGGCCGAGCGCGAAGAACCGTCGGGCGAAGGCGAAGCGCCGGACGCCGAGAAAACGCCCGGGACATGAGCGGTGCCCGTCCGGGGACTGGTCTGGACCTGGTACCTCTTCCGCTAGACTGCCCGGGTGAAGTTCTCCGTCTGCTTCGTCACCGCCGAGCTGGCGCCGCACGCCAAGGCGGGCGGTCTCGCTGACGTCTCGGCGGCCCTGACTCGCGTGCTGCACGCACGCGGTCACGACCTGCTGGTCGTACTGCCCCTGCACACGGCCCTGGACCGGACGGGAATCTCACTCGAGCCGATCGACGGGCTGGACGGCCTGTCGCTTCAACTCGGGTCGCAGCACTTCCGCTACTCGATCCTCCGCGGCCGGCGCGCGCCGGGCCTGCCGGACCTGGTGCTCGTCGACTGCCCTGCCCTCTATGACCGGAGCGACCTGTACGGGTCGGCCGCGGACGAGCACCTGCGATTCCTGCTGCTGTCGCGCGCCGCGCTGGACGCCTGCCGGCGGCTCGGCTTCGCGCCGGACATCCTGCACTGCAACGACTGGCATACGGCGCTGCTGCCGCTGTACCTCAGGACCACCTGCGCCGGTGAGCCGCTGTTCGCGCGCGCGCGGTCCGTCCTGTCGATCCACAACCTGGGCTACCAGGGCGTCTTCCCCTATGCCGTGGCCGGCGACCTCGGCCCGGCGGCTGCCCTGCTCGACCGCGGCGAAGCGGCCGAGGGACGCATCAATTTCCTGCGCGAGGGCATCGTTCACGCCGATACCGTGAGCACGGTGAGTCCCACCTACGCGCGGGAGATCTGCACGCCGGAGCTGGGGATGGGGCTCGACGGCGTGCTGCGCGCCAGGGGCGACGAAATCGTCGGGATCCTGAATGGCGTGGACACCGACGCGTGGGACCCGCGTCATGACCGGCGCCTGCCCTTCCATTACTCGCCCGGGGACATGACCGGCAAGGCCCGCATGCGCGAGGCGCTCTGTGCGCGGCTCGGCCTGGATGCCGGCCTGAGCCGGCCGCTGGTGGGCATGGTGACGCGGCTCGCGTGGCAGAAGGGCATCGACCTGCTGTTCGACGTGCTGCCGGAGGCGCTGTCCCGCCGCGCGATCTCGCTCGTGGTGCTGGGGAGCGGGGATCCCGTTCACGAGGACTACTTTTCACGCCTGGCCGCGGACCACCCCCCCCTCGCGGCCTACCGCCAGGGCTACGACGAGGAACTCGCACACTGGATCGAGGCCGGCTGCGACGCGTTCCTCATGCCGTCACGCTACGAGCCCTGCGGCCTGAACCAGATGTACAGCCTCCGCTACGGGACAGTTCCCATCGTGCGCCGGACGGGCGGCCTCGCCGATTCGGTGCAGCACTTCGACCCGCGCACCGGCCAGGGCACCGGGATCGTGTTCAACGACGCCGACCCCGATGCAGTGCGCTGGGCGCTCGGCCACATGGCGGCCCTGTACGGCGAGCGCCAGGCCTGGACGCGGATGGTCGCCAACGGGATGGCCCGGGACTTCAGCTGGGACACGGCCGCCGACCGCTACCTTGAGCTGTACGCGCAGGCCGCCTCGCGGCCCCGTTAGCGGCCCCTCAGGCCTTCCCGGCCTTGCCCGACCTGCCGCGCATGAGCGAGTCGACGGAGATCCTGCCCGTCTCGTCGAAGGGCACGGACCTCAGCAGCCCGATGCTCGTGCTCAGCTTGCCGCTGATGCGGTAGTCGAGTTCCTTCGACGGGCGCTTGCCGTCCTTGCCGAAGATCTCCATCAGGGCCGTCGCCGCGTTGGCCGTGACCATCATGTCGAACTCGGCCTCGCCGAGCGCCGGCACGTCGAAGGCGCGGGCGCTGACGCCCTCGGCGAAGTGCACGCCGGCGAGCTCGAAGGCGACCGTGAGCCCCTTGACCGGCAGCACGAGGTCGTTCGGGTTCTGCACGCGCAGCCGGACCAGCATGCGCTGCTCGAAGAACGTCGCGTCCTGCATCTGGATCCCGACCAGGGACAGCTTGGGCGCCTGGAGCTTGGCGCCCAGCCCCGCACAACCGCCCAGCAGGAGCGCGGCGATCACGGGCACGGCGGCACGCACGAAGCCGCGGCGACCCTGCAGCAGGTTCCGGCTCATTCGATCCTCCGTCACGGAACGTCGACGCCAGTATAGGCCGGCGGCGTCGCGAGATACGCCGGGGCGGCTTCGCCCAGCATGCGATAGAGATTCTGCAGGTGGCGGCGATAGATCGGGTCGAAGCGGCCCTCTTCGGCGCCGGGATCGCCTTCGTCCACCGACCAGAACCAGTCCGATCCTTCGCACACGCCGAGTTGCTCCTCGGCCCTCAGCTGCGCCGCCTCGTCGAGGCCGCCCTCGACGACCACCTGGTCGAAGACCCCCTTGGCGTCGCAGAGCATGTCCCAGGCGCGGTTGCGCGATGGGTTGCCGATCCACGGCGCCAGTCCGCCGTCAATCCAGCTGCCGGGGACGATTCGCGGCATCCCGGCCAGCGCGACGCCTTCCTGCAGGCAGCCCGTGAACGTGGCGAGCCGCAGGCTCGGATGCGACGCCAGGCGCCGGTACAGGGCGCGGAGGAAGTAGTAGCCGTTGAAGGAGTAGAACTCCCAGGCATTCTCTCCGTCGAGCACCACCGAGACCGCGCGGCGCGAGTTGTCCTCCTGGCCCGCGGCGATGCCGTCGAGCCGGCGCACGAAGTCCGCCGCCGCATCGTCGCCGTGCCACTTGCTGTAGGTGAAGCCGATGAGGTCGGACAGTTCGTCGTCGCTGAAGAAGCAAGCCGTCCTTCCGCCGGGGAGGCGATACGCGCGCGACAGCGCATCGCGGTCCGGCCGCATGCCGCCGCCGAGCGAGCTGCGCAGCACCGACTCGCCGCTCGCCACCCAGTCGAAGCCGAAGGACTCGATCAGCTCGAGGACCGGCGCGCTGAGGGCGCCTTCGGCCGGCCAGCAGCCGCGCGGACGGACTCCGAAGGCCCGGCTGAACGCCTGTACGGCCCGCGCCAGGTGCCAGCGCGCGCGGTCCGGCCCGCCCGGATAACGTGGCGTGTGCGGCAGCGGCAGGCTGCTGTCGGCCTCGCGCGCGGCGGCGAAGTCGAACAGCAGCGGCAGCAGCGGGTGGCCCCACGGCGACACCGAGAGCTCGACTCGCCCGCTGCCTGCCAGCCGGCGATAGCGCGGCACGAGCCCGGCCAGCACGTCGGCCACGCACTCGAGCAACGTCCTCAGCTCCTGCGGCCCGAAGTGCCCGCTGCGCCGGGCGAGCTGCTGCACGCGCGGGTCGCCCCGGTGGACCGTCTCGCCGAACCATGCGAGATGGAACCAGGCCGCAAGGTCCGTCATCAGCTGCGGCGCGGCATCGCCCAGGGACCCGGTCTGCAGCATGCGCCCGGCCTGCTGCGCCAGGTCACGGTAGGGCTCGAAGCGGCCGATCATGTTCTCGCGATGGGCGCGCAGGCAGGCCTGCGCCAGCGCCGGCCATCGCGCGCGGTCCGCCGGGACGCCCTGCGGCGCCAGCAGCGCGAGCACGGGGTCGGACAGCGGCCTGCCGTCGCGCAGGTGAGCGGCCAGCTGCGCGCTGTACTCATCGAGCTGCTCGAGCAGGACCGGCGAGAAGTTGACGACGGCGCAGGCGTCGGGGACGGTTTCCAGGTGGACCGCCATGTCCACGTAGTCCTTGGTGCCGTGGAGGTAGGACCAGGGCCTCAGCTGCTCGCCGCTGAGCAGGTCGCGGTACTGCGGCTGGTGCATGTGCCAGCACAGCACCACCTTCAGCCGCGGGTCGGGCGCGCCGCTCAAGCGTCGCCGCGGAACATGTCGGCGGTGACGAGCACGATACCGCGCCGCGTGATGTGGAACCGCCTGGCGTCCTGCTCCGGGTCGTGGCCGATGACGGTGCCGTCCGGGATCTCGCAGTCCTCGTCGATCACCGCGCCGCGGATCCGGCAGTCGTAGCCGATGCGGACGTTGGGCAGCACCACCGAGCGCTCGACCATCGAGCGCTCCTCGACCCGCACGTTGGAGAACAGCAGCGACTCGCGCACCTCCGCGCCGGAGATGATGCAACCGCCGGCCACCATGGAGTTGATGGCGTGTCCGCGACGCCCCTGGCCGTCGAGCACGAATTTCGCCGGCGGCTGCTGGACCTGGTAGGTCCAGATCGGCCACTGCGCGTCGTAGAGGTTCAGCTCGGGCGAGACGTGCACCAGCTCGAGGTTCGCGTCGTAGAACGCGTCCACGTTGCCGACGTCGCGCCAGTAGCTCTGTGCGCGCGTGCGGACGTCCTGGAACGGGTAGGCGAACACGGCGCGCTTGTGGATCGCGCCGGGAATGATGTTCCGGCCAAAGTCGTGGTTCGATTCGTGGTTGAAGGCATCCTCCTCCAGCAGCCGCTCGAGCAACCGCGTCTTGAACACGTAGATGCCCATGGACGCCAGCGCGACGCCCTCACGGCCGGGAATGGGATCGGGATGCTCCGGCTTTTCGGCGAACTTGAGCACCTTGAGGTCCGGCGCCACCGTCAGCACGCCGAACTCGCGGGCCTCCTCGAGGCTGACCTCGACCACGCCGACCGTGATGTCGGCGCCGGTCTCGACGTGGTGCGCGATCATCGGGCCGTAGTCCATCTTGTAGACGTGGTCGCCGGCCAGCACCAGCACGTGCATCGGCCGGTGGTCGCGGATGTAGTCGAGGTTCTGGAACACGGCGTCGGCGGTGCCGCGATACCAGTGCTCGCCGACCTGCTGCTGTGCCGGGACGACGTCGATGAACTCCCCGAACTCGCCGCGCAGGTAGGACCAGCCGCGCTGCACGTGCTGGATCAGTGAGTGCGACTTGTACTGGGTCAGGATCGCGATCTGGCGGATGCCGGAGTTGACGCAGTTCGACAGGACGAAGTCGATGATCCGGAACTTGCCGCCAAAGGGCGTAGCCGGCTTGCAGCGGTGGGCGGTGAGCTGCCTGAGCCGCTCGCCGCGGCCGCCAGCCATGATGATGGCCAGCGTTCCGCCGGTCAGTCGACTGACGAAGCGCCCCGAACGACGTCGGCCGACTGCGCCGCTTTCCATGTTCAACCCCGTGTCTGACCCGTAAGGCTATGTTAACGGGGCATCCTGCCCCCGCAACCGCGCAAGCCCCTAGTACCTGATGTCGCCGCGATCGGGCGGGGGGGTGGCGCCTGGGCGGATCCGGTCGCCGCAGGCAATCTCAAAAGGCGCCACCCCTTGACTAGTACTAACTCCATAGTATTATTCAATTCGTAGCGCCAGGGACTTCCTTATGGAAGAAAGCGTCAACAACAGGCTCGGGGACACGGCCATCGACAGGACGGAGCGGGACCCGCTGGCGCGCAAGTTCCAGAAGGAGCTGAGCGCCGGACTGGTGGCCCTGGTCCTGCTGGCCATCCTCGATGCGACCGAGGAAGACCTGTACGGCTACCAGATTGCCAAGCGACTCGGCCGCGAGGGCGGTCCGGTGTCCCTGGTCAAGCAGGGCGCGCTCTATCCCGTGCTTCGCACGCTGTCGGCCTCGGGCCTGCTGGCCAGCCGCGTCGTGCCCTCCTATGCCGGGCCGCCGCGCCGTTATTACCGGATCACGGCGGATGGCCGCGCCGTCCTCGCCCAGTGGCGGGGCATCTGGCGCGACACTCGCGACTTCGTCAATGAGTTCACCGAGAAGACGGGGGAGACGACATGAACACCGGGGCTGCACCGCGCTCGATCGAGCAGTACCTTCAGGCGCTTCGCGAAGCGCTCGCCGGCGAGGATCCCTCGCTGATCCAGGATGCGCTCTATGACGCCGAGGAATACCTGCGCGCCGAAGTCAGGGCCCACCCCGGAAAGAGCGAGGCCGACGTGCTCGAGATCATCGCGAGCACCTACGGCGCGCCGGACGAGGTGGCGGACGCCTATCGCACGACAGAGAAGCAGGTCCGCGCGGCGCTGGCGCCGCCGAAGCGGAAGGAACACCGAAGCCTGACAGGCCGCTTCTTCGCCATCTACGGCGACTCGCGCGCCTGGACGTCCCTCTTCTACATGCTCCTGGCGCTGGCCACCGGCATCGTCTACTTCACCGTCGCGGTGACAGGCCTGTCGGTGTCCGCCGGCCTGGCCGTGCTGATCGTCGGCATTCCCTTCTTCCTGCTGTTCGTCGGCTTCACGCGGGTCCTGTCGCTGGCGGAGGGACGCCTGGTCGAGGCCCTGCTCGGCGAGCGCATGCCGCGCCGGCCGCCGTATCCCCAGAAGGGCAAGCCATTGATGGAGCGGATCAAGGAGATGCTGGCCGACTGGCGCACCTGGACGACGATGCTCTACTTCCTGCTCATGCTGCCGCTCGGCATCGTGTACTTCGTGATCGCCGTGACGGGACTCGCCGCCAGCATGATGCTCGTCATCGGGCCGATCATCTCGCTCTTCACCGAGCACGGCGGCCTGTATCTCGACGGCCTCTACGTCGTGCCGGAGCCGACGATGGGCATCGTGACCGTTCCGCTCGGCATCCTGCTGCTCACGCTGCTGCTGCATTTGTTCCGCGGTATTGGCACCATGCACGGCGGGCTCGCCAAGCACCTGCTGGTCGCGCAATCCCGCGCCGACTGAACCAGGCCGTGTTGCGTGGGGCGCCCGCCGGAGGCGCCCCACGCATGTTCGCCCTGCTGTCCCTCGCCGCACTCGCCGCCGCAGTCGTTGCCGCGCCCGGCGCCGCCGGCGGCGATGAAGGCTGCCTCCCGGACGGCAGCGGCTACCTGACCGCCCGTCTCCGTGGCGACCTCGACCTCGACGTCGACTGGCGCGAACCGTCGCTGCACTGCACCGGGATGCCACGTCCCGATGGGCGCGGCTTCCGGCTGCGTTTTGCGGCGACGTTGCCGGACGGCGGCATGCTGGCCTTCGTCTTCGCCCCGCCGGACCTCGCGACCGGCGAGGACGCGCGCGCGGTGCCGGTCAACGTGACGGTGCTGCAGGAAACCGCGGGGCGCATCTACGGCACGCGCGGCGAGGAGCGTTGCCTGCTCGACGAAGTCAGCCAGCGGCCGCTACCAGGTCCGGAAGGCGGTCCTCGTGCCTGGGTCGTCGAGGCACGCGGGTTCTGCACCGCACCCGCGCGCGCGCTGGACCACGGCGGCAGCCTGCTGCTGACGCGCTTCGACTTCCGCGGGCGCGTGGACCTGCCTGCCGAGGGTCCGGCGGCGCAGACGTCGGCGGACCGCGAGCCGTGACCGCCCCGCTTCGCCTCGCGCTTCGCGCCGCCGGCCTCTGGCTGCTGCTCACCGCCGCCGCCTGTGCCCAGGTGACGGGGCCGGCCGAGTCGCTCGATCGTTTGCCGCAATCGAGCGTCGAGATCGCGAGCGGCGCCGCGCGGCATCGCTTCGACGTCTGGGTCGCGGACACGGCCGCGCGCCGCGCCCAGGGATTGATGTTCGTCCGCAGTCTCGACGCGGACCGCGGCATGCTGTTCCTGTTCGACGAGCCACGGTACGCGAGCTTCTGGATGCAGAACACCTACGTGTCGCTCGACCTGCTGTTCGTCGCCGCGGACGGCCGGATCCTGAACATCGTCGAACGCGCCACGCCGCTGTCCACGGACCCGCTGCTCAGCAGGGGGCCCGCGGCGATGGTGCTCGAGGTCCTGGGCGGGACCAGCGAGCGGCTGGGGATCCGGCCCGGCGACCGCCTCGTCCTGCCGGCCCCGGAGGCCATGCCCCGTCGATAGAAGGGGGCAGGCAGCGCATCCAGGCCCCGGCACCCGCACCGGGACCGGGCTCCGCTAGACCAAGGTCGGACGCCGGCACGGCGGTACCGTCCCCTCGACTAAGGTCGCAAGGACACCCCCCGGCCCCGCTGCTAGGTTCAGGCGACCCAAAAAGGGCCACGAGTGCCTGGGTCGCGACAAACAAGTGAGGCCCGCCGGGGGGCCGATCCCATCTCGAGGGAGGAAACGCAGTGTCTACACTCTCAGCCGCGGATCGCGTCGAGCACTGGCGCCAGACGCGAAACCTGACCATCGTCCACCTGGTCATCTGGTTCGTCTTTGCCTATGGCGTCCACTGGTTTGCCCTGCCATTGAACAACATCAATTTCTTCGGCTGGCCGCTCGGCTATTACTTCAGCGCGCAGGGCTCGCTGGTCGTGTTCGTGGTCCAGCTATTCGTGTTCAACCGCCAGCAGCACGCCATCGACGTCAAGTTCGGCGTCCACGAAGACTAGGCGCAAGGGGGAGACAAGACTATGGCCATGAAATGGGAAGGCAAGGGGTTCATGGAATCCCTGCCGAAAATCTACGCCATCTACACCGGTGGCTTCCTCGCGTTCTTCGCGCTGATGGCGTTCTTCGAGACGCTCGGCATGGGCGCGAAGTGGATCGGCATCCTGTTCGTACTCTTCACCCTCGTCGTCTACGCCTTCATCGGCGTCATCTCGCGGACGACGGCGGTCGACGCCTACTACGTGGCCGGGCGCAGCGTCCCGCCGGTGTTCAACGGCATGGCGACGGCGGCCGACTGGATGTCCGGCGCGTCCTTCGTCGCGATGGCCGGCGGCATCTTCATGTCCGGCCACCCGTACATGGCCTTCATCGTAGGCTGGACCGGCGGCTACATCCTCATCGCGACGCTGATGGCGCCGTACCTGCGCAAGTTCGGCTGCTACACGGTGCCGGACTTCATCGGCACGCG
>JAGTSG010000111.1 GCA_018261655.1 Pseudomonadota bacterium | reverse complement strand
CGAGGCCAGCTTCAAGCAGGGCACGCGCTTCACGGCCTGGGCCCGGCAGGGCGACGACTCACGGTACGTCCATCCGTTCAGCCTGCCGGCCGAGTACGCTACGCTCAACCTGGCGGAGCACTGGCTGGCCACCGACGGCACCGTGCCCTTTGCCGACTACGTGACGCCGCAGGCGGCGGTCATCGAGGCCGGGCTGGCGCCCAAGCAGCCGGCGACGCCCGAGTACGCGTTCAACGTCAACTACGGCTATCACTTCGACGCGGGCAGGTTCGCGCAGCTGCTGCACCGGCACGCGGTCGGACGGCTGGGCGTGCGCTACGTCTCCGGGAACCTGAGGCAGGTGGAGTCGCGGCCGGACGGCGACATCGCCGCCATCGTGCTCGACACGGGCGAGCGGCTGGCGGGCGAACTGTTCGTGGACTGCACCGGCCAGCGGGCGCTGCTCATCGGCCGCCATCCCGAGGCCGACCTGGTATCGGTCAAGGACATCCTGTTCAACGACGCGGCGATCGCGGTGCAGGTGCCGTACACGGACCCGGGCCAGCCCCTGCCCTCGGTGACCTGCGCAACGGCCGTCGCCGCGGGCTGGATCTGGGACATCGGCCTGCAGACCCGGCGCGGGGTGGGTCACGTCTACTCCAGCGCCCACAGCAGCGATGAGGCGGCGGCGGCAGCGCTGCGCGACTACATCGCCCGCGTCTCGCCGCGCACCGACCTCGACCGGCTGTCGTTCCGCAGGATCCCGTTCGAGCCCGGGTACCGGCGCCGGTTCTGGGTGGGCAACTGCGTGGCCGTCGGCCTGTCGGGCGGCTTCATCGAGCCGCTGGAGGCGTCGGCGCTCGCGCTGATCGAGCAGGCGGCGACGCTCATCAGCCGCCAGCTGCCGGTGAACCGCGCGACGATGACGGTGGTGGCGAAGCGCTTCAACGAGAAGATGGCCTACCACTGGGAGCGCGTCGTCGAGTTCCTCAAGCTGCACTACGTCCTGAGCCAGCGCGACGACAGCGAGTACTGGCGCGCGTGCCGCGACCCGGCCTCCTGCCCCGCGTCGCTGCGGGACAAGCTGCTGCTGTGGCAGCAGCAGGCGCCGTGGCACGACGACGCCCCGCGGGTCGACGAGCTGTTCCCGTCGGCCAGCTACCAGTACGTCCTCTACGGCATGGGCTTCCGTCCCGCGTTCCCGGCGGCCCGCGGCGCGGCGGCGGGCCGGGACCGCGAACGGGTCGCGCGGGCGCTCGAGGCCAACGCCGAGAAGGCCCGGCAGATGCGCAAGCTGCTGCCGGCCAACCGCGAGCTCCTCGCTTCCCTGACGCCGCTGCGCGGCGTCGCCTGACACGACGGGTGCCGAATTGAGCAATTTCGCAATGCTGAACAACGTCGACCACAAGGACGTCCGGATCATCACCGACCGGTCGGCCGCGTACGGCGACGACGTCATGTACGTCATGACGTTTCCGTTCGAGTTCCGCAGCGTCCAGGCCTTCTACCCGATCCTGTTCCACCTCGACGAGCGGGGCGAGCTGTACCCGGTCGCGCTGTTCGGATTCGAGGCCGGCGAGAACCTGTTCCTCGACGAGGCCGGCTGGCACGCCCGCTTCGTGCCGGCGATGATCCGCCGCCGGCCGTTCCTCATCGGGTTCGAGGCCGACAAGGGCCAGGGCGGCGAGCGGCGCAGGATGCTGTCGCTGGACATGGACAGCCCGCGCGTCAGCAGGGAACGGGGCGAGCCGCTGTTCGAGCCGCTCGGCGGGCGGACGCCGTTCCTGGAGGAGATGGCGACGCTGCTCGAGACGATGTACCAGGGCGCCGACCTGAACAGGAGATTCGTCGAGGCGCTGCAGGAGCACGGGCTGATCGAGTCGGTGACCTTCGACATCGCGCTCGCCGACGGCAGCCGCAACCAGCTGCTGGGCTTCTACGCCATCGACGAGGAGAAGGTGCAAGGGCTGTCGGACGAGGCGCTCGGGAAGCTGAGCAGGAACGGCTTCCTGATGCCGCTGTTCATGATGCTGGCCTCGACGACGAACGTGCGGACGCTCGTGGACCTGAAGAACGCGAGGCGGAAGGCAGCGGCATGACGGCGCTCCCGGTCCCCGCCGCGGTCGAGGTCCTCGAGGGCTGCAGTCCCGGCGCGATCCCCGCGCGGGTCTTCGGCTCGGAGGTGCCGCTGCTGCTCAAGGGCCTGGTCGCGGGCTGGCCGGCGGTGGCGGCCTGCCGGCAGTCGCTGGCGGCGGCGGCCCGCTACCTGTCGGGGTTCTGGATCGCGCAGCCGGTGACCGTCTACGTCGGCGACGCCGGCATCCACGGGCGGTTCTTCTACAACGAGGACTTCACGGGGTTCAACTTCCGCAGCGGCAAGGCGCAACTCGGGCAGGTGCTGCAGAAGCTCGACGAGGACGAGCGCGCCGGTACCGGATCCGCGATCTACGTGGGATCGACGCCGGTCGACCGCTGGCTGCCCGGGTTCCGCGCGCAGAACGACATCACGCTGCCGGTGCCCGACGCGCTCGCCAGCTTCTGGCTGGGCAACCGGACCCGGGTCTCCGCGCACTTCGACTTCCCGGACAACATCGCCTGCGTGGTCGCGGGCCGCCGCCGGTTCACCCTCTTCCCGACGGAGCAGGTCGGCAACCTCTACGTCGGCCCCCTGGACCGGACGCCCTCGGGACAGGCGATCAGCGTGGTCGACTTCTCGAATCCCGACCTCGAGCGCTACCCGCGGTTCGCGGAGGCGCTCGCGGCGGCGCAGGTGGCGGAGATGGAACCGGGCGACGCGCTGTTCGTGCCGAGCATGTGGTGGCACCACGTCGAGTCGCTGTCGCCGTTCAACCTGATGGTGAACTACTGGTGGTGCACTTCGCCGCCGGCGATGGGCGCGCCGACCACGGCGCTGATGCACGCCATCCTCGCGTTGCGCGACCTGCCGGAGCGGCAGCG
>JAGTSG010000001.1 GCA_018261655.1 Pseudomonadota bacterium | reverse complement strand
GGTCTGTACCTGGCACCTCTTCCTTGACCCCTACGGACAAAGAAAAGGCCCGGAATGACCGGGCCGTTTTCGTTGCTGGTGCCGACGGTCGGACTCGAACCGACACGGGAAACCCCACTAACCCCTCAAGCTAGCGCGTCTACCAATTCCGCCACGTCGGCAACACCAGGGAACCGTGCTCACTTTTCCGGCGCGGGCGCCGGAGCCTCGTTGTCCAGTGCCGGGACCTCGTCCTGTCCGAGCGGCGCCGGTGCCGGCTGTGCCGGGGCCGGCTGCTCCAGCGGGACCGACTCAACCAGGCTCTTCGGCGCCTCGGCCGGCTTGCCTGCAACGTAGGTCAGCGCGAGGCTGGTCACGAAGAACAGCGTGGCCACGACCGCCGTCGCCTTCGAGAAGAACGTCGCCGAGCCGCGCGCTCCGAATACCGTGCCGGATGCCCCGGCGCCGAATCCGGCGCCCGCGTCCGCGCCCTTGCCGCGCTGGATGAGGACCAGCCCGACGATGGCGGCGCACAGCGCCAGGTGCAATGTCACGAGCAACGAGTGCAGCATCGAAAGTCCCAGTCTTCAGGTTTCCTGCTTCCCGGCGGCCCCGCAGATCCGGCGGAACTCTTCCCCGTTCAGGGAGGCCCCGCCCACGAGACCCCCGTCCACATCCGGCATCGCGAACAGCTCCGCGGCGTTGGCCGCCTTGACGCTGCCGCCGTACAGGATGCGCAGGCAAGCAGCCATGTTAGCATCTTTGGCGGCGATTCGCGCACGCAGCAACGCGTGGACCTCCTGGGCCTGGGCCGACGTGGCGTTCTTGCCGGTGCCGATGGCCCAGACCGGTTCGTAGGCCAGTACGGCGTCGCGGAAGCCCTCCACGCCCGCCAGTTCCAGCACGGCGTCCAGCTGCCGCAGGACCACCTCGGCCGTGCGACCGGACTCCCGCTCGTCCAGCGTCTCACCCACGCACAGGATCGGGACCAGTCGCTCGCGCTGGGCCGCGACGAACTTGCGCGCCACCAGCTGGTCGTCCTCCCCGTACAGCGCCCGGCGCTCGGAGTGGCCGACGATGACGTAGGTGCAGCCGACGTCGCGGAGCATGGCCGCGGACACCTCGCCGGTGTGCGCGCCCACCGGTTCCGCGCAGACGTCCTGGGCGCCGAGGGCGACGTCGTTCTCGCGCAGCTGGCGCGCGAGCTCGTGCAGGTAGACGAACGGCGGGCAGACGAGCACCTCGGCGTCGCCCGCGGGCGGCTCCGCCCGCAGAAAGGCGTCCAGCAGCGCGGCGTTCTCGGCCCGCGACCCGTGCATTTTCCAGTTTCCGGCAACCAGCAGACGACGCATCGGCAACTCCCGGCGGGGTCGGGCGGCGGCCGCCGCCCCGCGAAAAGGCGCGCAAGGATAAGCGCCGGGTCCCGGCAGATCAATGCCGGGATCCGGGCTCACGGGGCCGCGCGTTCCACCACCCTGGCCAACTGCGCGGCATGGGCCGCCACGGCCGCTTCGTCCTCGCCCTCGACCATGACCCGGAACACCGGCTCGGTGCCCGAGGCGCGCAGCACGACGCGACCCCGGCCGGCCATCGCCGCCTCGGCAGCCTTGACCGCTGCCGCGACCTCCGGGTGCGACGCCGCGTCGAACCGTTGCCGCGTCCGCACGTTGATGAGCTTCTGGGGGAATTTCTGCATCCCGGCGGCCAGCTCGGCGAGCGACTTTTGCGTCTGCTTCATGACCGCGAGGACCTGCAGCGCGGCGACGAGCCCGTCCCCGGTCGTGGTCCTGTCGAGGCACAGCAGGTGGCCCGACGTCTCGCCGCCGAGGACCCCGCCCTCCTCGCGCAGCATCTGCAGCACGTATCGATCACCTACCGCCGCGCGGCGGAAATCGATCCCCCGCTCCTTCAGCGCCAGTTCCAGCCCGAGGTTGCTCATCACGGTGCCGACCACGGGGCCGTGCAGCTCGCCGGCCGCCTGGCGTGCGCAGGCGAGCACGTACATCAGCTGGTCGCCGTCCACGATGCGCCCGAGGTGGTCCACCATGACGAGGCGGTCGCCGTCGCCATCGAGCGCGATGCCCGCCTGGGCCTTGACCCCGGCCACCGTCATACGCAGCAGTTCCGGCTGCGTGGAGCCACAGCCGTCGTTGATGTTCCGGCCGTTCGGCGAACAACCGATCGGGATGATGTCGGCCCCGAGGTCCGACAGCACGCGCGGCGCGACCTTGTAGGCAGCGCCGTTGGCGCAGTCGATCACCACCTTGAGGCCCGACAGGTCGACGCCCGCCGGGAGGGTCGACTGGCAGAAGAGCTGGTACACGGTGCGCTGCTTGTCGACGCGCGTCGCCCGCCCGAGCGCCTGCGAGTCGCGCGTCAGCGCGGGCTCGTCGAGCCAGGATTCGATGGCCTCCTCGAGTTCGTCCGGAAGCTTGCCGCCCTCACGGTCGAAGAACTTGATGCCATTGTCGTCATAGGGGTTGTGCGAGGCGCTGATGACCGCGCCGAAGTCGCACTTGAGCGTCTTCAGCAGGTAGGCGATGCCGGGCGTCGGCAGCGGCCCCACGAGGAGGACGTTCACGCCGGCGGCGACGAAACCCGCCTCCAGCGCAGCCTCGAACATGTAGCCCGACAGGCGCGTGTCCTTGCCGACCAGTACCGAGCCGCCCTCGGGCGCCAGCACGCGCGCCGCGGCGCTGGCGAGGCGCAGGGCGAACTCCACCGTCATCGGGTGCTCGCCCACCTTGCCCCGGACGCCGTCGGTCCCGAAATACCGTCTGCTCATTCGTCGCTTCCTTCCGCCGACCGCCACCGGCGCACGGCCGCCGCAACCCGCACCGCATCCACCGTCGCCGCGACGTCGTGGGCGCGGATGATGGACGCGCCGTGGCTGGCCGCGATCGCCGCCAGCGCAACGCTGCCCGCGAGCCGCTGCCCGGCCGGCCGGCCCGTGAGCTGCCCGACCAGGCTCTTGCGCGACAGGCCGGCCAGGACCGGGAGTCCGTCGCGGGCGAAATCGTCCAGTGCCGCGAGCAGCGCCAGGTTGTGCTCGAGGGTCTTCCCGAAGCCGAAACCCGGGTCGACGACGATCCGGGAGCGGTCGATGCCGGCAGTCTCGCAGGCCCGCACCCGTTCCGAGAGGAACTGGTGCACATCGCGGACGACGTCGTCGTAGCGCGGGTCGGACTGCATGCTGCGAGGTCTGCCCTGCATGTGCATCAGGCAGACCGCCGCCTGCGACCCGGCCATCACCCCGATGGCGCCGGGCTCCTGGAGCGCCAGCACGTCGTTGATCATCGAGGCGCCGGCGGCCAGCGCCGCCTCCATGACCTCGGGCTTGCTGGTGTCCACCGAGACGGGCACGCCCAGCTCTGCTGTGAGGGCCCTGACCACCGGCAGCACACGGTCGAGCTCGTCGCTCACTTCGACAGGCTCGGCACCCGGCCGGGTCGACTCTCCGCCGACGTCGATGATCGCGGCACCCTCGCCAGCCATCCGGCGGGCCTGGCGGATGGCCTCCTCGGGGTCGAGGAACGACCCGCCGTCGGAAAACGAGTCAGGCGTGACGTTCAGCACCCCCATGACCACGGGGGAGCTCAGGTCGAGCGTATGGGCGCCGCAGTTCAGCAGCATGAGGGGGACGCTACCCTGTTCCAGTTGGACTGTCTGCGGGCCATGGATCAGCGGCTCACGAAGAGACTGACCTCTCCTCGCCCCTCGCGCGGCAGCGGTCCCCGGCGTCGTCAGTGCTGGCTGGCGGGAGGGCCGATCGCCGGGCCGACCGGCACGTCCTTGCCCGCAGGCGCGCCACCCGCCGGGGTCCCGCTGTCTTCCCAGCCGGCCGGCGGCCGCGGCGCACGGCCGTCCATGATGTCCTTGATCTGGTGCTCGTCGATGGTCTCGTAGCGGATCAGCGCCTCCGCCATGATGTGCAGCTTGTCGAGGCTGGACGTCAGGATGTCGCGGGCGCGTTCGTAATTGCCGTCGATCAGCCGGCGGATCTCCTCGTCGATCGCGTCGCGGGTCTTGTCGCCTACCTGCTTGTGCTGCGTGACCGACCGGCCGAGGAACACCTCACCGTCGTCCTCCGCGTAGGTCAGCGTGCCGAGCCGCTCCGACAGGCCCCACTTCGTGACCATGTTCCGCGCCAGCTCCGTCGCCCGCTCGATGTCGTTCGACGCGCCGGTGGTCACGGCTTCCGGGCCGAAGACGATCTCTTCGGCCACACGTCCGCCGAACAGGGCCGCGATGCGGCTCTCGAGCCGCCGCTTGCTGGTGCTGTAACGGTCGGCCTCCGGAAGGAACATGGTGACGCCGAGCGCGAGGCCGCGCGGAATGATGGAGACCTTGTAGACCGGATCGTGCTCAGGGACGGCCAGGCCGACGATCGCGTGGCCGGCCTCGTGGTAGGCCGTGAGGCGCTTCTCCTCTTCCGACATCACCATGGAACGCCGCTCGGCGCCCATCATGATCTTGTCCTTGGCGCGCTCGAACTCCTCCATGGTCACCACGCGCTTGTTGGCGCGCGCGGCGAACAAAGCCGCCTCGTTGACCAGGTTCATCAGGTCGGCGCCGGAGAAACCCGGCGTGCCGCGCGCGATGATCGAGGGGTTGACGTCGTCGCCGAGCGGGACGCGGCGCATGTGGACCTTGAGGATGTGCTCGCGGCCGCGCACGTCCGGCAGCGGCACGACGACCTGGCGGTCGAATCGGCCCGGGCGGAGCAGCGCCGGGTCGAGCACGTCGGGGCGGTTGGTCGCCGCAATGACGATGATGCCCTCGTTGCCCTCGAAGCCGTCCATCTCGACCAGCAGCTGGTTGAGCGTCTGCTCGCGCTCGTCGTGACCGCCGCCGAGGCCGGCACCGCGATGCCGGCCGACCGCGTCGATCTCGTCGATGAAGATGATGCAGGGCGCATGCTTCTTCGCCTGCTCGAACATGTCGCGCACGCGCGACGCGCCGACACCGACGAACATCTCGACGAAGTCCGAGCCGGAGATGGTGAAGAACGGCACTTTGGCCTCGCCCGCAATGGCGCGCGCCAGCAGTGTCTTGCCGGTGCCCGGCGGGCCCACCATGAGCACGCCCTTGGGGATCTTGCCGCCCAGCTTCTGGAACTTGGCCGGGTCCTTGAGGAAGTCCACGATCTCGGTGACCTCCTCCTTCGCCTCGTCCACGCCGGCGACGTCCGCGAACGTCACGGTGACCTGGTCTTCCGACAGCAGCCGCGCGCGGCTCTTGCCGAAGGACATGGCGCCGCGGCCGCCGGTGCCGCCCTGCATCTGGCGCATGAAGTACACCCAGACGCCGATCAGCAGCAGGATCGGGAACGACGAGATGAGCAGCTGCACCAGCAGCGACTGGCGCTCGGGCGGCGCCGCGTCAAAGGTCACGCCCTCCTGCTGCAGCAGCCCGATCAGCGCGGAGTTGTCCGTCTCGGGGTTGAAGGTGACGTAGGGCTCGCCGCCCGCCCGAGTGCCGGTGATGCTGTCACCCTTGAAGGTGGCCGAACGGATGCCGTCCGCCTTGACCTCTTCCAGGAACTGCGAGTAAGGCATCGCCTGGGGGGCGCCGCCGCGGGCGCCGAAGTTGGAGAACACCGCCAGCAGCACGACGGCGATGATCACCCACAGCACGATGTTCTTGGTCAGGTCGTTCAACGACTTACTCCTGGTTGGCCTCAGGCGATTCGCAGGGGTTGGACCGCCCGATTCACGCCGGGTTCGACGTTACACCGTGCGCGGTATCCGGGGCCAGCCCGACGCAGCCATGCCCATGCCGGGTCCACGACGCCCACCCTGACCATGTTGGGCGCCCGGCCCGACATTGCAAGGTTGGCCGTCCGCCTATAATCGCCGCATGAGCCTGACACAGAACCAGAAGAAGCACCTGCGGCGGCTCGGCCATGCGCTGCAGCCGGTCGTCCTGATCGGCCAGCAGGGACTGACCGATGCGGTCGTGCGCGAGACGTCCGTCGCCCTCGATGCACACGAGCTCCTCAAGGTCCGGGCGCGTGTCGGTGAGCGGGACCTGCGCCACGAGGTCCTGGCGACGCTGGCCGAAAGGACCGCCTCGGAACTCATCCAGACGATCGGAAACGTAGGCCTTTATTACAAGAAAAACAAAAAATTAGCCAGGATACTTCTACCAGATACTTAGACCCTGGCGGTCAGACGTAGCGCACGTCCACGATAGCGTACAGCTTGGTGCCTCCCGGGGCGGCCACCTCGACCTCGTCTCCGGGCTGCTTCCCGACCAGGGCGCGCGCAATCGGCGAGTTGATGGAAAGGAGGCCCTGACGGATGTCGGCCTCGTCGTCCCCCACGATCTGGTAGGTGACCGGGGTCCCGGCCTCGTCCTCGAGGTCCACGGTCGAACCGAAGACGACCTTCCCGGACGCCGGCAGCGCCGCGGGGTCGATGACGTGGGCGTGGGCCAGGCGCCACTCGATCTCCTTGATGCGGCCCTCGATGAACCCCTGCTGCTCGCGGGCGGCCGCGTACTCGGCGTTCTCGGACAGGTCGCCGTGCGAACGCGCCTCGGCGATCGCGCGGATTACCGCCGGCCGGTCCTCGCCCTTCAGGCGCTTCAGTTCCGTGCGCAACTTCTCGGCGCCGCGCAGGGTGATCGGGGAACGGGTCACGCCTTCAACTCCTGGTGCAGGTCCTGCAGGCGGTTCACCTCGAGGTCCGCCAGGTGGTCCAGAGCATCGCACGTCGCGCGGGCCGCGGCGACCGTCGTGTAATAGGTCACCTTGCGCAGTACCGCCTCGCGGCGGATCGAGCGCGACTCGCGGATCGCCTGCTTGCCCTCGGTCGTGTTCACGATCAGGTCGATCTCGTCGTTCTTGATCATGTCGACGATGTGCGGGCGCCCCTCGCGGACCTTGAACGCCTTGCGGCAGGGCACGCCGGCCGACTCCAGCTCGCGCGCGGTGCCCTCCGTGGCCACGACCTCGAAGCCGCGGCTGACCAGGCGCCGGGCGATGTCCACGGCGGCGGGCTTGTCGCGGTCGCGGACGCTGAAGAGCACCACGCCACGCGTCGGCAGCGTGGACCCGCCCGCCAGCTGCGACTTGGCGTAGGCCTCGCCAAAGGTCCGGCCGGTGCCCATCACCTCGCCCGTCGACTTCATCTCCGGCCCGAGGATCGGGTCCGAGTCCGGGAACTTGTTGAACGGGAACACGGCTTCCTTGACCGAGTAATAGGGCGGCACCGTCTCCTCGGTCGCGCCCATGTCGGCCAGCTTGCGGCCGGCCATCACCCGGGCGGCCAGCTTCGCCAGCGGCACGCCCGTGGCCTTCGACACGAAGGGCACGGTGCGCGACGCCCGCGGGTTGACCTCGAGCACGTAGACGATGCCGTTCTGGATTGCGAACTGCACGTTCATCAGGCCGACGACGTTCAGGGCACGCGCCATCTTGCGCGTCTGGTCGCGCAGCTCGTCCTGCAGCGAAGCAGGCAGCGTGGCCGGCGGCAGCGAGCAACTCGAGTCGCCCGAGTGGACGCCCGCCTGCTCCACGTGTTCCATGATGCCGCCGATCAGCACGTCCTGGCCGTCGCAGATCGCGTCCACGTCAACCTCGATCGCGAGGTCGAGGAAACGATCGAGCAGCACCGGGCTGTCGTTGCTGACCTTGACCGCCTCCTTCATGTACTGGCGCAGGTCCTCCTCGGCGTACACGATCTCCATCGCGCGCCCGCCGAGGACGTACGAGGGACGCACGACCAGGGGATAGCCGACCTCGCGGGCCAGCTCGACCGCCTGTTCCTCAGCGCGGGCGGTGGCGTTCGCCGGCTGCCGCAGCCCGAGCTTCGTCAGCAGCTTCTGGAAGCGCTCGCGATCCTCCGCGGCGTCGATCGAATCCGGCGTCGTGCCGATGATCGGCGCGCCGGCCGCCTCCAGCTGCCGGGACAGCTTGAGGGGAGTCTGGCCGCCGTACTGGACGATCACGCCCTCGGGACGCTCCTTGTCGATGATCTCCATGACGTCCTCGAAGGTGAGCGGCTCGAAGTACAGGCGGTCGGAGGTGTCGTAGTCCGTCGACACGGTCTCCGGGTTGCAGTTGACCATGATGGTCTCGTAGCCGTCCTCGCGCAGCGCCAGCGCCGCGTGCACGCAGCAATAGTCGAACTCGATGCCCTGGCCGATGCGGTTCGGGCCACCGCCGAGGATGACGATCTTGCGGCGCGAGCCCGGGTCCGCCTCGCACTCCTCCTCGTAGGTCGAGTACAGGTAGGCGGTGGACGTGGCGAACTCCGCCGCGCAGGTGTCCACCCGCTTGTAGACGGGCCGGACGCCGTAGGAATGGCGGCGCGACCGGATCTGCCGCTCCTCGACGCCGGTCAGGCGGGCGATCCTGGCGTCGGAGAACCCCTTGCGCTTCAGCTCGAGGATGCGGTTGCCGGTCAGTCCCGCGAAACCGTCGGCCTGCACCCGCTCCTCCTCCCGGACGAGGTCCTCCACCTGGACCAGGAACCAGGGGTCGATCCGGCACAGGTCCCGGATGCGCCCCAGGTCCCAGCCGGCACGGAACGCGTCGCCGACATGCAGCAGGCGGTTGGCGCCGGGGTGCCGCAGTTCCTCGGCCAGCGCCTGCGCCGCCTCCTCGTCGAGCGGCAGCTGCTGCATGGGATCGAGTCCGTCGTACCCGGTCTCGAGGCTGCGCAGCGCCTTCTGCAGCGACTCCTGGAAGGTCCGCCCGATCGCCATCGCCTCGCCGACGGACTTCATCTGCGTGGTGAGGCGCTTGTCGGTCCCCGGGAACTTCTCGAAGGCGAAGCGCGGGACCTTGGTCACCACGTAGTCGATGGACGGTTCGAAGGACGCCGGCGTGGCGCCCCCGGTGATCTCGTTGCGGAGCTCGTCGAGCGTGTAGCCGACGGCGAGCTTGGCGGCCACCTTGGCGATCGGGAAGCCCGTCGCCTTCGATGCCAGCGCGGAGGACCGGGACACGCGCGGGTTCATCTCGATCACCAGCAGGCGGCCATCGTCCGGACTGACCGCGAACTGCACGTTCGAGCCGCCGCACTCCACGCCGATCTTGCGCAGCACGGCGATCGACGCATCGCGCATGCGCTGGTATTCCTTGTCGGTCAGCGTCTGGGCCGGCGCCACCGTGATGGAGTCGCCGGTGTGCACGCCCATCGGGTCCAGGTTCTCGATGGAGCAGACGATGATGCAGTTGTCCTTGCTGTCGCGGACGACCTCCATCTCGAATTCCTTCCAGCCGAGGACCGACTCCTCGATCAGGACCTCGCTGGTCGGGGACGCGTCGAGGCCGCGCGACACGATGTGCTCGAATTCCTCGCGGTTGAAGGCGATGCCGCCACCGGAGCCGCCGAGCGTGAACGACGGGCGGATGACGGACGGGAAGCCGACCTCCGCCTGCACCGCGAGCGCTTCCTCCATGCTGTGCGCGATGTAGGAACGCGGCGTTTCCAGGCCTATCTCGCGCATTGCATTGCGGAACAGCTCGCGGTCCTCCGCCATGTCGATGGCTTCGCGCGAGGCGGCGATGAGTTCCACGCCGAACTTCTCGAGCACGCCCTCGCGGACCAGGTCGAGCGCGGTGTTGAGGCCCGTCTGTCCGCCCATCGTCGGCAGCAGCGCGTCGGGCCGCTCCTTCTCGATGATGCGCGCGACCGTCCTCCAGTCCACGGGCTCGATGTAGATGGCGTCGGCCGTGTCCGGGTCGGTCATGATCGTGGCCGGGTTGGAGTTGACCAGGATCACCCGGAATCCCTCCTGCCGCAGCGCCTTGCAGGCCTGCGCCCCGGAATAGTCGAACTCGCAGGCCTGGCCGATGATGATGGGGCCGGCGCCGATGACCAGGATGCTGTGGATGTCTGTGCGTTTCGGCATCGTCAGTCGTCCTGGTTGCGGCCCACGGCCCGCGCGGCGGGGCGGGACTGCTGGCGTCGGGCCATCAGCGCGACGAAGCGCCCGAACAGGTCCTCGGCGTCGTGCGGGCCCGGGCTCGCCTCGGGGTGCCCCTGGAAGCTGAAGGCCGGCCTGTCGGCGTGCGCGATGCCCTGCAGGGAGCCGTCGAACAGCGACCGGTGCGTCGGCCTGAGGCTGGCCGGGAGGCTGGCCTCGTCGACGGCGAAGCCATGGTTCTGGCTGGTGATCAGCACGCGCCCGCTGTCGAGGTCCTGCACCGGATGGTTCGCCCCGTGGTGCCCGAACTTCATCTTCACGGTCCGCGCGCCGCTCGCGAGTCCGAGCAGCTGGTGCCCGAGGCAGATGCCGAAGACGGGGATGTCCGTTGCGAGGAACCGGCGGATGGCCGCAATCGCGTAGTCGCAGGGTTCCGGGTCGCCCGGGCCGTTCGACAGGAAGATGCCGTCCGGCTTGAGCGCCAGCGCCTCCTCGGCCGGGGTCTCGGCCGGCAGCACGGTGACGCGGCAGCCCTGGTCCACCAGCAGCCGGAGGATGTTGCGCTTGATCCCGTAGTCGTAGGCCACGACGTTGAACCGCGTGCCCTGCCGCCCCGGCACGGCGCCCTGCCGCCACAGGCTTCCCTCGGTCCACTGGTAGGGCCGCTTGACGCTGACCACGCGGGCCAGGTCCATGCCCTTCAGCCCCGGGAACCGTCGGGCCAGCTCGATGGCCTCGGCCGTCGTCCCCGCAGTGCCCGTGATGATGCAGCCGGCCTGCGCGCCCTTCTCGCGCAGGAGGCGCGTAAGGCGCCGCGTATCGATGCCGGCAATGGCGACGACGCCGCCGCGGACCAGGAAGGACTGCAGCGACTCGGCCGCGCGCCAGCTGGAGTGCGTGAGCGGGAGGTCGCGGATGACGAGGCCCGCGGCATGGATCCTGCCGGACTCGAGGTCTTCCGGGGTCGCCCCGGTGTTGCCGATGTGCGGATAGGTCAGCGTGACGACCTGCCGGCAGTACGAGGGATCCGTGAGGATCTCCTGGTAGCCCGTCATCGCGGTGTTGAATACGACCTCGCCGGTGGTGCAGCCAGGCGCCCCGACGGACACCCCCTTGAACACCGACCCATCCTCGAGGGCGAGCACTGCGGGCGTAGGGGTCACTCAGGTTCTCCAGTCCCGGGCCGCAGTCCAGCTCGCAATGCGCGGCGCGCATGCGATCAGCGGGTGGAACCGGTCACTGGCTCCGCCCGCTGGCTGTTCCGAACTGTGGGGTCCCAACCTGAAACCGAATTGTACTGGAACCGCTGCGCCGGTGTCCACGAAAGAGGGCCTCCGCGCGGTCACGCGGACCCCGTTCAGACGTCGAGGACGTCGGCCATGCCGTAAAGGCCCGGCGGCCGCCCGATGATCCACCTCGCGGCCGTCGCGGCGCCATAGGCGAAGGTCATCCGGTCGGTGGCCCGGTGCGCGATCTCCAGGCTTTCGCCGGTCCCGGCATAGAGCACGCGGTGCTCGCCGACGATGTCCCCGCCGCGAAGCACCGCCAGTCCGATCGCGCCCCGCGGCCGCCTCCCGGTCTGGCCCGCGCGCGAGTAGATCCCGACGTCGCCGAGGGCCCTGCCGCGCGCGCCGGCGGCAATTTCGCCGATTCTCAGCGCGGTCCCGGAGGGGGCATCCACCTTGTTGCGGTGGTGCGCCTCGAGGATCTCGATGTCGTAATCCTCGCCGAGGGCGGCGGAGGCCTTGGCGACCAGGCCGAAGAGCAGGTTCACGCCGAGGCTCATGTTGGGCGCCACCAGCACCGGCAGGTCGTGGGACAGGCCGCGGATGGCCGCGTGGCATGCCTCGTCGAGGCCGGTGGTGCCGATCACCACGGGGATGCGGCGCTTGGCGGCGGCCTCGAGGTTGGCGATCGTCGCGCCGGGCAGGGTGAAGTCGATGGCGACGTCCGCACCCGCCAGCGCGGCCTCCCGGTCGGCCGTCACGACGACACCCACCGGACCTGTTTCCGCCACGTCGCCCGCGTCGCGCCCGAGCGTCGCGCTGGTCGCCGAGGCCAGCGCTCCTGACAGCGACAGGTCTGGCGCCTCGCGGACCGTACGCACGAGGCAGCGGCCCATCCGCCCACTGACACCGAGCACTGCGACGTTGATCATGGCGCCACCTCAGCTACCGATACTCTCGAAGAACCGCTTCACGCCGTCCAGCCAGGACCGTTCGCGTGGATGATGCCGGGTGGGGTCGCCGGTGAGGGATGCCTCGAACTCCCGCAGCATCCGCTTCTGCTCGTCCGTGAGGTCCACCGGCGTCTCGATGACCACCCGGCAGAACAGGTCGCCGGTGGCGCCGCCGCGGACCGGCTTGACGCCCTTCTCCCGCAGCCGGAAAACCCGGCCCGACTGGGTCTCGGCAGGCACCTTGATGACGGCATGTCCGTCGAGCGTCGGCACCTCGATGCTTCCGCCCAGCGCCGCCGTGGCGAAGCTGATCGGCACCTCGCAGGACAGGTGCGCGCCGTCGCGCTCGAAGATGGGATGCTCGCGGACCACGACCTCCACGTACAGGTCGCCACGCGGGCCGCCCTGGCGCCCCGCCTCCCCCTCGCCCGGCAGCCGGATCCTGTCGCCGGTGTCCACGCCCGACGGGACCTTCACCGACAGCTTGCGGGACTCGCGGGTGCGCCCCTGGCCGGCGCAGGTCCGGCAGGGCCGCGTGATGATCGTGCCGCGTCCCTTGCAGCGCGGGCACGGCTGCTGGACGGTGAAGAAGCCCTGGCTGATGCGCACCTGCCCGGCGCCGCCGCAGGTGTCGCAGGTCGAAGGCGCGTGGCCGGGCTCCGAGCCGCTCCCCGAACACTCGTGGCACTCGACCACCGTCTGGAACTCGATTTCGGAGGTGGTGCCGAAGACTGCCTGCTCGAGGTCGAGCGCCAGTTCGTAGCGCAGGTCCGCGCCGCGGAAGGCGCCGCCGCGCCCGCGTCGCCCGCCGCCGAAGATGTCCCCGAAGACGTCGCCGAAGATGTCGCCGAAGGCGTCCGCGGGATTGAACCCCGGGCCGCCGCCGCGCGCGGCGTCGAGTCCGGCGTGCCCGAACTGGTCGTAGGCCGCACGCTTGTGCGCGTCGGTCAGGACCTCGTAGGCTTCCTTGGCCTCCTTGAATTTCTCCTCGGCTTCCTTGTCGTCGGGATTGCGGTCCGGGTGGTACTTCATCGCGAGGCGACGGTATGCCTTCTTGATGTCGTCGTCGGTCGCGTTGCGCGGGACCGACAGCACCTGGTAGTAGTCGCGCTTCGACATGGGTGACCGTAAGCGGCGCCGCCGGGCGACTTACGTCACCCGGCGGCTGCCGTCCGTTGCCTCGCGTTCCGCCCGGCCTCAGTGGGCCTTGCGGTCCTTGTCCTTCACTTCCTCGAACTCGGCGTCGAGCACGTCTTCCTTGCCGCCCGGCGCCGCCCCTCCGCCCGTCTCGGCGCCCGGGCCCGGGCCAGGGCCCGCACCGGCCTCGGCCTGGTAGGCCCGCTGCACTGCGGGCGCGGAGGCCTGCGCAAGCGCCTCGGCCTTGCGGTCGATCGTGTCCTTGTCGTCGCCCTTGAGCACGGACCGCAGGTCGTTCATCGCCGACTCGATCGCGGCGCGTTCCGCGGGCTCGACTTTCTCGCCGAGGTCCTTGAGGGACTTCTCCGTCGCGTGCAGCAGGGCGTCGGCCTTGTTGCGGGTCTCCACCAGCTCGCGGAATCGCTTGTCCTCGTCGGCGTGCACCTCCGCGTCGCGGACCATGCGGTTGATCTCGTCCTCCGACAGGCCGCTCGAAGCCTTGATGACAATCTTCTGTTCCTTGCCGGTGGCCTTGTCCTTCGCCGAGACGTGCAGGATGCCGTTCGCGTCGATGTCGAAGGTCACCTCGATCTGCGGCATCCCGCGCGGCGCCGGCGGGATGTCGCTCAGGTCGAACTTGCCGAGCGACTTGTTGTCCCGCGCGCGATCGCGCTCGCCCTGCAGCACGTGGATGGTCACCGCCGGCTGGTTGTCGGCCGCGGTCGAGAACACCTGCGTCGCCTTGGTCGGGATCGTGGTGTTCTTCTCGATCAGCTTGGTCATGACCTCGCCGAGCGTCTCGATGCCGAGCGACAGCGGGGTGACGTCCAGCAGCAGGACGTCCTTGACCTCGCCCGCGAGCACGCCGCCCTGGATCGCCGCGCCGATGGCGACGGCCTCGTCGGGATTGACGTCCTTGCGCGGCTCCTTGCCGAAGAAGTCCTTGACCGTCTTCTGCACCAGCGGCATGCGGGACTGGCCACCGACCAGGATGACTTCGCTGACCTCGTTGATGGACAGCCCGGCGTCCTTGAGTGCGATCCTGCACGGCTCGATCGTGCGCTGCACCAGCTCCTCGACCAGGGACTCGAGCTTGGCGCGCGTCAGCTTGATGTTCAGGTGCTTCGGGCCGGATGCGTCGGCGGTGATGTACGGCAGGTTGACCTCCGTCTGCTGCCCCGACGACAGCTCGACCTTGGCCTTCTCCGCCGCTTCCTTCAGGCGCTGCATCGCCAGCGGGTCCTTGCTGACGTCGACGCCGCTCTCCTTCTGGAACTCGGCGGCGATGTAGTCGATGACCCGGCGGTCGAAGTCCTCGCCGCCCAGGAACGTGTCGCCGTTCGTGGAGAGCACCTCGAACTGGCGCTCGCCGTCGACGTCGGCGATCTCGATGATGGAAATGTCGAAGGTGCCGCCGCCGAGGTCGTACACGGCGATCTTCCGGTCGGCGCCCTTCTTGTCCAGCCCGTAGGCCAGCGCGGCGGCCGTCGGCTCGTTGATGATGCGCTTGACCTCGAGCCCGGCGATGCGGCCAGCGTCCTTGGTCGCCTGGCGCTGCGCGTCGTTGAAGTAGGCCGGGACGGTGATGACGGCCTCGGTGACCGGTTCGCCAAGGTAGTCCTCGGCGGTCTTCTTCATCTTCATCAGCACCCGCGCGGAGATCTCCGGCGGGGCGACTTTCTTGCCCTGCGCCTCGAGCCACGCGTCGCCGTTCTCCGCCCTGACGATCCTGTACGGCGTGATCGGGATGTCCCGCTGCACGACCTTGTCGTCGAAGCGGCGCCCGATGAGTCGCTTGACCGCGTGAAAGGTGTTCTGCGGGTTGGTGACCGCCTGGCGCTTCGCCGACTGTCCAACCAGCACCTCGTTGTCCTTCGTGAAGGCGACGATCGACGGCGTGGTGCGGTCACCCTCGCTGTTCTCGATGACCTTCCAGGTGCCGCCTTCCATGACGGCCACGCACGAGTTGGTCGTGCCCAGGTCGATGCCGATGATCTTGCCCATGCGGGTGGCTCCGTATCAGTCAGGATTGGGATCTAACCCGGGAGGTGGGGTCGGCCACCGCCGGTTTCAAGCGTCGGGGGACCTGGCCACGATCACGCGTGCCGGGCGCAGAAGCCGCCCGTTCAGGACGTACCCCTTCTGGACCACCGCGAGGACGGTGTCGGGCGGCTGGTCCGCGGTCGGCTGCATGGCCATGGCTTCGTGCCGGGCGGGATCGAAGGGTTGTCCGGCCGGGTCGAGCCCGGTGACGCCCGCCGCTTCCAGGGCCTTGACCAGCAGCCTGAGGGTGGCCTCCTGCCCGGCCAGCAGGGTCGCCGCATCCGCCCGGCCGGCATTGGACAAGGCCAGCTCGAGGCTGTCGACGACGGGCAGCAGCCCGGTCGCCAGCCGCTCGGCGCCGAACTGCCGGGCACTGTCCACTTCCCGCGCCACCCGGCGACGATAGTTCTCGAGTTCGGCCATGGCGCGCAGGTAGGCATCGCGATGCTCGGCGGCGCGAGCCTCGGCCTCGGCGATCCGGTCCGCGAGGTCGGCCCCGGCGGGATCGCCGGCGGGGGCCGGTCCCTCCTCGCCTGCGGGATCGGCCGGGTCGCGTTCGGTCTGGTTCATCAGCGTCGCTCCTGCAGGCGGGGTCAGGCCCCACGCTGACCCCCAGCGGGGCCAGCGTGGCGCCTGACTCCTCTTGGGGCCTAACCCCGTGAATTCAAGGCGGACCCGAGCAGTCTCGCGGTCAGGTCCACGATCGGGATCACGCGTTCGTAGGCCATGCGCGTCGGGCCGATCACCCCCAGCACGCCGATGGTCTCGTTGTCGCGCGAGTACGGCGCGGTGACGACCGTGCAGTCGTCGAGGATCCGGTAACCGGACTCGTGGCCGATGAAGATCTGCACGCCCTCCGCGTGCAGGCTCTGGTCCAGCAGGTGCAGGATGTCCCGCTTCTCGTTGAACGCCTCGAACAGCTTGCGCAGCTTGTCCACGTTCGACAGCTCCGCGAAGTTCATGAGGTTGGTCTCGCCGGCGAACAGCACGTCTGCGTCGACCTGCCTGCCGCCACCGATGAACAACTGCTCCGCGATCGAGATGGCGTCCAGCATCATCTGGTTCATCTGTTCGCGGGTCTCCTGCAGCTGCGTCAGGAGCAGGGAGCGCACGTCAGCCAGCTCGCGCCCGCGAAACTGCTCGTTGAGGTGGCTCGCCGCGCGACGCAACTGGTCGGCGGTGTAATGCCGGTCCAGCTGGAGGACCTTGTTCTGCACCTCGCGCCCATTGACGACGAGGATCGCCAGCACGCGGTTCTCGGACAGCCCGATGAACTCGATCTGCGACAGGGCCGCATGCGACTGGCGGGGCACCATCACCACGCCCGCGAGCCGGGTGATGCTGGACAGCACCTGGGACGCGGTGGCCACCAGCGCCTTCGGATCGTCGGAATTGAGCTCGAACGCGCGCTGCAGGCTCAGCACGTCGCCCTCGCCCGGCGGCTGGACCTTGAGCAGCGTGTTGACGAAGAAGCGGTAGCCCTTGTCCGTCGGAACGCGGCCGGCCGAGGTGTGCGGCGAGGCAACGAACCCGTGTTCCTCGAGATCGGCCATGACGTTGCGGACCGTGGCCGAACTCAGCTGCAGGCCCGACTCGCGCGAGAGGATCCGGGAGCCCACGGGCTGGCCGTCGCGGATGTAGTGCTCGACCAGCGTCTTGAGCAACTGCTGCGCCCGCTCGCTGAGGTGATCCTCGCCGGCGTATCCGTGAGTACTCATAACTTGTTGTACGAAAAGCCTTTTGTGCCCTTGCCGCGCGCCTTCGCTCCACGTTAGCAATCGCCTTCCGCGAGTGTCAAGCGCAACTGTCCCCCGGCATCCGCGCCCGCCCTGCGACCGGCACCCCCCGTCAGTCCCGGTAGCCCGCGGAAACTGGACGAACGCGCCGCGGCGTCGAGTGGCCGGCGTCCCGGGCGCGTGCTAAAAGTCGCAGCCCATGGATTCCCACTTCTCACGCATCGGGCTCATCGGCTGGTCCGAGGACACGCGGGTCGCCGACTCGCTGTCCGCGCTCGCGCAACACCTGTTGGCCCGAGGCCTGCAGGTCTTCATCGACAGCGCCTCGGGCGCCGGCAACCTGCCCGAGCGCGTGGCCCGATTGCCGGTGCGGGACCTGGCCGACCAGGCCGAGCTGATCGTGGCCATTGGCGGCGACGGCACGATGCTGTACGCGGCGCAGGCGGTCATCGGCCGGTCCGTCCCGCTGCTCGGCGTGAATCGGGGCCGTCTCGGCTTTCTCGCCGACGTCTCCCCGACCGAGATGATCGACCGCTTCGACGCGGTGCTTTCCGGCCAGTACCAGGAGGACGTGCGCGCCCTGCTGTCGGCCAGCCTGGAACGCCCCGGCCAGCCGCCGCTGACCTGCCACGCGCTCAACGACGTCGTCATCCAGAAGTACGAGACCGGCCGGATGATCGAGTTCGAGACCTGGATCAGCGGCACCTTCGTCAACACGCACGGTGGCGACGGCCTGGTCATCGCGACCTCCACCGGGTCCACGGCCTACGCACTGTCCTGCGGCGGTCCGATCATCCATCCGCACCTCGACGCGCTGGTGCTGGCGCCGATCTCGCCGCACACGCTGTCGGACCGCCCGATCGTCGTCGGGCGCGACAGCGCCATCGAGCTCAGGCTGGCCCAGCGGTCGCCGACCCGCGCGCAGGTCACCTTCGACGGCACGGTGCTGGGCGACCTCGACCATGGCGGGCGGCTGCACGTCGGCGCCGCCCGGCAGAGCATCACGTTCCTGCATCCGCCGGGACACGATTTCTTCAGGATCCTGCGCTCCAAGCTCCACTGGGGGCGCAGCGCCCGCAACCCTGACGAGCCGGGCTGACATGCTCTGCTACCTCAAGGTCCGCGACTTCGCGATCATCGATGCCGTGGAGGTCGAGTTCGCGCAGGGCCTGACGGCGCTCACCGGCGAGACCGGCGCCGGCAAGTCGATCCTGGTCGACGCGGTGCTGCTCGCGCTGGGCGGCCGGGCGGCTGCCGATGCGGTGCGGCACGGCGCCGAGCGTGCCGAGATCACGGCCACGTTCGACATCGCCGGCAGCGCCGAGGCGCGCGACTGGCTCGCTGCGCAATCGCTCGACGCGGAGGGCGAGGTGATCCTGCGGCGCGTGGTCGGCGCCGACGGCCGCTCGCGATGCTTCGTCAACGGGCAGGCCCTGCCCGCCCAGGTCGTCCGCGAACTCGGCAGCCTGCTGATCGACATCCACGGACAGCAGGAATTCCTGTCCCTGCTGCGCCGCAACGCCCAGCGGCAGCTGGTGGACCTGCATGGCGACCTCGAGCCCCTGATGGTCCCGGTGCGCGAGGCCGCCGAGGAGTGGCGCCATCTCTCGCGCGAGCACGCGCGCCTGGCCGAGGCTGCCCACGAACGCGGCTCGCGCCTCGAGCTGCTGCGCTACCAGGTCGGCGAGCTCGACGCGCTGTCCCTCGAACACGGCGAAGTGGAGTCGCTGGCCGAGGAGCAGTCCCGCCTCGCGAACCGCGGCCGGCTGGCCGAGGCGACCCGCGCCGCGCTCGCCCTCGCCTACGACGCCGACGGCGCCGATGCGCACGGCGTCGCGAGCCGGGCGGCCGGCCAGTTGCGGGCCGCGGCGGCGATCGACGCGACGCTTGCGGCCCCCCTGCGGATGCTCGAGGACGCGGTCATCGCGCTGAAGGAGGCCGCGGGCGAGCTGTCGGGCTACCTCGATTCGCTCGACGTGGACCCGCAACGCCAGGACTGGGTCGAGCGGCGGGTCGCGGCCATCGAGGAGCTGGCCCGCAAGCACCGCATAGAACCGTCGGCCCTGCCCGCGCAACTGGCTTCGCTGAACGCGGAGCTCGCGGCGCTCGAGAACTCGGAGATCGTGTTGTCCGGCCTCCAGCGCCGGCTCGCGGAGGTCCGGTCGCGCTACGACGCAACCGCTGCGAAGCTGACGGAGGCACGTCGCAGCGCCGCGGCCAGGCTCGCGACCTCGGTGACGTCGCTGATGGCGGTCCTCGGGATGCCGGGCGGCAGGTTCGAGGTCGAGGTGAGTCCGGCAGCCGGCGGCGAGCCCTCGACGGAGGGCAACGACGAAGTGACGTTCCTGGTCAGCGCCAATCCCGGGCAGCCGGTGAAGCCGGTGTCCAGGGTCGCCTCGGGCGGCGAGTTGTCGCGCATCAGCCTGGCGGTCCAGGTCGCGGCCGCGCACGGCTCCGCCCGCACCTGCATGATCTTCGACGAAGTGGACGCAGGCGTCGGCGGCGCGGTGGCCGAGATGGTCGGCCGGCAGCTGGCGGCGCTCGGCGCGCGCGGACAGGTGCTGTGCGTGACGCATCTGGCACAGGTCGCGAGCCAGGCCGACCACCAGGTGCGAGTCGCGAAGATCACGGACGGCCGGAGCAGCCGCATGACGGTGACGGAGCTCAACGCGCCGGAGCGTGTCGAGGAACTGGCGCGCATGCTGGGCGGCGTCGAGATCACCCGCAAGACGCGCGACCACGCCCGCGAGATGCTGAAGGCGGCGGCGCGCGGCGGCTGAGGGCTCAGTCCGCGCCGCGCGGCTTGACCTTGCGGTTGGGGCAGTCCTTGCGCCGGCAGCGCCCGTAGAGGATCAGGTTGTGCTCGGCGATCTCGAAGCCGAGCTTCGAGGCGACGTCGAGCTGCCGCTCCTCGATGCCGCAATCCATGAACTCCTCGACCCGGCCGCAGTCCATGCAGACGATGTGGTCGTGGTGCTCGCCCTGGTTGAGTTCGAAGACGGAGGTGCCACCCTCGAAGTGGTGGCGCGTCACCAGCTGCGCCTGTTCGAACTGCGTGAGGACGCGGTACACCGTCGCCAGGCCGATTTCCTCGCCCTGCTCGATCAGCCTGCGATAGATGTCCTCGGCCGACATGTGGCGCCCGCCGCCGGCCAGGATCTCGAGGATCTTGACCCGGGGAAGGGTGACCTTCAGGCCTGCCTTGCGGATTTCGTCGCTTTCCACTTCCCTGGCCCCATTCGGCTCCGGCCGGAGCTTCGGCTATGATGTCGGGGCATTATCACCCAGGACCCCGGCCCATGCGACCTCTACGACAGACCCGCCTGCGAGTCCTGGCCGCCGCCGTGGCGGCCTCCCTGCTGACGGCCTGCGTCTACAAGCTCGATACGCAGCAGGGAAACCTGCTGAACGAGGACCAGATCGCCGAGCTCGAGGTGGGCATGACGCGCAGCCAGGTGCGATTCGTGCTCGGGACGCCGATGGTGGCCGATCCCTTCTCGCAGGACCGCTGGGACTACATGTACTACTTCCGCCGCGGAAAGAACGGCGATACGCGCCGCTCGCACGTGATCGTCTGGTTCGACGGTGACACGGTCAGCAAGATCGAGCGGCCCGCCGCCCTGCAGCGAGGCGTCCCGCAGCAGGAGCCCGCCGAAAAGCAGGGCTGAGCGCGTCCGGCTGCCGCGCACGGGCATTCACCGCAGCGGCGGTTTCCTTCCCATCGCGGCACCGTCGCGGGCGAGGCGCCGGCGGCGCTGCTTTGGATCCTGAGGCAGGGGACGCAGGACCTCGACGCGGTCGCCGTCCTCGAGCCGCTGGTCGCGGCCGACCTGTTTGCCATGCACGGCCACCGCCAGTGCGGACGGATCGAGGCCGGCTCGATGCCCGAGCAGTCGCGAGCGCTCGACCGCCTGCCAGGCCGTCGTGCCGGGAGGTACCTCGAGCTCCACCCGCCACTGCGCCACGGATTCGGCGAGCACGACCTCGACCCGGAGCAGTACCGGCTCAGCCATAGGTCTTCCTCGCCCGCTGCGCAAAGGCATCCACGAGCTGGTTGCAGATCCCCTCGAAGACCGGTCCGAGCACGAGCCCGGCCAGTGATCCCTGGGTCTCGAACCGCAGGGCGAGCTCGACCCGGCTGCCTGCCTCGCCGATGGCGATGAAGTCCCAGCGGCCTTCGAGCGACCGGAACGGGCCCTCGAGCAGCCGCATCTCGAGGAACTGGCCCGGCACGAGCCGGTTGCGCGTGGTGAAGCGGGCGCTCGCGCGCCCGCGCGACAGCGCCAGCTGGGCCGTCACCATCTCGCCATCGCGCCCGAGCACCGTGGCGGCGGTGCACCACGGCAGGAACTCCGGGTACCTCTCGACGTCCGCCACCAGGTCGAACATCTGCACCGCCGTGTACGGCACGAGCGCGCTTCGCTTCACCTCGCGCATCGCTCGCCTCCGGTCGCCTGCGATTGTCGGCCAGGCGGCCCGGCGCCACAACCTCACAAGGGGCTAGAATGCCGGGCCGACAAGGACATCACGCATGGCGGAAGAGAAGACCACGGCCGGGACAATCGCCCTCAACAAGAAGGCGCGGCACGACTATTTCATCGACGAGCGCTACGAGGCCGGGCTCGCGCTTCAGGGCTGGGAGGTCAAGGCCCTGCGTGCCGGCCGGGTGCAGCTGAAGGAGGGTTACGTGCTGCTGAAGGACGGGGAAGCCTTCCTGTTCGGCTCGCACGTCTCACCGCTGCCTACCACGTCGACACACGTCGTTGCCGACCCGACGCGATCGCGCAAGCTGCTGCTGCACCGCCGCCAGATCGACAGCCTCGTCGGGGCCGTCGAGCGCAAGGGCTACACGCTGGTGCCGCTCGCGATGTACTGGAAGAACGGCAAGGCCAAGGTCGAGATCGGCCTCGCACGCGGCAAGAAGCAGCACGACAAGCGCTCCGACTCGCGGGACCGCGACTGGCAGCGCGAGAAAGGCCGGCTGATGAAGCTCAAGCGGTGATCGAGCGGCACCTGGATCCAGGCACGCCGATCCCACGAAGGGTGAGGTCATGACCCTGCTGCAACTGCTCGCCGCCAACCTCGCCATCGTGATGGCCTGCATGCTGGTCCTGTGGCTCCTCAGCCTGCGGTTGCGCAACGCCAGCATCGTGGACATCTTCTGGGGCCCGGGCTTCGCGATCGTCGCCGTCGCCACGCTGCTGCTGGCGGACGGTTTCGCCCCGCGGCAATGGCTGCTGACGGCGATGACCGTGGCGTGGGGCCTGCGGCTCGGCCTGTACCTCGCGCTGCGCAACCTCGGCCACGGCGAGGATCCGCGCTACGCATCGTGGCGAACGCGTGTCGAGTCGGATGGCGGCAGCTTTGCGCGCCACAGCCTGCTGTGGGTGTTCGGGCTGCAGGGCTTGCTCATCGTCGTAGTGTCACTGCCGGTCCAGGTCGGACAACTGGCCACCGAGCCCGACCGCCTGGGACCGCTGGCCTGGATCGGCCTGGCGCTCTGGACCCTCGGCTTCCTGTTCGAGGCCGTCGGGGACCTGCAGCTCCGCCGGTTCAAGGCCAGCCCGGCGAACCGGGGCAAGGTGCTCGACACCGGGCTGTGGCGCTACACGCGCCACCCGAACTACTTCGGCAACGCCTGCCTGTGGTGGGGCATCTGGCTCGCCGCCTGCGACGCCCCCTCCGCGGCCTGGACGGCGATCGGGCCCGTGGTGATGACGTTCTTCCTGCTGCGCGTGTCCGGCGTGACTCTGCTCGAGTCCTCGCTCAAGCAGTCGAAGCCCGGCTACGCCGACTACGTCCGTCGCACCAGTGCGTTCCTGCCCAGGCCGCCGCGGAAATAGAACCTCACGGCAGGTCGAAGACCAGCACTTCGGCACCACGTCCAGCCGCGAGGGAGACGACCGGCTCCTGTTCGATGCGCAGCGCGTCTCCGGCCGCAAGGACCTGCCCGTTCACCGCGATGGCTCCCTGCGCCACGTGGACATAGGCCCGACGGCCG
Source organism: Pseudomonadota bacterium (assembly GCA_018261655.1). Lineage (GTDB taxonomy): Bacteria > Pseudomonadota > Gammaproteobacteria > Steroidobacterales > Steroidobacteraceae > SG8-30. The sequence continues at coordinate 91,321 of JAGTSG010000001.1, read as the reverse complement.
GCGCCCAGCGACAAGGTCGCGCTCTCCTCGCCGTCGAACAGCCCGGCGTAGACGCGTGCGTCCTGGTGAATGGTGACCGACCCCTGGGCGCCGTCTGGCGAGGCGATCAGACGAAGCCGTCCGCGCTTGTCCGCAGCCTCGAACCGCAGCTGCTCATAACCGGGGGCGATGCCGCGCACGTTAGGCTCGATCCAGATCTGCAGGAAATGGACCGGCGTCGTCCGTGACGCGTTGTACTCCGAGTGCTGCACGCCGCGGCCGGCGCTCATGCGCTGCACGTCGCCGTAGGTCATCACGGACCCGTTGCCCATGCTGTCCTTGTGCTCGAGCGAGCCGTCGAGCACGTAGCTGATGATCTCCATGTCGCGGTGGCCGTGGGTGCCGAAACCCTGGGCCGGCGCCACGCGGTCCTCGTTGATGACGCGCAGCGGGCCAAAGCCCATATGGTCCGGGTCGTAGTAATCGGCGAACGAGAAGCTGTGGTACGAGTCGAGCCAGCCGTGGTTGGCGTGGCCGCGGTCGCGGGCCCTGCGAAGCGTCAACATGTCGGACTCCCCTGCATCGTTGGTACCTGGCAGAAGGGTATCGGGCCCTCCACACGAGATAAATACTCCCATTGGATTACTTTATTCCATTCTGGTAATAGTACCCGTCATGGTCGCCCGCCCGGATACCCCAAGTCTCGATGACCTTCGGCTTTTCTGCGCGGTGGCCAGCGAGCGGAGCTTCACCCGGGTGGCCATTGACCTCGGCATGCCACTCGCCACCGTCAGCCGCCGGATCGCGAGCCTGGAGAGACAACTGGACGCACAGTTGCTCCGGCGCAGCACGCGTCGGGTCGAGCCGACCGACGCAGGTGCATTGCTGTTGTCGCGCGCCGGGTCGCCGCTCGCGAGTCTCGCCGACGCCCTGGAGTGCCTCAGCGAAGAGTCCAGCACCCCCCGCGGCCGACTGCGGGTCACCATGCCCGCGGACCTGGCGCGCTACGGGCTGGCCGGGGCGCTCGCATCGTTTGCCGCCCGCCACCCCGACATTCGCCTCGAACTCGACCTGTCCTCCCGCATCGTCGACCTGCTGGCCGAGGGCTTCGACCTCGCGATACGCGTGGCAAGACCCACGGACGGGACGCTCATCGCGCGCCCGCTGTTCCAGATGCGGACCCGCCTGTTCGCCAGCGCTGGCTACCTGGCCAGCCTGCCACCCCTCAGGCACCCGCGTGATCTGGCCGCCGTCAATGCGCTGGTCATCGCCGGCCGGGACAGTGACCGAACATGGGTGCTGAGCCGCGGGCGCGAACGGGCCAGCGTAACGCCCCACGGCAACGTCGAAGTCAACGACCTGGGTACCCTGATCAGCCTGACGGCCGCCGGCGCCGGGGTCGCTTTGCTGCCCGAATCGAAGCTCGCCGATCAGGCCGTGACCAGCAGCCTGGTGCCTGTACTGGACAACTGGCGCGGACCGGATGCGCCGGTGTTCGCCGTTTACGCCTCGCGCCGGATGCCGATGCGCCTGCGCTTGTTCCTGGACCCATGTTGCGGGTGAAAACTCACGCGCACGCGGGCATGATGCGCGGCATGCATTGACCGCGGGCACGGAGAGCGCCGTCGAATCCGGCGGCCGCGCGCGGTAGCAGCACGCCGGGGAGATCATCTTGTCCAGTTCCTTCCGCGGGGTCCGCAGGCCCCTGGCCGTCCTTGCGGCGCTGGTTCTCATCGGATGTTCGGACGGTGCCCCGGTTCCGGCTGCAGACGGTATCGCAGTGGTCGCTGCGACGGCGCAGGCCAGCGACATCCCGGCAACGTTCGAGTTCGTCGGCAGGCTCGAAAGCTCCCGCCATGTAGAGATCCGCACGCGCGTATCGGGTTTCCTCGACTCCATCAGCTATCGCGAAGGTTCACGGGTCCAGGCGGGCCAGGTGCTGTTCCAGGTCGACCCGAAGCCTTTCCAGGTCCAGCTGCAGGCCGCAGAGGCCGAATTGTCCCTGCAGCAGGCGCGACTGACGACCGCCCGCGCTGCGCTGGCGCGCGTCCGTCCTCTGGCTGAGGAGAACGCCCTCAGCCAGAAGGAGCTGGACGACGCCATCGGCGAGGACAAGGCGGCGGCGGCGGCGGTCGAGGCTGCACGCGCGCGGGTCGAGGCGGCACGGCTGGACCTCGGCTACGCCACGATCCGCTCGCCGGTAACGGGCCAGTCCTCCTACGCGACCCGGGCGGAAGGCAGCTATGTCGGCGCCGGCCCTGACAGCCTCCTGACGACCGTTGCCGCGCTGGATCCGATGTGGGTGGACTTCAGCGTGTCGGAACAGCAGTGGCTGGGACACCAGAGCCGCATCAAGTCGGGCCGGCTGCGTCCTCCCGCCGGCGAGGACTACGATGTCGCGATCGTGCTTGCCGACGACACCGTCTACGGCGAGACCGCCCGCATCACGTTCTCCGATGCCGGCCTGAGTCCCGAGACGGCGACACTCCTCGTGCGTGCCACCGTCGCCAATCCCGATGGCTTGCTGCTGCCCGGGCAGTTCGTGCGCGTGCGCCTGCAGGGGGCCGTGTGGGCCGACGCGGTCAGCGTCCCCCAGCGAGCCGTCATGCAGGGCGCCCAGGGCAGCTTCGTCTGGGTCGTCGGCGAGGACGGTACGGCGAAGCCTTCGCCAGTGGAACTCGGCCCGCTGCAGGGGGACGACTGGATCCTGTTCGGCGGCCTGAAGCCCGGTGAGCGCTACGTCGTGGACGGCGCGATCAGGGTGCGTCCGGGCGTACCGCTGAGGCTGACCGATCCTCCGGCGGCCGGGAGCTCCCCCGCGGCGCAGCCCGGCGGCCCGACACGCGGCTGACACAGGAATACCCGTGCTCTCGAGAATCTGCATCGAGCGGCCGATCCTTGCGTCGGTCCTGTCGATCATCCTCACGCTGGCCGGCGCGGTGGCGATGTTCAGCCTGCCCATCGCCCAGTACCCCGAGATCACGCCGCCGCAGGTCACCGTCAGCGCCAGCTACGCCGGCGCCGACGCAGAGACGGTCGCCAGCTCGGTGGCCGCGCCGATCGAGACCCAGATCACCGGCGTCGACAACCTGCTGTACACGCAGTCCACCAGCTCGAACGGCCAGATGCAGCTGACCGCCTACTTCGACATCGGCACGGACCCGGACACCGCGCAGGTGCAGGTCCAGAACCGCGTGGCGCTCGCGACGCCGCAGTTGCCGGATGCGGTCAAGCAGGTCGGCGTCGTCGTCGGCAAGCGCTCGTCGAGCATGCTCATGCTGATTGCCGTCTACTCGCCCGGCGGGCGGTTCGACCAGCAGTACGTCGGCAACTACACCAACCTGTACGTGCTGGATGCCATCAAGCGCATCGACGGCGCGAACCAGGCGTCGGTGCTCGGGGCGGTGGACCTGGCGATGCGCGTCTGGCTCCGGCCCGACAGGATGGCCTCGCTCGGCATCACGCCGACCGACGTGCAGCGCGCCGTCTCTTCGCAGAACCGCGTGTTCTCGGCCGGCTCGATCGGGCAGGACCCGAACGAGGGCAGCGTCCAGCTGACCTTCCCGGTGGTGACCGAGGACCGCGCCGACGAGCCGGCCGAGTTCGAGAACCTGATCCTGCGCGCATCGGAGGACGGTTCGGCCATCGTGCGGCTGCGCGATGTCGGGCGTGCCGAGGAAGGCCTGAAGCAGTACAACCTGCGCGGCCGCTTCGACGGCGAGCCGGCGGCGCTGATCGCCGTGTACCAGCAGCCCGGCTCCAACGCCATCGAGGTCTCGAAGCAGGTACGCCAGACGCTCGAGTCCCTGTCCGTGGGCTTCCCCGAAGGCCTGTCCTACGCCGTAGCGATGGACACGACGGAGTTCGTGCAGGACTCCATCGACGAGGTAGTCAAGACCCTGGGCGAGGCGATCGTCCTCGTCATCCTGGTGGTCTTCCTGTTCCTGCAGAACCTGCGCGCCACGCTGATCCCGAGCATCGCCGTGGTCGTCTCGCTGGTGGCGACCTTCGTGGGCATGGTCCTGCTCGGTTTCTCGATCAACCTGCTGACCCTGTTCGGCCTGGTGCTCGCCGTCGGCATCGTCGTGGATGACGCGATCGTCGTGGTCGAGAACGTCGAGCGCAACATGTCGCTGGGCCTGCCGCCGAAGGAGGCCGCGATCCGCGCCATGGAAGAGGTGACGGGCCCGGTGATCACCATCGTGCTGGTCCTCGCCGCGGTGTTCGTCCCGGTCGCCTTCCTGGGCGGCACCACGGGCCTGCTGTACCAGCAGTTCGCCGTGACGGTAGCGATTTCGGTCGCCATCTCGGGATTCGTTGCGCTGACGCTGACGCCGGCGCTGTCGGCGCTGATCCTGAAGCCGCATCACGGCGAGCCGCACCGGTTCTTCAGGGCCTTCAACCGGCGTTTCGACGCACTGGTCGAGCGCTTCGGCACAGGCGTCAGCTGGACGCTGGCGCGCAGCGGACGGGTCCTGCTCGCCGCCGGGGTGATGCTGGCGGCGATCGTGCTGCTGTTCCGCGCCGTGCCGGGCAGCTTCGTGCCGCCGGAGGACCAGGGCTACCTGTTCGGCGTGGCATTCCTGCCCGATGCCGCCAGCCTGGACCGGACCGAGGCGCTGACTCGCCCTGCGGGCGAGATGATGCGCGGACACCCGGCCATTGAGCACGTCACCGAAGCCATCGGATTCAGCACCATCGACGGCACTTACAAGCCCAACGCCGCGACGCTGTTCGTCTCTCTCAGGCCGGCGGGAGAACGCGACGGCGAGGAGAACTCTTCATTCGGCGTCATTGCCGCCGTCACGCAGGGACTCGCGCAGATCAAGGAGGGCGTCGTGCTCCTGCTCAACCCGCCGTCCATCCCCGGACTGGGCGGCCAGGGCGGCTTCGAGTTCTGGCTGCAGAGCCGCGGCACGGCCTCCCCGGCCGAACTCGGCGCGCTGACGCGCGCCTTCATCGGCCAGGCTGCCCAGCGTCCGGAGCTTCGCGGCGTCAGCTCCACCTTCAACCCGGCCTCGCGACAGCTCAAGGTGCTGCTCGACCGGGAGAAGGCGGAGACGCTCGGCGTGCCCGTACAGGACGTCTACGACGCGCTGCAGACCCTGTTCGGCTCGCTCTACGTCAGCCAGTACGACAAGTACAGCCGTGTCTGGCAGGTGATCCTCCAGGCCGAGCCGCGCTACCGGGAAGACCCGGAGGACATTGCCAAGGTCTTCGTGCGGACGAAGAACGGGAACATGGTGCCGCTGTCCGCGCTCGTCACGACCGGGTGGGTGGCCGGCCCGGACGCGATCAGCCGCTTCAACGGCTTTCCGGCCGCCAAGATCCTCGGTGACGCGGCCGAAGGCTACAGCTCGGGCGACGCGATCCGTGCCATGGAAGAGGTCGCCGCGACGGTCCTGCCCGAGGGCTTCTCCTACGAGTGGTCGGGCCAGGCCCTGGAGGAGAAGAAGTCCGGCGGGACTTCAGCAATCGTGTTCGCGTTTGGCCTGATCATGGTCTTTTTGATCCTTGCCGCCCAGTACGAGTCCTGGTCGCTGCCGACGGCCGTGATCGCGGCCGTCCCCTTCGGCATCTTTGGCGCGCTGCTCGCCGTGCTACTGCGCGGCCTCGAGAACGACGTCTATTTCCAGATCGGCCTGGTGACGCTGATCGGCCTGGCAGCGAAGAACGCGATCCTCATCGTCGAGTTCGCCGTGATCAAGCTGAAGGAAGGACTCCCCGCGCGCGAGGCCGCCATCGAGGCCGCCAAGATGAGGCTGCGGCCAATCATCATGACCTCGGCCGCTTTCATCCTCGGCGCGGTGCCACTCGCCATCGCGACCGGCGCCGGCGCCAACTCGCGGCATTCGATCGGTACCGGAATCATCGGCGGCATGGTCGCAGCCACGACGCTCGCCCTGTTCTTCGTGCCGTTGATGTTCAACCTGCTGGAGGGTCGGAAGCCGAGGACGCCCGACGAAGGTGCTTCGGCACCGGCAGGGCACGCGCCGGGCTCGAGCGGAGAGCCGGCGTGATCGCGCCGCGCCTCGTGATTCTCGCCGTGACCGGCCTCGCGTCAGCCTGCGCGGTCGGGCCCGACTACAGCCGCCCGGACGTGCCGGTGCCGGAGGCTTTCGCATCGGCGCCGGAATCGGCCGATGGCGCGCTGGACGCCGCCTGGTGGCAGGCCTTCGACGACCCGGTGCTGACCGCGCTGGTCGACGAGGCACTACGCGGGAATCGCGACCTCGTGGCGGCCACCGCGCGCGTCGAGCAGGCCGCAGCAGCAGTCACCATCGCGCGCTCGCCGATCTTTCCGCAGGTTGGCTACGACGGCAGCGCCCTCCGGCAGCAGGCGAGCACCACCACCGCGACGCCTTTGCCTGGCACTGTCCCCAATCCGCAGACGACCTACAGCGGTCTGCTGACGGCGTCGTGGGAGATCGACCTGTGGGGCCGGATCCGCCGGGAGACCGAGGCAGCGCGGGCGCGGCTGCTGGCCAGTGAAGAGGCGCGCCGCGGCGTGCTGCTGACGCTTACCTCGGGCGTCGTCGGCAGTTACCTGCAGCTGCGCTCGCTGGACGAGCAGCTTGCCGTAGTGCGCCAGACCGTGCGCACCCGGGAAGAGTCGCTGCGCGTCTTCGAGGCGCGCCGCCGCGCCGGCGTGGTCTCCGACCTCGAGTTGGCCCAGGTCCGTTCGGAGCTCGATTCGGCGCGCGCCGCCATTCCCTCGCTCGAACTGCAGGTCGAAGAAGTCGAGAACGCCTTGTCCGTCCTGCTCGGCCGGAATCCGGGACCCGTCGAGCGCGGCCGACGGATCGCGGAACTCGGCGTGCCGCCGATCCCTGCGGGCCTGCCGTCCGACCTGCTCGAGCGCCGCCCGGACGTGCGCCAGGCTGAAGAAACGCTGGTGGCAGCCAATGCGCTGATGGGCGCGGCTCGCGCGCGCTACTTCCCCACCATCTCGCTGACCGGGGCATTCGGCGGCGTGAGCCAGGAGCTCGATGCGCTGTTCAGCGGACCTTCCGAGGCCTGGAGCTACGGCGGCAGCATTACCGGTCCGTTGTTCACGGCCGGTGCGGTCCGCGCCCAGTCCGCGCAGGCCCAGGCGGCGCGCAAGGAAGCGCTGGCCGCGTACGAGCTCGCCGTACAGAATGCCTTCCGTGACGCCGAAAACGCACTCAAGGCCGTGCAGAGCACGCGTCAACGTCTCGAGATCCTGGACAGGCAGGTGGCCTCGCTGCGCGACTATGCGCGCCTCGCGCGCCGTCGTTACGAAGGCGGCTACACCAGCTATCTCGAGGTGCTCGACTCGGAGAGAACGCTGCTCAACGCTGAGGTCACGGTGGCCCAGGCAGAGGCCGAACACCGCAACGCGCTGGTCGGCGCGTATCGCGCCCTTGGCGGCGGATGGATCGACCTCGCTGATGCGCAGTCCGCACCGGCGACCTGAATCGGCGTGCGCCGCTTCGCGGGGCGGTTGACGTGATCCAGCTGCGCTCGCTGACCCTCGCACGCGGCAGCCAGCCGTTGCTCGAGGACGTCGACCTGCAGGTCCACGACGGCTGGCGCCTGGGCCTGGTCGGTGCCAACGGCAGCGGCAAGTCGAGCCTGCTCGCCATGTTGCGCGGCGAGCTGCAACCGGAGCTCGGCGCGTGCGAAGTCCCCGTGGGCTGGCGCATCGCGAGCGTGCTGCAGGAAACCCCCGCCCTTCCCCAGCCGGCCATCGAGTACGTGCTCGACGGCGACGAGCAGCTGCGTTCGATTGAACATGCCCTGGCCGAGGCCCAGCACGCGCACGACGGCGAACGGATCAGCCTGCTGCACGCCGAGCTCGAGGCCGTCGGCGGCTATGCGGCCCGCGCGCGGGCGGCGGCGCTGATGGCGGGCCTGGGCTTCGGCAGCGAGGACCTCGACCGCGCCGTGGCGGAATTCTCCGGCGGCTGGCGAATGCGCCTGAACCTGGCCCGCGCGCTCGTCTCGCGCGCCGACCTGACGCTGCTGGACGAGCCCACCAACCACCTCGACCTCGACGCCATCGTCTGGCTGGAGCGATGGCTGGCGGGGTATCCCGGGACGCTGATCGTGATCTCCCACGACCGTGAGTTCCTCGACGGCTGCGTCACGCACATCGCGCACATCGCCGCCCGGACGCTCACGCTCTACTCGGGCAACTACAGCGCCTTCGAGGAACAGCGGGCCGCACAGCTGGCCGTGCAGCAGGCCATGTACGCGAAGCAGCAACGCGAGATCGCCCACATGACGCGCTTCGTCGAGCGCTTCAAGGCCAAGGCCAGCAAGGCCCGCCAGGCCCAGAGCCGCGTCAAGGCGCTGGCGCGGATGGAGCGGATCGCCGCTGCGCACGTCGACACGCCCTTCGACTTCGAGTTCGCCGAGCCGGCGCGCTCGCCCGACCCGATGCTGTCGCTGGAGGAAGTTGCTGCGTGCTACGGGGACCGCACGGTCCTGAAGTCCGTCGACCTGCAGATCCGGCCCGGCGCCCGCATCGGGCTGCTCGGTCCGAACGGCGCCGGCAAATCCACGCTGATGAAGCTGCTGGCCGGCGAGCTGCCGCCGGCTGGCGGACGCCGGTTCACGGGACAGGGACTGGAGATCGGCTACTTCGCCCAGCACCAGCTGGAGCAGCTGCGGCCGGAATGGTCACCGCTCGAGCACCTGGCCGACCTGGACGCGCGCGTCCGCGAGCAGGAGCTGCGCAATTACCTCGGCGGCTTCGACTTCCGCGGCGACATGGCCGACGCGCCGGTCGGCCGCTTCTCGGGTGGCGAGAAGTCGCGCCTGGTGCTGGCGCTGCTGGTCCGCCACAAGCCGAACCTGCTGTTGCTGGACGAGCCGACCAACCACCTCGACCTCGAGATGCGCCATGCCCTCACCCGCGCCTTGTCGGCCTTCGAGGGCAGCCTCGTGCTCGTCTCGCACGACCGGGCGCTGCTCAAGACCGTCTGCGACGAGTTCCTGCTGGTCGCCGACGGCCAGGCGGCGCCGTTTGACGGCGACCTCGACGACTACCTGGCCTGGCTGACGGCGCGTCGCGCCGACCGGCCGCGGGACGGCCAGGCGGACAAGCAGGAACGCCTGCAGGCCCGGGAGGCCGCGGCCGGCGAGCGCCAGGCGCGCCTCGCCCGGCGCAGGCCGCTGGCGAAGGAGTCGGCGCGGCTCGAGGAGCGCATGGAGACGCTCAGGCGCGAGCAGCGCGAGATCGAGTCAGCGCTGGCCGATCCGGCGCTGTACCAGTCCGGCGAGGCACAGCGGATCCGCGAGCTCGGCACCTCCCAGGCACGCGTCATGTCAGAGCTCGGGGCTGCCGAGGAGCGCTGGCTGGCGATCCAGATCGAGCTGGAGGAGATAGGGGAACCGTGACAGCCTGAACAGGTCCACCTTGAAATGCCCTGACGGCGCCTCATATTCGCGGTAGACTGGCTTTGCTTCTTGGGGGCGACCGGTTTCGACGTGGGTCGCGAAACTCCAGGTGCGTGCCGAGGTGCAGGCCTCCTCGTTAATCAGCTTGCAAACAACTTAGTTGCGAACGAAGACAACTACGCTCTGGCGGCTTAATCCCGCCTAACCCTCGACTGGCTCGTGCCTGTGCGGTCATATCGGGGGACGCGCTCACAGGATCGCGGTTTCGGTGTGCTGAGGGCCGATTCTGCTAAAACGCTCCTGAGCTGGCTCCATGTTTTCCCCGCCAACCGGGTAGCATGGGGCGAGATCAATAGGCTGGATACGCACGTAGATCTTGTAGCGTAGGGCTTGCGGACGCGGGTTCAATTCCCGCCGCCTCCACCAACACCCGCGCGAGGGGCCTCCAGGCCCCTCGCGCGTTTAGCTAGGCCGCGCGGCGGGGGCGTCCCAGCAGCTGTCGTTCAGCTCCGGTCATGGCCGTCCGGCACCAGACCCAGGGCCGAGAAAACCGGCTCCAGCGCGCGACGCAGCACGGCCACGTCCTGGTCCGGGTCGCGTGCAGCGCGCACCAGCAAGCCCTCGAAGAGGCACTGGACCAGCAGGCCGCGGGCCTGCACGTCCTGCGCGCCAATCCCCAGCCCGCCCTCGCGCCGTTCCCGTAGCAGCCAGGATTCAAATTCCGCCTTCAGGAGCGCATCCGACGTGCGGATCGCCTCGGCAATCCTGGGCGAGCGCGTGGCCTCGGCGCTCATTTCGAGGAACAGCGCCGGGTTCATGGCATCCGCCAGGCCCCGTTGCCAGACGCGGAAGCGCTCGAGCACCGCGCCGAGGAAGTCGGCCTCGGCGCAGAGCTGGTCGATCCGCGCGCGCTTGGCCTCGAGCTGGCGGGCGATGATCGCCAGCATGATGGCGTCCTTGCCGTCGAAGTAGCGGTACGCCAGGCCGACGCTGATGGCGGCGGTCTGGGCGATCTGCGCCATGCTCGCACCACGGAAGCCGCGCTCGATGAAGCACTTCTGGGCCGCGTCCAGGATGCGCTCGCGCTGAGTCTCGGCCCGGGCCCGCGCCGCGGGCGTGTGGCGCCGGGCCGCGGTCATCGCCCGCCCTCCGCGGGCGCCGCGCCGCGTTTCCCGCCGCCGGACAGCCGGAACACCGTGACGAAGAACAGCGGGATGAAGAAGATCCCGAGGAAGGTGCCCACCGCCATGCCGCCGAGCACCCCGGTGCCGATGGCGCGCTGCGCACCGGAGCCGGCCCCGGTCGCGGAAGCCAGCGGCAACACGCCGAAGCCGAAGGCGATCGAGGTCATCAGGATCGGCCGCAGCCGGTCGCGGCAGGCGGCCACGACCGCGCCGACGACGTCCATGCCTTTCTCCACGTTCTCCTTGGCGAACTGGATGATCAGCACGGCGTTCTTGCTGGACAACCCGACCGTCGCGAGCATCGCCACCTGGAAGTACACGTCCCGTTCGTAGCCGCGCAGCAGCGTCGCCAGCACGGTGCCGAGGATGCCGAGCGGCACCACCATCAGCACCGCGGTCGGCACGCTCCAGCTCTCGTACAGCGCCGCCAGGCAGAGGAACACCACGAGGATCGACAGCGTGTACAGCATCGGCGTCTGCGCGCCAGCCGCCCGTTCCTGGTAGGAGGCGCCGGTCCATGCGACGCCGACGCCTGCGGACAGCTGCCCGACCAGCCGCTCGACCTCCGCCATCGCGTCGCCCGAGCTGACTCCAGGCGCCGCTTCGCCGTTGATCTGCACCGCGGGCAGGCCGTTGAACCGTTCCAGCCGCGGCGAGCCGTAGTCCCACCGCCACGTGGCGAAGGCGCTGAACGGCACCATCTCCCCGCTGGCGTTCCTCACCGACCAGCGGCGCAGGTCCTCGGGCATCATCCTGAACGGCGCGTCCGCCTGGACCATCACCCGCTTGACGCGCCCGCGGTCGATGAAGTCGTCGATGTACTGGCCGCCCCAGGCTGCGGACAGCGTCTCGTTGATGCTGGCCACCGACAACCCGAGCGCCCCGGCCTTGGCGTTGTCCACCTCGATGCGAAGCTGCGGGGTGTCCTCCTGCCCGTTCGGCCGGACCTTGGCGAGCAGCGGGTTCTGCGCCGCCATGCCGAGGAACCGGTTCCGCGCCTCGGTCAGCCTCTCGTGGCCGAGCTGCGCGTTGTCCGTCAGGTAGAACGTGTAGCCGCCTGCGACGCCCAGTTCCGGCACGGCCGGCGGCGAGAAGGCGAAGACCATGGCGTCGCGAATGCCCATGAAAGCGCCCATGGCACGCCCCGCCACGGCCTCGACGGACAGCTCCGGCGACTCGCGCTCCGACCAGTCCCGCAGGCGGACGAAGGCCACGCCGGTGTTCTGGCCGAACCCCCCGAAGCTGAAGCCCTGTACGGTGAACAGGGACCTGACCGCGTCCTGCTCGGTGTCGAGGAAGTGACGCTCGATGGTCCTGATCACCTCGTCGGTCCGCCGCTGCGTGGCGCCCACGGGACCCTGTACCTGGACGAACAGCACTCCCTGGTCTTCCACCGGCAGGAAGGCCGTCGGCAGGCGCATGAACAGCACCAGCATGAGCGCCGCCATGGCGACGAACACCGCGAGGTAGCGCCGCGGCCGGCTGGCCATACTGCGCACCGTGTCCTGGTAGCCCCGGTTGCCGCGATCGAACACCCTGTTGAACCAGCCGAAGAAGCCCGAATCGGAGGCGTGGTGGCCCTTCTCGATCGGGGTCATCATGGTGGCGCACAGCGCCGGCGTCAGCACGATGGCGACCAGCACCGACAGGGCCATGGCCGAGACGATGGTGGCCGAGAACTGCCGGTAGATGACGCCGGTCGAGCCGCCCAGGAACGCCATCGGCACGAACACCGCCGCCAGGATCATGCCCACGGCGACCAGCGCGCCGGTGATCTGGTCCATGGAACGTCGCGCCGCCTCGAGCGGGGTGAGCCCCTCCTCGCTCATGACGCGTTCGACGTTTTCGACCACCACGATGGCGTCGTCCACCAGCAGGCCGATGGCCAGCACCATGGCGAACATGGTCAGCATGTTGATCGAGTAACCGAGGGCCGCGATCACCGCGAAAGTGCCGAGCAGGACCACGGGGACGGCGATGGTCGGGATCAGGGTCGCGCGGAAGTTCTGCAGGAAGAGGTACATCACCAGGAAGACCAGCAGGACCGCCTCGACCAGCGTCGTGACCACCTCCTTGATCGACGCCGTCACGAAGGGCGTGGTGTCGAAGGGAATGACCGCCTCGAGACCCGGCGGGAACGACGGGCTCATGCTGTCGATCAGGGCCTCAAGGCGCTGCGCGGTGGCCAGGGAATTCGCGCCGGGTGCCAGCGAAATGGCCATGCCGGTCGCCGGCTCGCCGTTGTAACGGGCTACGATGCTGTAGTCCTGGGCGCCGAGCTCGACGCGGGCGACATCGCCGAGCCTGAGCAGCGAGCCGTCCGGCTGCACGCGCACGACGATGCTGCGGAACTGTTGCGGCGTCTGCAGCCGGGATTGCGCGGTGATGGTGGCGTTGAGGTCCTGGCCTGGCACGGCCGGGGTCCCGCCGAGCTGGCCCACGGTGACCTGCGCGTTCTGCGCCCGGACGGCGGCGATGACATCGGCCGGCGACAACCGGAAAGTCTCGAGCCTGCCCGGGTCGAGCCAGATCCGCATGGCGTAGCGGGCGCCGAAGACCTGCACGCTGCCGACACCGTCGACGCGGCTGACCGGGTCCGCCAGCGTGGCCTGGATGTAGTCGGCAATGTCGCGCTGGTCCATGCTGCCGTCCCGGGAGACGAAGGCCAGCACCATCAGGAAGCCCGGGTTTGCCTTGCCGACCCGGATGCCCTGCTGCTGCACGATCGCTGGCAGCGACGGCGTGGCGAGCGCCAGCTTGTTCTGCACCTGCACCTGCGCGGTGTCGGGGTCGGTTCCGCTGTCGAACGTGAGTGTGATGTTCGCGGCGCCCGTGGACTCGCTGGTCGAGTTGATGTACAGCAGCCCGTCGAGGCCGGTCATGCTCTGCTCGATCACCTGCGTGACGGAGTCCTCCACCGCCTTCGCCGACGCGCCCGGGTAGACGGCGCTGATCGTGACCGACGGGGGCGCGATGGTCGGGTAACGCGAGATCGGCAGCTGCGTGATGGAAATCGCGCCCGACACCATGATGAGGATGGCGATGACCCAGGCGAAGATCGGGCGGTCGATGAAGAAGCGTGCCATCGCGGCGCCCGTCTAGTTGCCTGGCGCCGGCGCCGCGACCGTCACCGGCGCGCCGGGCGCGATCTTCTGCAGGCCTTCGACGATGACCCGGTCGCCGGCGGCGAGTCCGTCTTCCACCAGCCACTGGTCGCCCAGGGTCTGGCTGAGTTTCACCGCTCGCGCCTCGACCTTCCCTTCGCCGTCGACCAACATCACCGAGGCATTGCCCTTCGGGTCGCGCAGGACCGCACGCTGCGGGACGAGGATCGCCCCTTCGCGCGTGCCCATTCCCACGACCGCCCGCAGGTAGATCCCCGGCAGCAGGAACTGGTCGGGATTGGGAACCACGACGCGCAGCGTGTAGCTGCCCGTCGCGGGATCGACGGTCGTCTCGGAGAATGCCAGCCGCCCCGGCTGCTGGTGGCGACTGCCGTCCTCGAGGAGGATCTCGACCGGGACGTCCGTGGCCGGCCGCGTCCTCCCGGCCGCGAACTGCTTGCGCAGTTCGAGCAGCTCGCTGCTGGACTGCGTCACGTCGACGTACATCGGGTCGAGCAGCTGGACGGTCGCCAGCGCCGCGGCCTGGTTGGCCGTAACCAGCGCGCCCGCGGTCACCGCCGACTTCCCGATGCGCCCGGCGATGGGCGACTCGATCCGCGCGCGGGCGAGGCTGATCTGCGCGCGCTGGAGCGCCGCACGCGCGGCGGCCACATCGGCCTCGGCGGCGATGCGAGCAGCCACGACGTTGTCGAAATCCTGCTTGCCAACGGCGTCGATCTTCAGCAGCTCCGCCGAGCGGCGCTCGTGCAGGGTGGCCGTGTGCAGCGTCGCCTCCGCCTTGGACAGCTCCGCTTTCGCGCTGGCGACGTCCGCCCGGTAGACGGCGTCGTCGAGCTGGTAGAGCGGTTGCCCGGCCTGGACGTAGCCGCCCTCGGTGAACAGCCGCCGCTCGACGATCCCGGAAACCTGGGGACGGACCTCGGCCACGAGCGACGCGCTCGTCCTGCCGGGCAGCTCGCGGGTCAGGGTGACCGTCTGCGGCTCCAGGGTCACGATCGCGACCTCGGTGGGAGTCCCGCCAGCGCCGGGGGGTGCGTCACCCTCGCCCTGTCCGGAGCAGGCCGCGAGCAGGGCGCCGAGGGCGCCAAGACGGATCGTCGGCGGGAGGCGTCGGACAAGGCTGAGCATGGGAATCTCGCGGAAATTGTGCCGGCCGGGATGGGCTCAACGGTCACTAGAATGAACGTTCATTCATTCTCTTTCAAGAGCTGCGATCCGGGCCCGCCTGCCTCCGCTCGACTCCACGCAGGGATGCAGGCAGTCAGTCGCCTTCGCCGGCCGACTCGGGGCCGGCATAGCGATCGCCGAACATCAGCTCGAAGCCGACGCCGACGGTCGCACAGGCGTCGCAGCGGTTCTCGGGAATCTCGTCGTCTGCCCGGAACACGCCGCCGAAGGTCTCGACGAAGAACCACTTCCTCCAGACGGAGCGGCGGTAGGTGACCGTCAGCTCGACGCGGTCGGGCTGGACGCCGGCTGTTTCGCCGCGGACCGAAGCTTCGTAGCGCATTGCGCTCTTGCCGGACAGCGCCTGGTACCAGCCGAGTCGCGTCTTCCAGCGCAGCCCGTCGGTGGCCTCGGAGCGCGTGAGCGTATTGGCCCAGCGCAGCATCGCCCCTTCGCTGACCGACCAGTCCGTGTCCAGGGCCAGCGTCATGCCGAAGCCGTCCTCGTTCTCCCAGAAAGGCGTCACGCGCGCGGTGATCAGCACTCCGTGTGCTGGGTAGAAGTAGTGACGGTACCGTGCCTTGACGAAAGGATTGAGGGGCGACTTCAGCTGCAGGCCGACGCCGATGTCGAAGCGGCTGTTCGTGCCCTCGAGCGGGTTGTAGTTGAGGCCCGCGAACCAGTTGGCCTCATCGTCGTCCGAGAATGACCCGGGCAGGAACCCGACGTCGTCGAAGTTGTCCTTGATGAACGTTTCGTCGGTCTCGCGGCCGATGACGGCATTGAACTTCTCGCCCAGCGCCGGGAGCGGGAAATTGCCGCGGAAATGCCCGTCAGGCTGGATGTCGTCCAGCGGGTCCCAGGAGACGCCCACGCCGACCCGGCCATAGGTCTCGTCATAGGACTCCGCGTAGTCCCGGGCGTCCCCGAAGAGGCCGTCGAACCAGCGCGACGTCGAGCAGACGCCCTTGAACACGCCCCGCTGCAACTGGTCCAGGCCCGCGTCGCTGTCGCCAGCCTCGCCACGGCACGGGTCTCGTCGCTCAGGAGGAGCCTCGCCGTCGGCCGGCGCTCGCGCCTGCCCGGATGCCTGTAACGGGGCGACGATCATCACGAGCCCCGCCAGCAGGCCGGCGCGGAGCGCCGTGGTGCCGTGCAACCGCTCAGTCCTCCAGCAGGTACTCGATCGTGGTCACCACGCGGACGATCTTGGCGCGCTGCCGCTGTTCCTGCACGCCGGGGGCCTGGTCGCGGGGCAGGACCACGAACAGGCCCTGGTTGGCGCGGCGGATCGGGCCCAGTTCGCTGCCCGAGTCGCGCGCGAACTGTTCAGCCGACTCGCGGGCGCTGGCCGTCGCCTCGGCGATCATCGCCGGCTTGAGTTCGTTCAGGCCGTTGAACAGGTAGGTCGGCCCGCCGGCCCAGGGGCCGTCCGACGACAGCACCACCCCCGCATCGATCAACTCCCCCACCCCCTGGCTGGCCGCGAACAGGCGGCCCGGATCGGCGGTGCGCACCATCAGGGTCGAGCTGACGACGTAGCGAAACGGCGCCGGCGGGCCGCCGTAGCGGTTGGCGCGCGTGTCGGTCACGCTCAGGTCCTGCAACTCGATTTCCTCGGCCGCGAAGCCGTGGCGTACAAGGAAGGCCTGGACCTTCGCGGTGGCGTCGACCATGCGCGACTGCGCCCGGCCAAGGTCGTCGTCCGCCACGACGTACTGCATCGGCCACAGGGCCAGGTCCGCCTGGACCTCGCGCTCGGCGACGCCCTTGACGGTCACGTAGCGCTCGGCCGAGCGGGCCTCGACGAAGCCATTGCCGGCGAACCAGCCAGCAACGGCGATGCCCAGCGCCAGGACTGCCGCCGCGATCATCCTTCCATCCATGCGTCGATCCTCCTGTGGCGATTGCAACGCGCTGTCGACCAGTTGCTGGACCGCTCAGGCGTCCAGTAGTTCGTTGCGCGCCTCGTGGAAATGTCGGCGACACAGCGGCAGGTAGCGTTCGTTGCCGCCGATCTCGATCTGCGCGCCGTCCACCTCGATCCTGCCGTCGGCACGGGTGCGCACCACCATCGTCGCCTTGCGCCCGCAATGGCAGATCGTCTTGAGCTCGACCAGTTCGTCAGCGACGGCCAGGAGTCGCGCGCTGCCCGGGAACAGCTCGCCGCGGAAGTCGGTACGCAGGCCGTAGCACAGGACCGGGATGCCGAGCTGGTCCACGACCGCGGACAGCTGCCTGACGTGCACCGGGAGCAGGAACTGCGCCTCGTCCACCAGCACGCAGGAGAGCGGTTCGCGGCCGTGTTCGCCGGCGATCTCGCGGTACAGGTCGACGTCGGGTCCGTGGCGCCGCGCCTCGGCGGACAGGCCGATGCGCGAGTGGACCCTGCCGCCGCCGCGGTCGTCGATCGAGGCGGTGTAGACGAGCGTGCGCATGCCGCGCTCGTTGTAATTGTAGCTCGACTGCAGCAGCGCCGTGGACTTCCCGGCGTTCATGGTCGAGTAGTAGAAGTAGAGCTTCGCCATGGGCTCAACCGGCGACGATCGCGACCACGGAGGCGTTCATGCACGTGCCCAGCGTCGCGGCCAGCAGCGCGCGCGGCGCCAGCTCGCCGAGTTCCAGCTTGCGCTCGGGACTCATCGCGCCGATGCCGCCGATCAGGATGCCCATGCTGCTGATGTTGGCGAAGCCGCACAGGGCGTAGATCGTGATCAGCCGCGAACGCTCGGACAGCGCGTCCACCGGCAGCTGCGACAGGTTGATGTAGGCGATGAACTCGTTGAGGATCGTCTTCACGCCGATCAGCGAGCCCACCATCGGCGCCTCGGACCACGGGACGCCCATGCACCAGGCCATCGGCGCGAACATCCAGCCTGCCACGCGCTCGAGGGACAACGGCTCGCCGTAGACGGCTGGCAACAGGCCGATCGCCGAGTTGACCAGCGCCACGAAGGCGATCAGCACCAGCAGCATCGCGAGGATCCCGAGGTAGATGTCGAGCCCGTCCGAGGTGCCGCGCGTGATCGCGTCCATGGTGCCGCCGTAGATGCGCGGCGGCTCCGAGTCGGCGTGGTCCGGGTTGGGCTCCGGCAGCAGCAGGTGCGCGAACAGGATCGAGGCCGGCACCGACATCACCGACTTGGTGAGCAGGTGGCCGAGCACGTCGTTGAACAGGCTGCCGAGCATGCTCGCGTAGATGACCATCACCGACCCGGCGATGGTCGCCATGCCGGCGGTCATCACCAGCAGCAGCTCATAGCGGGTCATGCGCATGATGTAGGGCCGGACCAGCAGCGGTGCCTCGACCTGCCCCACGAAGATGTTGGCCGCTGCCACGAGTCCGGCCGGACCGCGGGTGCCGAGCGTCTTCTCGAAGACCCTGGAGATGCCGCGCACCACCCAGGGCAGCACGCGCCAGTACCACAGCAGCGCAGACAGCGCCGACATGATGATCACCAGCGGCAGCACCTGGAAGGCAAAGGTCACCACCGCATTCGGGTTGGTGACCTCGAACGGCGCCGTCCCGCCGCCGAGGTAGCCGAAGATGAAGGACGTGCCCTTGAGGGTCGCCGCGGACAGCGCATTGACCGCCTGCGTCAGGTACGCGAAGCCGGCGCTGATGAAAGACACCTTCAGCAGCAGAAAGCAGATGACGAACTGCATGGCGATCGCGGAGCCGACCAGCTTCCAGTCGACCCTGCGTGGCGCGCTGCTGAATGGCAGCGCCAGCGCCACGAAGACGACAATGCCGAGCAGAGCCTGCGCGTAGAGCATCCAGTCCATTCGTGACCCCGTCGGCAGTTGGTGCTAGAGGAGGCGGATTTCGCGCAGCCGTTGCCGCAGGAACTCGTCCGCGGTAATCGAGTCCGGATACCGGTCCGGCCTGCCCGGCCCGATGCAGGCGGGCAGGCTGCGGATCTCGAAGTCCGGGTTGAAGTGCAGGAAGAAGGGCATCGAATAGCGCGGGCGGTCGGCCCGCTCGCGCGGCGGGTTGACCACCCGGTGGGTGGTCGAGGGCAGCACGTGGTTGGTCAGTCGCTGGAGCATGTCGCCGATGTTGCACACCAGGGTGCCCGGGGCCGGGTTGATGTCCAGCCAGCGTCCGTCGCGGTCGAGGACCTGCAGGCCCGCCTCCTCGGCGCCCAGCAGCAGCGTGATGGCGTTGATGTCCTCGTGCGCGCCCGCGCGGATGGCTCCACCGCCGTCGCCGACCGGCGGGTAGTGGATGACGCGCAGCACGCTGTTACCTTCCGCGACCTTGTCGTCGAACCACCGCGGCGCGAGGCCGAGGTGCAGCGCGATCGCCGAGAGCAGTTCACGGCCCATCGCGTCGAAGGCCTCCCACAGCGCGAGGGTCGTCTCGCGGAACCCCTCGATGCCGTCGATCCACAGGTTGTCCGGCATGTAGCGGCGGTAACGGTGGCCGGGAGGCAGTTCGCGCCCGACGTGCCAGAACTCCTTGAGGTCGTGCATCGCCGCGCCTTTTGCCGCCTCCACGCCGAACGGCGTGTAACCCCGCGCGCCGCCCGACCCGGGGACGTGGTAGCGCATCTTCTCGCCGACCGGCCAGGCGAAGAACGTTTTGAAGTCGTCCAGGCAGCGGTCGATCAGGGGCTGGCGCAAGCCGTGGTGGGCGACGACGGCAAAGCCGTACCGCTCGAAGCTGGCGCCCAGGCCATGGGCGAAGCCTGCGGGGTCGCTGGACCAGCGCCGGAAGTCGACCGCTTCGATGCCCTGCGTCATGGGCGCGCATTATCACCGATTGCCCGGCGCGACGCCTTCCTGCGTGGCCCGACCTCGCGCATGATGCGCGGATGCGGCGCCCCACCGACTGGTTCGTGGTCGTCAACCCGGCCTCGGGCGCCGGCCGGGCCGGCCGCCGCTGGCCCGCGCTGGCCCGCGCCCTGGCGGCGGCGGGCGTGACGTCCGAGGCCGCAGTCACCACCCACCCCGGGCATGCCACCTCACTGGTGACGGCTGCCCTCGGCCGGGGATTCCGTCGCATCCTCGCCGTGGGGGGCGACGGGGTGCTGCACGAGGCGCTGAACGGCGTCATGCGCCAGGACGATGTCGCTCCCTCCGACGTATGCCTCGGGGCGGCGCCGCTCGGCTCGGGCAATGACTGGGCACGCGCCCGGAACATACCCCTTGACCCGGCCGGCACCGCGCGCTGTGTCGCCGCCTGCCGGACCGCGCTCCAGGACATCGGGCGCCTCGAATTTCCGCTCGCGCCGGCGGGCGAACGCAGCTGCCATTTCATCAACGTGGCGGGCGCCGGGTTCGACGCCTACGTCCTCGAGCGCCTGCCGCGCGGCGTGCCGCGTCGCGTCGCCTACCTCCTCGGCGTGCTGCGCAGCCTTAAAACCTTCGAGGCGCCGGTCTTCGACCTGGACTACGACGGGCGCCGCGATCATGCGAAGCTGCTGCTCGCCTTGCTGGCCCTGGGGCCGTACTGCGGCGGCGGGATGCGCCTGGCCCCGATGGCGAGCACCGATGACGGTGCGTTCGACCTGCTGACGGTGCGGCCGCTGCGGTTGCCGGCCGAGCTCGTCAAGCTGCGCCGGATCTTCGACGGGCGCCTGCCGGAGGAGTCTTTCGCGACCTACGCCCGCATCCGCGAGCTGCGGATCTCGGCCGACCCGGCCGCGATCGTCCAGGCCGACGGACAGCTCGTCGGCCGCACGCCCTGCGTCGCCACGCTGCTGCCGCGGGCCCTGCTGACGCTGCGCGGCTGACCGCTTCCAGGCCTCCCCGGCCGCGGCGCGCCCGCTCCTCAGCGGTAGCGCGCGATGATCCCGCCGAGCGCCGCCTTGCCCGGGCACAGCCGCTCGAAGGGCAGCGAGTTGAGCGGCTCATCCGGTGTCTGGTGCCGTGCGTGAAAGTCCTTGCGGCCCTCGCCCAGGTAGATCAGCCCGGTCACGTGCTCGTTGCGGGCGCTGCGCTCCTGCACGTAGGCCAGGGCCAGCGCGCGGTCGGTCGGGTCATAGTCACGGTCGAGCTTGCGCAGCACGACCCGGCTGCCGTCGTGCAGCTCGACCGAGACCGTCTCGCCCTCGGCGTAGGACACGGTGATCTCACGCCGCGCCTCGACGAAGTCGGTGGCGATCGGCACCTGCTGGTGCTCGCGCACGTAGGCGTAGCTCTTGGTCGAGCCCTCGTGGTCGTTGAAGGTGACGCAGGGCGACAGCACGTCGATCAGCGCGAAGCCCTCGTGCATCAGGCCCGCCTTGATCAACGGCACGAGCTGTTCCTTGTCGCCGGAAAAACTGCGCGCGACGAAGGTGGCGCCGAGCGACAGCGCCAGCAATACCGGGTCGATGGGCGGGTGGTCGTTGCGCTCGCCCTTCTTGGACTTCGAGCCGATGTCCGCCGACGCCGAGAACTGCCCCTTCGTCAGGCCGTACACGCCGTTGTTCTCCAGCATGTAGAGCATGTCCATGTTGCGCCGGATCGCGTGGCCCAGCTGGCCGAGGCCGATGGACAGCGAGTCGCCGTCGCCCGACACGCCGATGTACTTCAGCGTCCGGTTGGCGGCGCTGGCGCCCGCGGCGATCGCGGGCATGCGGCCGTGCACGCCGTTGAAGCCGTGCGCGCCGGAAACGAAGTAGGCGGTGGTCTTCGACGAGCAGCCGATGCCCGACAGCTTGGCCACGCTCTGCGGCGGAAGCGACAGCTCGAAGCAGGCCTGGACGATCGCGGCCGTCACCGAGTCGTGGCCGCAGCCGGCACACAGGGTGGACATCCCGCCCTCGTAGGCGCGGCGCGACAGGCCGACCGCGTTGCGTCGCTGCCCCGGGTGCTCGACCCTGGGCTTGCCGGTGATGCTCATGCCGCCTCTCCCCTGGCGAGCGCCGCATTGACGCCCGCGACGATGAAGTCCGAGGACACCGGGAATCCGCTGTAATGGAGGATCGGGCGCAATTTGCGCTTCTCGACGGCGGTCTCGAGCGTCAGCAGCGACCTGAGCTGCGCGTCGCGGTTCTGCTCGACGACGAAGATCGTGTCGTGCGCCGCGAGAAAGGCCTCGACCTCGTCCCCGAAGGGGAAGCCCCGCACGCGCATGTAGTCCAGCCTGACGCCGGTGCGCGCCAGCAGCGACAGCGCCTCGCGCACCGCGCCGTCGCAGGACCCGAGGCTGACGATCGCATTGCGCGTACCGCCGGCGTCCGCGATCACCGGCTTCGGCACCAGCCCAGCGGCGGTCCGGAACTTCCGCGACAGCCGCTCCATGACCTGCTGGTACTCGGCCGAGTCCTCGGTGTACGCGCCAAACTGGTTGTGGCCCGAGCCGCGGGTGAAGTAGGCGCCCTTCTCGCCGACCCCGGGGATCGTCCGCCATGCGATGCCGTCGCCGTCCACGTCCACGTAACGGTGGAATCTCTCGATCTTCTGCAGCATGTCGGCGCTCAGCACCTTGCCGCGGTCCGGCCGCCAGGCGTCGTCCCACTCCAGGTCCGGCACCATCCAGTCGTTCATGCCGATGTCCAGGTCGAGCAGCACGAACACCGGCGTCTGCAGGCGCTCCGCGAGGTCGAAGGCCTGGACTGCCATGTGGAAGCACTCTTCGGGATCGGCAGGGAATAGCAGCACGTGCCGGGTGTCGCCATGCGAGGCGTAGGCGCAGCTCAACAGGTCGCACTGCTGGGTCCGTGTCGGCATGCCGGTCGACGGCCCGACCCGCTGCACGTCGAACAGCACGGCCGGGATCTCGGCGTAGTAGGCAAGGCCGATGAACTCGTTCATCAGCGAGATGCCCGGCCCGCTGGTCGGCGTGAAGGCGCGCGCGCCGTTCCACGAAGCTCCGATCACGGCGCCGATGGCGGCCAGCTCGTCCTCCGCCTGGATCACGAGGTAATTGTGGCGCCCGGTTTCGGGATCCACGCGGAGCTTCGAGCAGAAGGCGCGGAAGGCGTCCATCAGCGAGGTCGACGGCGTGATCGGGTACCAGGCCCCGACGGTAGCGCCGGCATAGACGCAGCCGAGCGCCGCGGCTGTGTTGCCGTCCATCATGAAGTGGCCGCGGGTCCGGTCGAGCCGCTCCACCCGCACCGGCAACGGGCAGCTGACGTGCGCCTGCGCGTAGTCGTAGCCGATGCCGATGGCCTTCATGTTGGCCTCGACCAGCGCCGGCTTCTTCGCGTAGGACTCGCCCAGCAGGCCGCGCATCACCTCCAGGTCGAGGCCCAGCAGCGCGGCCAGCACCCCCGCATACATGATGTTCTTCATCAGGATGCGCGCGCGCGCGCCTTCGAAGTGTTCGCTGCAGAGCTGCGAGAGCGGCACGCCGAGCACCGTCACGTCCGCGCGCGTCAGCAGCGCCGGCCGCGGCCACGACGAGTCGAAGAGCAGGTAGCCGCCGGGCGAGACCTCGGCGATGTCGCGCGCGTAGGTCTCCGCGTTCATCGCCACCATGAGGTCCACGCGGCCCGAGCGGGCGATCCAGCCCTCGCCCGTGACCCGGATCTCGTACCAGGTGGGCAGGCCCTGGATGTTCGACGGAAAGAAGTTCTTGCCGACGACCGGCACGCCCATCCGGAAGATGGACTTCATGATCAGCGAGTTGGCGCTCGCCGATCCGGTGCCGTTGACGTTCGCGAACTTGATCACGAAGTCATTCACGCCCGACGGCGACGGATTCAACTCCGGCATTGCGCGTCATCCTCGGCATGGGGAATGTCGATCCAGGACTTCTGCATGTCCCAGGCATTGGTCGGGCAGCGCTCGGCGCACAGCCCGCAGTGCACGCACAGGTCCTCGTCCTTGACCATCAGCCTGCCCGTCTGCTTCAGGGGCTCGGACAGGAACAGGCCCTGCTCCGGGCTGCGGCGCGGCGCCTTCAGGCGCTGCTCGATCTCCGGCAGCGGCCCCGGGCGGGTCATGGTCAGGCAGTCGGTCGGGCAGATGTCGATGCACGCGTCGCATTCGATGCACAGCGGCGCCGTGAATACCGTCTGGATGTCGCAGTTCAGGCAGCGCTGCACCTCGGCCGCGGCCTTCTCCGCGTCGAAGCCCAGCTCCACCTCGATGTTGAGCTGCTTGAAACGCTCCTTGAGGCTGACGTGCGGCACCAGCCTTCGCTCGATCGGGTTGTAGTCGTTCTTGTACGACCACTCCTTCATGCCCATCTTGCGGCTCTGCAGGCGGACGCCGCGCGGCGGCCGGTCGGTGACCGGCTGGCCGGAGCAATGCCGGTGGATGGAAATGGCGGCCTGGTGGCCGTGCTCGACCGCCCAGATGATGTTCTTCGGGCCGAAGGCCGCGTCGCCGCCGAAGAACACGCCTGGCCGGGTGGACTGGAAGGTCTTCGGGTCGACTTTCGGCACGTCCCACCGGTCGAACTCGATGCCGAGGTCGCGCTCGATCCAGGGGAAGGCGTTGTCCTGGCCGATCGCGAGGATGACGTCGTCACAGGGTACGACGACCTCTTCCACGACCCTCTCCGCGACGATCCGGTCGCGTTCGATGGTGTACTCCATCCTGTCGAAGCGCATGCCTGTCAGTTTTCCATCCTCGATCACGAAGGCCGTGGGCGAGTGATTGACGACGATCTCGACGCTCTCCTCCTCCGCATCCTCGAGCTCCCACTCGGAGGCCTTGAAGAAGCCGCGCGGCTTGCGCGCCATCACCTTCACGCTGCGGGCGCCGAGCCGGAGCGACGTGCGGCAGCAGTCCATGGCGGTATTGCCGACGCCGATGATAAGGACGTTCTCGCCTATCGACTTGACGTGGTCGAAGGCGACCGACTCCAGCCAGGCGATGCCGACGTGGATCCGGTCGTGGTCGCGGCCGGGCAGCCGCAGGTCCTTGCCCCTGGGCGCGCCCGTGCCGACGAACACGGCGTCGAAGCCGCCGGACTTCAGCAGCGCCGCCATGCTCGTCACGGGCGAGCCGAGCCGCAGGTCCACCCCGATGTCGACGATGTAGCCGATTTCCTCGTCGAGGACCGCGGCCGGCAGCCGGAAGGACGGGATGTTGGTGCGCATCAGGCCGCCGGCGGTGCCGAGCTGTTCGTACACCACGACTTCGTAGCCGAGCGGCGCGAGGTCGTTGGCGACGGTCAGCGAGGCGGGTCCCGCCCCGATGCACGCGACGCGCCGGCCGTTCTTCGTCGCCGGCGCGCTCGGCAGGCGGTCGCGGATGTCGTCGCGCAGGTCGGCCGCCACGCGCTTGAGCCTGCAGATCGCGACCGGCTTCTCTTCCACGCGTCCGCGCCGGCAGGCGGGCTCGCAGGGCCGGTCACAGACCCGGCCGAGGATGCCCGGGAAGACGTTCGACTCGCGGTTGACGAGGTAGGCATCGGAATACCTCCCCTGTGCGATCAACCGGATGTATTCGGGAACGTCCGTGTGGGCCGGGCACGCCCACTGGCAGTCCACGACCCGGTGGTAATAGTCCGGGTCCTGCGTGTCGGTCGGGTGCATCGCTACTCGATCGCCTCGTTGACGGCCGTGACAAGGGCGCCGCCCACGGGCGGCGCAGGGCGAAGTGTAGCGGTCTCAGCGGTGCGGCACGCTGATGGGCAGGAATTCCGCGTCCTGCATGAGGCGCGAGAAGCCCTCCGACGAGATGTGCACCAGCCGCTCATGGTCCCCCGCCTCGAAGAATACCTGTTCGAGGTGCCGGAGTCCCTCGTCGACGATGGTCGGGATCAGGTAGTCCTCGCCGACGGCCGGGACGGCGCCCGGTTCGCAGTCATAGAAGGTCTCGGCCAGGTCTGCCTCGGTGGCGAGGGCCAGGGGGCGGTGCAGTACGCGGCTCACGTGCGTGATGTCCAGCGTGTCGCAGGCCGGAAGGACGGCCAGGACGAAGCCACCCGGATCCTTGAGCAGGACGGCCTTGGCCATCTGGTTCTCATTGACGCGGGCAGCATGCGCGCTGCCGATCGCGGTGGCCGTGTGCGGGTGGGTCACGACGTCGAACTGGACCCCCTTGAAGCGGAGGGCCTGGATGACGGTGGGCGCAATGCTCATGCCGTCGAAATCTCCCAGCTGATCAACGCGTTCAGTATAGCGGCCGGGCCAGTTCGGGCACTGTGTGAAATGCGTAATGGTGCGGCGCAAGAGGCGCGCCGGGCGCTAGCGGGGTCGCTGCAGCGCCTCGCGCTCGCGCTCGGCAATCGCGCGCGCCTGGCACCCGTCGAGGTGGTCGTTGACGAGCCCCATCGCCTGCATGAAGGCGTACACGGTCGTCGGTCCCACGAAACGGAAGCCGCGCCTCTTCAGGTCCTTCGACAGGGACACCGACTCGGCCGAGGTGGTCAGCTTCATGAGCGCAGCCTGGGTCAGGCGTCCCGGTCGCGAGGCGGCGACCGGCTCGAACCGCCAGAAATACGCGGCCAGCGAGCCCGCGTCGTCGGCCAGCTCGCAGGCCCGGCGGGCGTTGTCCACGGCCGCCTCGATCTTCCCGCGATGGCGCACGATGCCGGCGTCGCCGAGCAGGCGGGCGACGTCGCGCCGGGTGAAACGCGCGACGTGCTCGAAATCGAAGCCGGCAAATGCCCTGCGGAAATTCTCGCGCTTGCGCAGGATCGTCAGCCAGCTGAGCCCCGACTGGAATCCCTCGAGCACCAGCTTCTCGAACAGTCGCCGGTCGTCGGTGACCGGCCGGCCCCACTCCCGGTCATGGTAGTCGACGTAGTCGGCGGCCTGGCCGCACCACCAGCAGCGCGCCTGCCCGTCCGCGCCCCGCAGCACGCCCCGCGGCAACCGTCCGGCCATCGTGCCCCCTCCTGCGCAATCGCCCTGCCAGGCGTGCAGCCCGTGCCTGCGGTGAACGATAATCGTCGACGCGACTGGCTGCCAGACCGGAGACCCCGGAAACGATGACTCCGACCTCAGGACCCGTGACCTCAGCGCGGCGCGGAGGGCGCCGGTGAACGCCCCCGGGGCCGGCACCCGCTATCTGGCGGCCAGTGGCGCCGCGCTCGCCGCGATCGCCGCCGCCCTGGCGGCGGTCGGGTCCCACGCCCTGGGCGGGCGCCTGACTCCCGCCGAACTCGCCTCCTTCAATACCGCGGTCGCCTTCCAGTTCGTGAACGCCATCGGCCTGTTCGCGGCCGCCTGGGCACGCGACCGCCTGCCGGATTCGGCGCTGGCGCGCGCCAGCGGCTGGCTGCTGCTGGCCGGGACGCTGCTCTTCTGCGGCAGCATCTATGCGGCGCGCCTGGGGCTTACCGCCTCCGCGGGACCGACCGCGCCGGTCGGCGGCTCCGCCGTGATCGTGGCCTGGGCGGGACTGGCCGCGGCCTTGCTGCGCGGGCGCTGAGGAGCCTGCTCAGCGGGCGAGCGCGCCCGCCCCGAGCAGGTCGCCGATGCGAATGGCCGTCTCGAGCGCCCGGAGCCCGTCCTCGCCCGACACCACGGGCCGGCGGCCGGTGGCGATGCAGTCGAGGAAGGACACGATCTCGTCGCGCAATGCGTCGCCAGGATCGAAGCTGCGCTCCTCGATCTGCACCGGCGGAACGTCGCCGGCCGGCGGTCCGCTGCCCTTGCGGACGTGGGTCAGCACCTTCTGCTGCAGGTCGATGGACAGGTAGGCGTCGGCCTGGAAGACGCGCAACTTGCGCTCGCTCTTCATGCTGATCCGGCTGGCGGTCGCGTCGGCGACGCAGCCGTTGTCGAACCGCAGGCGGGCATTGGCAATGTCGATCTCGTCGGTGAACACCGAGGCGCCGACGGCATCGATGGTCGCGACCGGCGAGCCGACGATGTTCAGGATGAGGTCGATGTCGTGGATCATCAGGTCGAGCACCACACTGACGTCGGTGCCGCGGGGCTTGAACGGCGCCAGCCGGTTCGACTCGACGAAACGCGGACGGTGGAGGATGCCTTCCACCGCGACGATCGCGGGATTGAAGCGCTCGAGGTGGCCGACCTGCAGGACCCTCTCGAGCCTCGCGGCCGTGTCCACCAGGTGGCGCGCCTCGTCGAGCGTGGTGGTGATGGGCTTCTCGACCAGCACGTGCGCGCCGGCCTCGAGGAAGTCGCAGGAAATCCGGTGGTGCAGCGGCGTCGGTGTCACGACGCTGACCGCGTCGACCCGGCCGAGGAGCTGCCGGTAGTCCGCGGTCTCCTCGCAGCCGGCCTCGCGCGCGACGCGTCCTCGGGCCTCCGCGTCGGGGTCCGCGACCGCCACCAGCTTCACGCCGGCCAGGGCCGCGTACTTCTGCGCGTGGAACCGCCCGAGGTACCCCGCACCGATGACGGCGACGCGCGTAGCCGGCACGCTCAGTGCCGCCGTTCGCGTTGCCAGCGGCTGCGCCGCCGGTACGCATAGCGCATGCTGACGACGACACCGCCGTATGCCATCACCGCGCACCCGACCGCGAACGCCACGGCAAACGGGACATCCCAGCCGCCGCCGGCGACCGAATGGGCGACGGAGACCGCCCCGACCAGCAGGCCGAGCATCAATGCACCATAAGGCCTGGCCTCATAGAGTGGCTCAGGCCACCAGAACCTGCGCATCGGCCGTCTCCCCGGCGCCCGGACTGCGGGGTGCGAGTATACCCCGCGCGCGGACGGGGCCGGCAGGCCCTGCCGGTTGCGCCAGGCCCCGCCGCCCCGCAAACTCGCGTCCAGGTGGAGTTGCGACAACATGCCAGCCGACGCCCCCGCGCCTGACCGGCGCATGAACCGGGAACTGCGCTATTTCCTGCTCTTCGCCGGCTTCGGGCTGCTGGTGTTGCCTTTCCTCGTCTACCTGGCCGGGGTGGTGTCCCTCGGGCCTTACGAGGGCGGCCTGCTTGCCTTCCTGGTCGCGCTCTACGGGGCGTTCTTCACGCTCCAGCCGTCGGCATGGGCACTCCTGCTCGGTCCATACGCGCTATTCTGGGTCGTTCGGCTGATGACCCGTCCGTTGCGGCGCCGCGCGGGAGCCGGGAGCGCCTGATGGCCCGCCGCCGCGGCGAACCGCGTCGGCGCCGGCACCGGAACCCGCGGTCCATCCAGCGGTCAGATGTTCAGGCGACGTCCGCCGGCCAGTAGGACCATGCGATGGCAGCGAGGGTGGCCCACATCGCGCCTTGCGCCAGCCAGCGCCACGACCGGTTCTTCTGCAGGCCGATGAATGCCGCGCCGGCGATCGCCGCCAGGATGCCGAACAGCACGATGGCGCGGACCAGGGGCGCGTATTCCTGCAGCAACGCAGGATGGTCGGAGGACACTACCAGGAAGACGACGAGCACCATGGCCAGCACGCCGGAAATCGAGGCCGCCGAGCCGAGCACGACGCCGGTCAGGAAACCGAGGGGTCCCAAAGCGACAACTCCCGTGAAAAGCGGCGGCGTGACCTGGGTACTTGATCCCCCGGGGCCCCGCCTCTAGCCTAGGGTCAATCGTCCGGCTGGCGGACGAGCGGATTTTACCAAGCCATGACCAGACCACGCAGGTTTACATCGCTGCCATGGGCCCGGATCGCGCTGCTGTGCGCGGCCATCGCGTTGACCGCGACCGTGGTCATGGGGACCGGCACGGGGCCGGCCACCGCGGTCGCCCCCGCGATGGCGTCCACCGGCGCCGTCGAGCCCAGCGACCGGCACCGCCGGGTCGCCCGCCTGATCGCCGAAGTCATGGAACGGCAGCACTACCGCCAGGCGTCCCTCGACGACAAGCTTTCCGCCCAGGTGTTCGAGCGCTACCTGGAAGCGCTCGACGGCAACCGCAGCTACCTGCTCGCCTCGGACGTGTCCGAATTCGAGAAATACCGCTTCGAGATGGACGACCTGATCAAGTCCGCGGACCTCGAACCGCCCTTCTGGATGTTCGGGCGCCTGCAGGAACGCAACCGGGAGCGGATCGCCCACGCGATCGCGCTGCTGGACACCGAGCCCGACTTCACCGTCGACGAGGACTTCCGTTTCGACCGCAGCGACGAGGCCTGGCCGGCCACCGTCGCCGAGCTCGACGAGCTGTGGCGCAAGCGGGTGAAGAACGACGTGCTGTCACTCACCCTCGCCGGCAAGACCTGGCCGGAGGCGCAGGAAGTGCTGCGCAAGCGCTACGAGCGGCTTCTCAAGCGGGTCGACCAGGTCACCGCGGACGACGTGTTCGAGACGTTCATGAATGCGTACTCGCACGTCTACGACCCGCACTCGAACTACCTGTCGCCCAGGAATTCCGAGGAGTACAACATCGCGATGAGCCTGTCCTACGAGGGGATCGGCGCGTCGCTGCAGCTGATCGACGACTACGTTACGGTCGTCAACATCCTGCCGGGCGGCCCGGCGGCGGTCTCCGGCGAGGTCAAGGCCAACGACCGCATCACCGCGGTCGGCCAGGGCAGCGAAGGCACGCTCACCGACGTCGTGGGCTGGCGCCTCGACGACGTCGTCCAGCTCATCCGCGGTCCGGTCAACACGGTCGTGCGCCTGCAGGTGTTGCCGGCCGGCGCGACGCCGGGCTCCCCTGAGAGCGTCGTGGTGTTCACGCGCAACAAGGTCACGCTCGAGGCCCAGGCGGCGAAGAAGGAAGTCCACAAGATCCGCCGCGGCGACCAGGAACTCAGCATCGGCGTGATCGACGTCCCGAGCTTCTACCAGGACTACCAGGCGCGCAGCGCCGGCGAGGCCGATTACCGCAGCACGACACGGGACGTCCGCCGCCTGGTCGATGAGCTCAAGCGGGAAGGCGTCGGCGCCATCGTCATCGACCTGCGCAACAACGGCGGCGGTCACCTGTCAGAGGCCACCTCGCTGGTCGGACTGTTCATCGAGCGCGGCCCGGTCGTGCAGCTGCGCGAGACCGGGGGACGCATCGAAGTGCTGGACGATCCCGAGCCCGGGGTCGCCTGGGACGGCCCGCTGGTGGTCATGGTCAACCGCGCCAGCGCCTCGGCGTCGGAAATCTTCGCCGGGGCGATCCAGGACTACGGCCGCGGCGTCGTCGTCGGCCAGCAGACCTACGGCAAGGGCTCGGTGCAGAACCTCTACCCGCTCGACCGCTATGCGCTGGGCCCGAAGTCGGGTTTTGGCCAGCTGACCGTCACCATCGGCAAGTACTATCGCGTCACGGGTGACAGCACGCAGCACCGGGGCGTGACTCCCGATATCGAGCTTCCCTCCCTGATCAGCACCGAGGACGTCGGTGAGAGCACGCGCGACAGCGCCCTGCCCTGGGACCGCATCCGCCCGGCGACCTTCGAGCGGGACGCGGGCGTCGAGGGCGAACTGCCCCTGCTCGACCGGCTCCATCACCAGCGGGCCGGGGACGACGCGGACCTGTTGGCGCTCGAGGGCGACCGGGAGGCGGTCGACAAGCTACGTTCGCAGACGACCCTCTCCCTCAACGCGGAAAAGCGCAAGGTCGAGCGCCTGGCCCTCGAGCAGGCGCAGCTGGCGCGCGAAAACGTGCGCCGCAAGGCGCACGGGCTCGAGCCGCTGGCGTCGGCGACGGACCTCGACGAGGCCGACGCGCCGGATGCCCTGCTGGCCGAGGCAGTCGAGATCGCCGGGGACGCGGTGATTGCCGCCCAGCCCGCGGGCGGCGCGCTGCTGGCGCGGACGTTGAGCCGCTCGGCCGGCTCCTGACGCCTCTTCATCCGATGATTTGACTTAATGGCGAACGGGCCAGGGAGTCTCTTTTTGTGTAGTGTTGTACTTGACTACAACACTATCCTACCATAGCATAATGTCACCTGCCCTGGGAGGACGGCCGTGACCAAGACCCTGACCCTTGATCGGAACCCCCACTACCGTGCAATGCGCTGGCCGGCGCTAGCCCTGCTCGTGATCGCCATCGCGGCCTCGCTGGCCGGCTGCGACAAGGCAAATGGCACCGGTGCCGAACCGGACCCGGCTGCCGCGGAACAGACCGTCCCGGTCGAGACGGCCGCTCCGCGCCGGGCCGAGATGACGGCCGTGTACTCGGGCACGGCGCCGGTCGAGGCGGACCGCAAGACTTTCGTGATGCCCAAGGTCCGCGGCGAGATCCGCGCCGTGCTCGTGGACGAAGGCGCGCAGGTCCGCGAGGGCCAGGTGCTCGCCCTTCTCGACGGCGACCAGTTGCGGCTGGAGCTCGCCCAGGCCGAGGCGCAGATGCGCCGGCTCGAGCGCGACTACAACCGCAACCTCGAGTTGCAGAAGAAGGGCCTGGTGAGCACCACCGCCTTCGAGAACCTCAAGTACGAACTCGACTCTGCCCGCGCGACCTATGACCTCGCTCGGTTGCAGTTGTCCTGGACCGAGATCCGCTCGCCGATCGCCGGCACCGTCACCCAGCGCACCAACGTGGTGAAGGTGGGCAACACGGTCACGCCGGTCGGCGGCGTCATCGAGAGCTCGGACAGCGCCCTGTTCGTCGTCGAGGACCTCGACTCGCTGGTCGTGCGCATCAACGTCCCCGAGCGCGAGTTGCCCAGGCTTTCAAAGGGCCAGCCGGTCGAGCTGGGCTTCGACGCCGTCCCGGGCAGCCGGTTCGAGGGTCGCATCGCGCTCATCAGTCCTTATGTCGACTCGAGCGCCGGCACCATCCCGGTGAAGATCGAGGTGGACGATCCGGGCGACCTGCTGCGGCCCGGCATGTTCGCGCGCGTCGCCATCGTCTACGAGCGCAAGGCCGACGCGCTGCAGATACCCAGGTCTGCCCTGCTCGACTCGGAGGGGCCCGCGCGCGTCTTCGTGATCGCGGATGGCAAGGCCGAGGAACGCCATGTCGAACTCGGCCTGTCCAACGGCGGCTGGGTCGAGGTGACCGCCGGCCTGGGCGACGGCGACCGGGTGATCGTGGTCGGTCAGGGCGCCGTCAAGCAGGGCGCCTCGGTCCGGGTCGTCGACGCGAGCGGCAAGGCCGCCGCAGCCGGCTGACGCCATACGCCCCGGCCAGGACGGAGACAACGTCATGCGGATCGTCGATTTCGCAACGCGGCGGCGCGTCACCGTGCTCATGCTCACCGTGGCCGTCGTCCTCTTCGGCCTGGTGTCGCTGACGCGGCTCAAGCTCACGCTGCTGCCGGACCTGTCCTACCCGACGCTGACCGTGCGCACGGAACTCGCCGGGGCGGCGCCGCTGGAGGTCGAGACGCTGGTCACCCGTCCGGTCGAGGAGGCCGTCGGCATCATCCGCAACGTCCGGCACGTGCGCTCGGTGTCGCGCTCCGGGCAGTCCGACGTGCTCCTCGAGTTCGCATGGGGCACCGACATGGACATCGCGGGCATCGACGTCCGCGAGAAGCTCGACCTGCTGCAACTGCCGGTCGAGGCGCAGCGCCCCCTGCTGCTGCGCTTCGATCCGTCGACCGAGCCGATCATGCGGCTGGCCCTGCTCGAGACGGGCACCGGCAACACCGGCGCGGCGGGGGGCGTCGAGCACCTGAAGGCGCTGCGCCGCTTCGCCGACGAACGGCTCAAGCCCGACCTCGAGGCCGTGGACGGCTCGGCGGCCGTCAAGGTCAGCGGCGGCTTCGAGGACGAGATCCAGGTCCAGGTGGACCAGGAGCGCATGGCCCGGCTCGGCATCGGCATCGAGACCGTCGCACGACGGCTGCGCGAGGAGAACGTCAACCTGTCCGGCGGCCGCCTCGAGCAGGGCAGCCAGCGCTTCCTGGTCCGCACGCTGAACGAGTTCGGCTCGGTGGAGGACATCGCCGGCACGATCCTGACCACCGTCGAGGGCGCGCCCGTGCGGCTGCGGGACGTCGCCACGGTCGGGCACGGCTACAAGGAGCGCGACGCCATCACCCGGGTCAACGGCGTGGAGTCGGTCGAGCTCGCGATCTACAAGGAGGGAGATGCGAACATCGTGCAGCTCGCCGCGGACCTGCGCGGGCGCGTGGAACAGCTGCGGTCGGCCCTGCCGGCAGGCAGCGAACTGCGCCTGGTGTACGACCAGTCGCGCTTCATCGCCTCGGCGATCGGCGAGGTCCGCGAGGCGGCCCTGGTCGGCGGCCTGCTCGCCATCCTCGTCCTGTACCTGTTCCTGCGCGACGCGCGGGCGACGCTGATCACCGGCCTGGCGATCCCGGTCTCCGTGATCGGCACCTTCGTCCTGATGTACGCCTTCGACCTGTCGCTCAACATCATGTCGCTCGGGGGCATCGCGCTCGCCGTTGGCATGCTGGTGGACAACGCGGTCGTGGTGCTCGAGAACATCGTCCGCCACGGCGAGATGGGCCGGCCGCGGCTCGAGGCCGCACAGCGCGGCACCAGTGAGGTCGCGATGGCGGTCACCGCCGCGACGCTGACGTCGGTCGCCGTCTTCTTCCCGATGGTCTTCGTCAGCGGGATCGCGGGACAGCTCTTCCGCGACCAGGCCCTGACGGTGACCTTCGCCCTGCTGTTCTCGCTGGTCGTGGCGCTGACGCTGGTGCCGATGCTCGCGGTCGGGCGGCAGCGGCATCCGGCGGACGCCGGCAACGTCGGGCAGCCGGGCCTGTTGGGTCGCCGGCTCGCGACGGCACTCGCGGTTCTCCGCCGCGGATTCCGCGCCGCCGGCGCCGCCACGCGCTGGGTCCTGTCGCCGGCGGCCCGGGCCACCCAGGCCGGCCTGCAGGCGATCGACGGCGCCTACCGGCCCGCGCTGGTCTGGTCGCTGGGCCACCGCGGGCACGTCGTGGCCGCCGCCGTGGCGATGTTCGGCGCGACACTGGCCCTCGTGCCGCGCCTCGGCTCCGAGCTCATCCCGCAGTTGTCCCAGGGCGAGCTGCTGGCGGACCTGCGGCTGCCGCCGGGCAGCCCGCTCGAGGAAACGGATCGCGCGATGCGCGCCGCCCAGGCGTTCGTGCAGCAGCGTCCGGACGTCGCGCTCTCCTACTCCGTGACCGGCACCGGCAACCGGCTGGATGCGAATCCCACGGACGCGGGCGAGAACACCGGGCGCCTCTCGATCACGCTCGTGCCCGGCACCGGCCGGGAGGAAGAGGAAGCTGCCGTCGGCGCGCTGCGCCGGCAGTTCGACTCGCTCGCGGGTGTCCAGTACCGCTTCAGCCGGCCCACGCTGTTCACCTTTTCGACCCCGCTGGAGGTGATCGTCAGCGGGAACGACCTCGAGCGCCTGCGGCAGGTGGCGGGACAGCTGCGTGAACGCATGGCCGCCAGCGCAACGTTCAGCGACATCAAGTCGACCGTCGAGAGCGGCAGCCCCGAGATCCAGGTCCTGTTCGACCAGCAACGCGCGGCCCAGCTCGGGCTGACCGTGCGCGCGCTGGCGGATCGCGTGGTGTCGAGCGTACGGGGTGACGTCGCCACCCGTTACACGCTGCGGGACAGGAAGGTCGACATCCTGGTCCGCAGCGTGGACACCCGCGCCGCGTCGGTGGATGAGATCCGGCAGCTGGTGATCAACCCCGGAAGCCCGCACCCGGTGCCCCTCGCGGCGGTGGCCGAGGTGCGGGTGGCGACCGGCCCGGCGGAGATCCGCAGGTTCCGGCAGGAGCGGGTCGCCATCGTCTCGGCCAACCTGGCGACAGGCGACCTCGGCAGCGCGGTGTCCGAGCTGGAGCAGATCGCCGCGGGTCTCGAACTGCCGGTGGACACGGTGGTGGCGGTCAGCGGCCAGAGCGAGGACATGCGCGACTCCTTCCGCTCGCTGCAGTTCGCCCTCGTGCTGGCCGTGTTCCTCGTCTACCTCGTGATGGCCTCGCAGTTCGAGTCGCTGCTGCACCCATTCGTGATCCTGCTGACGATCCCGCTGGCGCTGATCGGCGCGATCTGGGCCATGTTCATCACCGGCACCACCGTCAACGTCGTGGCCTACATCGGCGTGATCATGCTGGCGGGCATCGTGGTCAACCAGTCGATCGTCCTGATCGACGCGGTGAACCGCGCGCGCGCGGCCGGGCTGGACAAGCATGCCGCGATCCTCGAGGCAGGCCGCACGCGGTTGCGCCCGATACTGATCACGAAGCTCACGACGATCCTCGGGCTGCTGCCGATGGCGCTCGGGCTCGGCGAGGGCGCCGAGATCCGCCAGCCGATGGCGATCGCCGTCATCGGCGGCGTCGCCGTCGCCAGCGTGTTCACCCTGCTGGTGATCCCCGTCATCTACTCGCTGCTCGACCGCAAGGGCTTCCAGCGGGTGGCCGTCGTGGCCGCGCCGGCGACGGCCGCGGCGCTGCCGGCGCGCGACGGGGCCTGAGCCGTGGTCCACACCGATTTCGCCCTGCGGCGCCCGGTCACCACCCTGATGACCTTCGTGGCCGTGACGCTGATCGGGCTCGTCTCGACCTCGCTGCTGCCCCTCGAACTCTTCCCCGACATCCGCTTCCCGGCGATCCTGGTCACGATCCCCTACGAAGGCTCGACGCCGGAGGAAGTCGAGCGCCTGATCACCCGGCCGGCCGAGGAGGCCATCGCGACGCTGTCCGGGATCAAGGAACTGCGCTCGACCTCGACCGAGGACCAGGCGGAAATCGTCGTGTTCTTCGAGTGGGGACGGGACGTCGGGGCGATGGGCTTCGAGGTCCGCACGCGGCTCGAGGCGATCCGCAGCGAGCTGCCCGCCGGCGCGAACCGGATCGTGACGCGCATGTTCTCGGCCGGCGACGAGAGCATCGTCGCGCTGCGCATCTCGGGGCAGCAGGACCTGTCGCGCCAGTACGAGATCCTCGACCGCTACCTGAAGAAGCCGCTGGAGCGGATCGACGGCGTCGCGCGCGTCGAGATCCGCGGCATCGAGCCGCTGGAACTGCGCGTGCTGGCGGACCCGGGCCGGCTGGCTGCGCACCACGTGGACATCCAGCAGCTGCGCGGGTTGCTGGAGCGCTCGAACTTCTCGGTCAGCGCCGGCGAGGTGACCGGCGACGGCGCGCGCTACCTGGTGCGGCCGCTCGGCGACTTCACCTCGATCGAGCAGGTCCGCGACTTCCTGGTCGCGGACGGGGTCCGTCTGCGCGACGTCGCCGAGGTCAGGATGGTCAGCCCTCCCCTGACGATGGGCAGGCACCTGAACGGCAAGCCGGGCATCGGCCTCGACGTCTACAAGTCCACCGGCGCCAACATCGTGGGAGTCGCGGACGAGGTCATGTCCGTCATCGAGGAGGCCCGCACTCAGCCGCAGATGCAGGGCATCGACATGATCGTCCTGGGCAACGCCGCCGACAACATCCGCTCGTCGCTGTCCGACCTGCGCGACGCCGGCCTGCTGGGCGCCGGCCTGGCGCTGCTCGTGCTGTTCGTCTTCCTGCGCGACCTGCCGACCACGCTGATCGTCAGCCTGGCGGTCCCGTTCTCCCTGCTGGTCACGCTGGCCGTCATGTTTTTCATGGGCCTGTCGCTCAACATCCTGACCATGATGGGCATGATGCTGGCGGTCGGCCTGCTGGTGGACAACGCGGTCGTCACCACGGAGAGCATCTTCCGGCACCGCCAGCTGAACCCGGCCCATCCGGCTGCGGCCACGCTCGCGGGAGTCCGCGAGGTCGGGCTCGCCGTCCTCGCGGGTACCCTTTCGACCGTCATCGTGTTCCTGCCGCTGATCTTCCGTCGCGACAACGAGCTCTCGCTGTTCATGGTCCACGTCGCCGTGCCGATCGTGACCGCCATGATCGCCTCGCTGCTGGTGGCGCAGACCGTCATCCCGACGCTGACCGCGCGCTTTCCGGCCCCGCCGCCGGTCGTGGCGGGATCCTGGTTCGCGAGGCTGCAGGACTGGTACGCCGCCCGGCTCGACTGGGTCCTGTCCCACCCGGGCAAGTCGGCAGGCCTCGTCGTGCTGATCCTGGCCTCGCCCGTGCCCCTGTTCGCGACCGGCCTGCTCAAGGCGGACATGTTCCCGCAGGACGCGTCCACCCGGCTCAGGCTGCCCTACCACATCGAGGGAAGCTATGCCCTTTCGCGGGTCGAGTCAGTGGTCGACCGCGTCGAGGGTTACCTGCTCGAGAACCGGGAGCGCCTCGGCATCGACCTCGTCTACAGCTTCTACGGCCCTGACTACGCGGAGTCGCAGGTCCTGCTCCGTCCGGCGGAAGAGCTGCCGATGCCGGTCCGCGACCTGATGGCCGAGATCGAGCGCGGGCTGCCGGAGATCATCATCGGCAAGCCCAGCTTCAGCTTTGAAGGCAACCAGTCCGGCGGCGAGGGCTTCAGCATGCGCCTCTCAGGCGAGTCCACCGACCGGCTGGCCGTGCTGGCCGCCGAGGTCGCACGCGCCGTCGGCCAGCTGCCGGCCTTCGACTCCGCGCGCAGCACGGCCCGGGCAGGCGAGCAGGAAATCCAGGTGGTCGTCGACCGCGACCGGGCCGCGCGGCTCGGCCTGAGCACCGCCGACGTCGCCGCCACCGTGGCCGCCGCCATGCGTGGCGACCGGCTGAAGGAGTTCCGCGCCGCCGACCGCGAGGTCCGCATGCGTCTCGCGTTCCGTCCCGACGACCGGCAGTCGGTCGAGGACCTCGCGGCCATGCCGCTGTTCCTGCCCGACGGCGAGCGGATCGCGCTCGGGGCCGTGGCGAGCTTCCATGTCCGGCCCAGCGATCGCGCCATCGAGCGGCTGGACCGCACGACGGCCGTGGTGGTCGAGGGCGTCGTGTCGGGCCGGTCGTCGCTGAAGGAGGCGCAGCAGCAGGTCGAGTCGCTGATGAAGCAGCTGGCCCTGCCGCCCGGCTACGCCTGGACCTTCGGCAAGGGCGTGCAGCAGGAGGACGACACCGCCAGGATGATGATGACCGACATCGCGCTGGCCATCGTCCTCATCTTCCTGGTCATGGCGTCGCTGTTCGAGTCGACGCTCTACCCGGTCTCGATCGTGACCTCGATCGCCTTCGCCGTGGTCGGCACGTTCTGGGGGCTGGCGCTCTCCGGCACGCCGCTCACCTTCATGGCGATGCTCGGCATCATGATCCTGATCGGCGTCGTGGTGAACATCGGCATCGTGCTCATCGCGCACATCCTCGACCTGCGGCGCCTCGGCATGGGCCGCCGCGAGGCGATACTGCGCGCGGGACGGGACCGGCTGCGGCCGATCCTGATGACCACGATGACGACCCTGCTCGCAATGCTGCCGCTGGCCCTGGGCGACACGCAGATCGGCGGCGACGGGCCCGCCTACTACCCGATGGCCCGGGCGCTCATCTCGGGGCTGGCCTTCGGCAGCGTCACGGCGTTGTTCTTCGTGCCGGCGTTCTACGTCTGGCTGGACGACCTCGATGCGTGGCGGCGGAGAATCGCGGCGGCGGCCGTGCCGGCGGTGGACGCCAGCGGACCCTAACGCAACAGGACCTTGTAGACGTCCCAGTAGTCGTCGATGAGCACGTTGGCGCTGTCGCCCGCCGGAACGATCGGCTGCAGCGACGACGGAGCCGGGACGACATCGTCCTCCGTACGCCACTGCGCCGACGCATTGAGACGCTCGGTCAGGGCGCGGATCTCGGGCGCGATCCCCTCCTGGGCCCGGACCATTGCCACCGCCGCGCTGATCTCGTCCAGCCTGGTCAGGCATTGCTCGCGGGAACCGAAGCGCCCCTCGCCGGGACGGCGATGGGTCGCGAGCCGCGCCTGCGCCGCGAGCCCGCGTTGCAGCAGCTTCAGGTAGAGCAGCTGCGCATAGGCGATGACGGCGAGGTTGACGCTGCGCCGGCCGCGCACCGAAATGCCGGGGAATTCCGGCCACGGTTCCTTGTCGATCGTGCGACGGGCCTCGTGCATGTCGGCGAGGTGCCGCTCGGCGGCGGCCAACCGTCCGCGCTGGGCGTCCAGCTCGAAGGACAGGTCACGGCGGCGGAAGTAGTGCCAGAAGGCCTTCATCCCCGCGAGCCTTTCCTCGCCCTCGACCAGGCGCGCGCGCTCCATCCCGACCACGGACTCCGCCTCGCGCAACCGCTCGTCGGCAAGTTCGAGGCGCTCGCGGCGATCGTCCTGGAACTCGGCCAGCTGCCGCTTGCGCTCGTGGTCCTGGCGCTGCCGGCGCAGGTCTGCGGCGAAGTTCTCGAGCTGCCTGCGGCACTCCCGCCACAGGTTGCGCAGGGCGAAATGGACCAGCGCGTCCGGACCACGGTCCGCCGTGCCGAGCAGGCACTCCAGCTGCTCGAGCTGCTCCTGCATCCGCTCGTTCGCGCCTTCCTGCTGCTTGATGCGGTTCTGCAGCGCGTGCAGCTCGTCGTCGAGCGCCTGCAGCTCCTTCTTGAGCTCGGCGCGGTTCCAGAACAGCTTGAGCAGGCGCTCGTCGTCGACGGCCTCCGGCCGGCCCAGCACGGGCAGCCTCAGCGCGGGCCATTTTTCGGTCAGGTTCATCATGGCGCCCGGCGTCGCCTCAGGCCGGACCCGTCGCGAAGGCGTGGCCGCGCTCGGCGCAGTACTCGAGCCACTTGTTGAGCAGCATGTTGCCCACCCAGCGCCGGTCCGTTGAGCGAGGCAGTCGCGACTGTACCCGGGCAAGCCCGGCCTGGGTCGCGCCATACGTCGTCGCCTCGGCGAGTCGGGCGTCGTGGTAGACGCGGATCTCGAGCCCGGGGTCGCGCACGGTCCGGCCCTGCTCGTCGAACAGGTAGGACAGCGTCGCGGTCGTCGTGTACGGAGCGCGCTCGATCACGGTCAGCTCGAGCGGGCAGTCACCGGCGACCGTCGAGACGGCCCGCTCGGGCAGGCTGCGGGGATCCGGCACGAGCCAGCCGAGCCTGATGAAGTTGCTCTCGTACAGCGTCATGAGGCTCACGAACGACCTCGGTCGCGCGCGCCACGACGCAGCACAAAGGTGCTCCTGAAGCATGATTTGACTATATCACAGGGGTTCAGGCGTCCCGGCCCACGGGAATGTGGCGCCCGTCACGAAATTGTCACGGCCTCGCGCGGCGCCCGATCCCCTTGCGCTCCAGCACGCGGCTGGCGATCTCCTCGATCGAGGTGTCCGTGGTGTCGAGGAAGGGAATGCCGTAGCGCTCGAGCAGCTGCTCCGCCGCGCGCACCTCGTAGTTGCATTGCGCGATCGAGGAGTAGCGGCTGTCGGGCCGGCGCTCCTGACGGATCTGCTGCAGGCGGTCGGGGCGGATAGTCAGCCCGAACAGCTTGCCACGGAACGGCTCGAGCATCGCCGGCAGCCGGCGCGACTCGAGGTCGTCGTCCACCAGCGGGTAGTTCGCGGCATAGATGCCGTACTGCAGCGCCATGTAGACGCAGGTGGGCGTCTTGCCGGAACGCGAGACGCCGACGAGGATGACGTCCGCACGCTCGTAGTCGCGCGTCTGCGAGCCGTCGTCGTTGGCCAGCGCGAAGTTGGTCGCATTGATCCGGGCGGTGTAGGCCGCGACGTCGGTCATGCCATGCGCGCGGCCGAGCGCGTGCGACGACGACTGCCCGAGCTCCTGCTCCATCGGGCCGAGGAAGGCCTCGAAGAAGTCGAGGTACAGGCACTCTGCCTGCATCACGACTGCGCGCACTTCATCGTCGACGAGCGTGGAGAATACGACCGGCCGTGCGCCATCCTCGCGGGCCGCGGAATTGATCCTCATTACGGCTTGTGCTGCCTTGTCAACGGTCGAGATGAATGGCAAAGTGACCGGGCTGAGATCCAGCCCGTCGAACTGAGTCAGCAGGCTGTGGCCCATGGTCTCGGCGGTTACGCCGGTCTGGTCTGACACGAAGAATACGGTTCGCTTGTTGGCCACGATCTTCCTTCCCGCCCGGACCTCGCCTCTCCGCGGCCCGTGGTGCGCCAGGGCTGCGATCCTAGCAGGAACGACCCAACCCGAGGGCTGACCTTGAGCGCCTACATCATCCCCTTTGACCAGCTCGGCATCCGCGACATCGAGACCGTCGGCGGCAAGAACGCGTCGATCGGCGAGATGATCAGCAACCTGGTCCGGCTCGGGGTGCGCGTACCCGGCGGCTTCGCGACCACCGCCCAGGCCTACCGGGATTTCCTCGCGCACGGCAAGCTCGCGGAACGCATCCACGGTGAGCTCGACGGACTGGACGTCGACGACGTCGAGCGCCTGGCGGCCACCGGCGCCCGGATCCGCGGCTGGATCCTGGAGACCCCCTTCCACGACCGCCTGCAGCAGGACGTCCTCGCCGCCTTCGACGCGATGGATGGCAGCAGGGGAATCGCCGTCGCCGTCCGCTCCTCGGCCACCGCCGAGGACCTGCCCGGCGCGTCCTTCGCCGGCCAGCAGGAGACCTTCCTGAACGTCCGCGGCCGCGAACAGGTCCTGCGGGCGATGCACGAGGTCTACGCGAGCCTGTTCAACGACCGCGCGATCGCTTACCGGGTCCACCAGGGTTTCGACCATTCGCAGGTCGCGATCTCGGTCGGCGTCCAGCACATGGTGCGCAGCGACCTCGGCGCGAGCGGCGTCATGTTCACCCTCGACACCGAGTCGGGATTCCGGGGCGTGGTGTTCATCACCGCGTCCTACGGCCTCGGCGAGATGGTGGTCCAGGGCGCGGTCAACCCCGACGAGTTCTACGTCTTCAAGCGCGCGCTCGACGACGGCCACTTTCCGATCATCCGCCGCAGTCTCGGCGCCAAGGCGACGAAGATGATCTACGCGCGCGGATCCGAGGCCGGGCGCCGGGTCGAGACGGTCGAGGTTTCGTCCGGGGACCGCGCGCGGTTCTGCATCGAGGACGACGACGTGGTGGAACTCGCCCGGCAGGCGCTGGTCATCGAGCGCCACTACGACTGCCCGATGGACATCGAGTGGGGCAAGGACGGAGCCACCGGTGAAATCTACATCCTGCAGGCGCGGCCGGAGACGGTGCAGAGCCGCGCCGGACGCACGATCCAGCGTTACTCGCTGAAAGGCCGCTCGCGCGTGCTCGCCAGCGGGCGCGCCATCGGCCAGCGGATCGGCGCCGGGCCGGCGCGCGTGATCAGGAGCGTCAGGGAGATATCGCGCGTCCAGCCAGGGGACGTGCTGGTCGCCGACATGACGGACCCCGACTGGGAACCGGTGATGAAGCGCGCCTCGGCGATCGTGACCAACCGCGGCGGCCGGACCTGCCATGCGGCGATCATCGCCCGCGAGCTCGGCATCCCCGCGGTCGTCGGCTGCGGCGACGCGACCACGCTGATCGCCGAAGGGCAGGCCGTCACCGTGTCCTGCGCCGAGGGCGACACCGGGCTGATCTTCGAGGGCAGCCTCGACTTCGAGCAGCAGCAGATCGAGCTCGACGCGCTGCCGGAGGCGCCGGTGCGCATCATGATGAATGTCGGCAACCCGGACCGCGCCTTCGACTTTTCCTCGATCCCCAACAAGGGCGTCGGGCTGGCCCGCCTCGAGTTCATCATCAACCGGACCATCGGCGTCCACCCGCGCGCGTTGCTCGAGTTCGACAGCCTCGAGCCCGGCCTCCAGCAGCAGATCCGCCGCCAGATGGCCGGCTACGCCGACCCGGTATCCTTCTACGTGGAAAAGCTCGCAGAGGGCATCGCCACCATCGCGGCGGCGTTCGCCCCGGAGCCGGTGATCGTGCGCCTGTCGGACTTCAAGTCGAACGAGTACGCCAACCTCATCGGCGGCCAGCTGTACGAGCCGCACGAGGAGAACCCGATGCTCGGCTTCCGCGGCGCGTCGCGCTACGTGGACGAGCGCTTCCGGCCCTGCTTCGAGCTCGAGTGCCGCGCGCTTACCAGGGTGCGCGACCAGATGGGACTCACCAACGTGCAGGTCATGGTCCCCTTCGTGCGCACGGTCGAGGAAGGACGGCGGGTGGTCGAGCTGCTCGGCAGGAACGGGCTCGAGCGTGGCAAGGACGGGCTCAAGGTCATCATGATGTGCGAGCTGCCGACCAACGCGCTGCTGGCCGAGCGTTACCTCGAGTGGTTCGACGGCATGTCCATCGGGTCGAACGACATGACCCAGCTGACGCTTGGCCTCGACCGCGACTCCGGGATCGTGGCTGCCTCGTTCGACGAGCGTGACGATGCCGTCAAGGCGCTGCTGTCGATGGCGATCCGCGCCTGCCGCAAGGCCGGCAAGTACATCGGGATCTGCGGCCAGGGCCCGTCGGACCACCCGGAACTCGCCCGCTGGCTCGTCGACGAGGGCATAGACAGCATCTCCCTCAACCCGGACACGGTCGTCGAGACCTGGCTGTTCCTCGCCGGCAAGACCGTGGCCTGACCGGTCAGCGGTCGAGCGTGGCCCGTGCCGTCTCCCAGTTGCGGCCGTCGAAGGGGCGGACGGTCATGGCAGGCACCGCGCCAGGATCGAGGCAGCGCGCGTTCACGCTGATGCCGTCGGGGTGCGAGCGCGGCACGTAGAACGACTTGACCCCGCAACGGCGGCAGAAAAGGTGGCGCGCGGTGCCGGTGTTGAAGCGATACTCGGTCAGTTCGTCCCCGCCCGACAGCAGTTCGAAGTCCTCCCGCCCGACGATCAGGTGCAGGTAACCCACGCGCGAGCACATCGAGCAGTTGCAGTCGTGCACGACGATGTCGGAGGGCGCGCGCACCCGGAAGCGCACGGCGCCGCAATGGCACCCTCCCGTCAGGAAGCCGGTGCCGGGCCCCTCATCGCCCACGCCAGGCCTCGGCGACGAAGGTCTCGCGGTAGTAGCGCAGCTCGGCGATCGAGTCGCGGATGTCGTCGAGCGCCAGGTGGGTCGACTTCTTGGTGAATCCCGCCAGCACGGATGGCGCCCAGCGGCGCGCGAGTTCCTTGAGCGAGCTGACGTCGATGTTCCGGTAGTGGAAGTGGCGCTCGAGCTCGGGCATGCGCCGCGCCAGGAACCGGCGGTCCTGGCAGATGCTGTTGCCGCACATCGGCGACGCGCCGCGACCGACATGCGCCGTCAGGAACTGGAGCGTGGCCAGTTCGGCATCGCGCTCCGAGACGCTGCTTGCGCGCACCCGCGCGAGCAGCCCGGAGGCGCCGTGGGTCGCGCGGTTCCAGTCGTCCATCAGCTCGAGGACCGCCTCGGGCTGGTGAATCGCCAGCACCGGGCCCTCGGCG
This sequence comes from Pseudomonadota bacterium, assembly GCA_018261655.1. Lineage (GTDB taxonomy): Bacteria > Pseudomonadota > Gammaproteobacteria > Steroidobacterales > Steroidobacteraceae > SG8-30. The sequence continues at coordinate 46,680 of JAGTSG010000001.1, read as the reverse complement.
ACCACGTCGAGGTCGCGGTTGGTGACGACGGTGGCTATCTCGATGATCCGGTCCGCGTCGGGATCGAGACCGGTCATCTCGAGGTCGATCCAGACGAGATTGTCGGCTGCATCCATGTTGCCCGGCATCTTAACAGAGGCTACAGTCGCCGCCGTCACCCACCACGGACCCGCACGTGCGCAACGCCAGCTTGCAGCCGCACCGGCGAACTCCGGCGCCACGCGGCGTCGCGCGCCCGGCATGAAGGAGCGCGATCCCGGTCACGACCAGGCACGGGCGGGCCGGATCGTCGCGGCCCACGGACGGCGCGTGGTGGTCGGCGATGGCGACACGACGCACTCCTGCCGGCTCTTCGGCCGCCGCCTGAACGTCGTCTGCGGGGACCTCGTGCGCTGGGTCCCGGCGGACGCCGAGGGCGCGGGCGGGATCGTCGTGGGCGTCGAGCCGCGTCGCTCGGAACTGGCGCGCATCAGCCAGGCGGGCGCAGCCGAGGCGATCGTCGCCAACCTCGACCAGCTGGTCGCGGTGCTCGCCCCGTTGCCGTCGCCGGACTTCTCGCTCTGCGACCGCTATCTCGCCGCGGCCGAGTGGGCCGGCCTGTCCGCCGCCCTGGCGCTGAACAAGGCCGACCTGCCGGAGGCCGGCGCCGCCGCGATCCGCGCCGAGCTCGACACCTACCGCGAGATCGGGTACCCGGTGGTGCTCACGTCGAAGAAGCTCGCGGACGGCGCGGCGGGCCTGCGCGGGCTGCTCCGGGACCGGGTCAGCGTGCTGGTCGGGCAGTCGGGGGTCGGCAAGAGCTCGCTCATCAACCTGCTGGTGCCCGGCGTGGAGGCCGAGGTACGGGCGATCTCGCGCGCGACCGAGGAAGGACGCCACACCACGACCGCCTCGGCCCTCTACCGCCTGCCGGGCGGCGGCGACCTGATCGACTCACCCGGCGTGCGCGACTTCTCGCCGCCCCTGCCCGCGCCGCGCGACGTGGCCTCGGGATTCCGGGAACTCGCCGCGGCGGCGCCGGACTGCCGGTTTCCGGACTGCCGGCACACGGGAGAGCCCGGCTGCGCAGTCGAGCCGCTGGCGGCGTCGGGGCGGATTTCGCGTCGCAGGCTGGCCAGCTACCGGCACCTGCTCAAGCTGGCGACTGACGTCGGCGAACGGCTCAGGACCAGCGGTCGGTTGCGGCCGAAGCCCGGGCGCGGGAGCAGGTTCAGGAGATAGCCTGGCGCCCGGCCAGCGCATGGGCCAGCGTGCCGCCATCAACGTACTCGAGCTCGCCGCCGACCGGCACGCCGTGGGCGATCCGCGACGCGCGGATGCCGCGGCGCGCGACGAGGTCGCCGAGAAAGTGGGCCGTGGCCTCGCCCTCGACTGTCGGGTTGGTCGCGAGGATCACCTCGCGGACCTGCCCCTCCGCCAGGATGGACTCCAGCTGCGACACGCCGAGTTCGCCCGGGCCGATCCCGTCGAGCGGCGACAGGTGCCCCATGAGCACGAAGTACCGTCCCCGGTAGCCGCCCGACTGTTCGACCGCGGCCACGTCCGCCGGCGACTCGACGACGCACAGCAGGCCTTCGTCGCGCTGTGGCGCCGTGCAGATCATGCACAGCTCGCCGTCCGTCAGCATCCGGCAGCGCCGGCACTGCCCGACCGCCGTGGCCGCGTCGGACAACGCGGAGGCCAGCGCCCGGGCGCCCTCACGGTTCCGCTCCAGCAGGTAGAACGCCATCCTCTGCGCCGACTTGGGCCCGACGCCGGGCAGGATGCGCAGCGCATCGATCAGGCGGGCCAGCGACGGCGAGTATTTCAAGGGTCGAGGCGCCTCAGAACGGCATCTTGAAGCCAGGCGGCAGCTGCATGCCGCCCATCATGCCGGACATCTTCTGCTGCGCCGCCTCGGTTGCCTTGCGCACGGCGTCGTTGCAGGCCGCGGCCACGAGGTCCTCGAGCATCTCGACATCGCCGGCCGCGGCCACCGTCGGCTCGATCCGGACCCGGCGTACCTCGTTGCGGCCATTCATGGTGACCTTCACCATCCCGCCGCCCGACTCGCCGACGACCTCCAGCTGCGCGAGTTCCTCCTGCGCCTTCTGCATGTTCGCCTGCAGCTGCTGGGCCTGGCGCATCAGTGCGCCGATGTTCTGCTTCATGGTGTGCTCCGTTGGCGGATTGCAGGCGGGATTCTAGCCAACCGGCTTGATCGAGTCCGGCTGGACGACGGCGCCGAAGCGGTCCTTCAGTGCCTGCACGGTGGGGTCGTTCTCGATCGACAGCCGCGCCTGCTCCAGCCGTTCCTGGCGTTCCCTCTCCTTCTCGCGCGCGGGGGTCCGGCCGGCGTCGTGGCTCACCTCGAGCTGCAGCCGGATCGGCCGCCCGGCGAGGCCGGAGACCGCCTGGGCGAGGCGCTCCTCCTGCAGCCGGGTCCGCAGCACCTCGCCCCGCGCGTCCAGTGCCAGGCGCAGGACGTCGCCCTCCAGTGCGACGAAGTTGAGGTGGGATGCCAGTTGCCTCGCGGCGGCCTGCAGGCCGAGCCGGTCAACGACCGCGCGCCAGTCGGACAGGTCGAGGTCGGGGACCGGCTGCGCCGGGGCTCCCGGCGACGTGGCGCGCGGCGCCGACTCGACCCCGGGGGGGGCGCTGCGGCGCGCCGCAGGCCGGGGTTCTGCGGGGCGCCCGGCCTCCGCAGGAGGGCCCGCCGCGGGCACGAAGGCCAGCATCCTGAGCAGGACCATCTCGAGGCCGCCGCGAGGCTCGGGCGCCAGCGGCAGGTCGCGTCGCCCCAGGATGGCCATCTGGTAGTACAGCTGCAGGTCCTCAGGGGCGATGCGGCTGGCGAAGCCGTCGAGCTCCTCGATGCCCCAGACCTCGTCCGCCGGCAGGTCGGGCACCGCCTGGCGCAGCGCGACCTTCTGCAGCAGGCTCGCGAGCTCGTCGAGCACCTGCGCGTAATCCGGCCCCTGCTCGTCGATCGCGGCCACGCATGCCATCAGGCCGGCGGCATCGCGGTCGGCGAGCCGGTCGAGCAGGCGCGTGACGAAGCCGCGGTCGATCGTGCCGAGCATCGTGCGCGCATCGGCCTCCGCCACCCTGCCGCCGCCGAAAGCCAGCATCTGGTCGAGCAGCGAGAGTCCGTCCCGCAGGCTGCCGTCCGCCGCACGCGACAGCAGGCGGATCGCGGCGGGCTCGAAGGCGACCCCTTCCTCGTCGAGGATGTACCTGAGCCGCTCGCCGATCAGCGAGGGCGACAGGCGTTTGAGGCTGAACTGGAGGCAGCGCGACAGCACCGTGGCGGGCAGCTTCTGCGGGTCGGTGGTCGCGAGCAGGAACTTCACGTGCGGCGGCGGCTCCTCCAGCGTCTTCAGCAGCGCGTTGAAGGAGTGGCCCGACAGCATGTGCACCTCGTCGATGAGGTACACCTTGTAGCGGCCGCGCGTCGGCGAATACTGGACGTTGTCGAGCAGCTCCCGGGTGTCGTCCACCTTGGTGCGCGAGGCGGCGTCCACCTCGATCAGGTCCACGAAACGCCCCTCGTCGATCTCGCGGCAGGCCGCGCACTCGCCACAGGGGGTGGAGGTCACGCCCTTCTCGCAGTTCAGCGACTTGGCGAGGATGCGCGCGATGGTGGTCTTGCCCACGCCCCGGGTGCCGGTGAACAGGAAGGCGTGGTGCACCCGGCCGGAATCGAGCGCGTTGACCAGCGCGCGCAGCACATGCTCCTGCCCGACCATCTCGTCGAAGCGTCGCGGTCGCCACTTGCGCGCGAGGACGAGGTAGCTCATGGGGGTCGGCGCTGTCCTCTGTTCCGGACGGGGGTCGGGGCGGCGGCCCGCGCCAGCACCCCTCCGGCACCCGATGTCACCGCTACCGTTGCTCCCTTCCGGGCCTGGCGGGGTTTACGGCTGATCGTCGCGGAGGAACCGACGCGAGCCACCATCGTACCGAGGGGATCGATGCCTGGGGCCTCGGGGCATCGTAAGGTTGGGGTCCGGGGGCGTCAACCAAGCGGTGCCGGACCCGGCGACGCCGGGTGGCGGATTCGCAGACTCATGACCGTTGCCGCGTCAGAACCGGCGAATTCGCGACCCGGCACCCTGTCTGGCGGAGAGGGTGGGATTCGAACCCACGAATACCTTTTGGGTATTACTGGAATTCCAGTCCAGCGCCTTCGACCGCTCGGCCACCTCTCCGGATCTTCCTGCCAACCGCGACGCAGGGGGCGCGAAGCCTACCGGACGCCCGGTCGAGCAGCAACCGCCCTGTCCCGTGACCTCACCCGGCCGGCGCGGCCGGCCGGTTGGGGTAGTAGCTCGGCGGCGCGTCGATGCAGCTCCCGTCCCGCGGCTTCTCCGGCGCGGTCACCACCGGGATCTTCAGGGCGTTGCGCGTGTCCGGGGCGTCGACGCCCTCGGGTACCGCGAGCGGCGGGATCTCCCTCGCGCCGGCGTAGGCCGGAACCTCTTCGCAGCTCTCGAAAGTCGGGCTGAAGATACCGCAGCCCGACAAGGCGAGCAGGCCGAGCAGAAGGACAAGGCGCATCCAATCCTCGCTAGATGATCCCGGCGTGCTCCATCGCGGCCAGGACCGTCGCATGGTGACGGGGATCCAGGGGCGTCAATGGTAACCGGATTCCAGGCGGGATGAGACCCAGGCGGGACACCGCCCACTTGACCGGGATGGGGTTGGCTTCCACGAACAGGTCACGGTGGAGCGCCGCGAGGCGCTCGTCCACCAGGGCCGCGCGACCTGCATCGCCGACCAGGGCCGCCTCGCCGAGTTCGTGCATCAGCCGCGGCGCCGCGTTGGCCGTGACCGAGATGACGCCCTGGGCGCCCGCCAGCATCAGCTCCCGGCAGCTGGCGTCATCGCCCGACAGCACCAGGAAGTCGTCGCCGCAACGTTCCAGGATGTCCCGCGCGCGGGCCACCTGCCCGGTCGCCTCCTTCACGCCGATGATCCGCGGATGCTGGGCCAGTCGCTCCACGGCGGGCGGAAGCAGGTCGCAGGCCGTGCGCGACGGCACGTTGTAGAGGATGACCGGCACGCTGCTGGCGTCCGCCGCGGCCGAGAAGTGCCGCACGAGACCCTCCTGCCCCGGCCTGTTGTAATAGGGCGTGACGATCAGGACGCCGTCCACCCCATGCTCGCAGGCGCGTCGCGTGCGCTCGATGGTGGTCGCGGTCGAACTGGTCCCGGTGCCCGCGATCACGGGCAGGCGCCCGCCGAGACGCCGGACGGCCCGGCGCAGCAATTCGTCGCTCTCGCCCCCGGTGACGGTGGGGGACTCCCCCGTCGTGCCGAGGACCACGACACCGTCGGTCCCCTGTTCCGCGTGCCAGTCGAGCAGGGACTCGAAGCCGGCGTAGTCGATCTCGCCGGATTCGAACATGGGGGTCACGAGGGCTACGATGCTGCCGCGGAACATGCGTCTCTACGTGTGGCCGGCGGGAACCCGCATCGTACTTTCGCGCTGCCGGACCACGCAAGGACGACATCCGGCGTTTCCAGCGGGTCCGGTTACCGGTAGACTGCGGTACGTGCCCCCGGCCCGCCTCCCATGAAGCAATACATCGCGATTTCCGCCATCGGCAGCGACCGCGTCGGGCTGGTCCACGACCTCAGCAAGGTGATCGCCGACTGCGGCGGCAGCATCAGCGAGAGCCGCATGACGGCACTGGGCGCCGAGTTCGCCGTGCTGATGCTCGTCAGCGGCAACTGGCATGCCGTCGCCCGCATCGAGACGGAGTTGAAGCGCCTGGCCGAGTCGGCGGGCATCACCCTGCAGATCCGCCGCACCGAGCAGCGACCGGTCCACGAGGACCAGGTGCCCTACTCGGTGGACGTCGTCTGCCTGGACCAGACCGGCATCGTCGCCGCGCTGTCGGGCTTCTTCACGGCCCGCGGCATCGACATCTCGGAGATGAACACCCGCAGCTATCTCGCGCCCCACACGGGCGCGCCCATGTTCGGCGTGTACATGATCGTCACGGTGCCGTCCTCGATCCACCTCGGCGCCATGCGCGAGGAGTTCATGGATCTCTGCGACAACCTCAACCTCGACGCCATCCTCGAGCCGGTCAAGTCATGAGGCCTTCGCGGCCAGGGAGCTAGCAAGACGCATGGCCAAGGTCGCCCTCGGCAGGAAGCTGCCGACGTTCTCCGTCCCCACCACCGCCGGGACCTTCCGTCCCGGGGACGCGCTCGGCAGCAAGCTCGTCGTCTACTTCTACCCGCGCGACAACACGCCGGGCTGCACCCGGGAGGGTGAGGCCTTCCGTGACCTGCATGCCCAGTTCCGCCGCGCCGGCGTGGTCATCCTCGGCGTCTCGACCGACAGCCTGGCTTCGCACGGGAAGTTCAAGGCGAAGATGAAATTCCCCTTCGAGCTCGGCTCGGACGAGGACCACAGGCTCGCCGAGCTCTTCGGCACATGGACCGAGAAGAACATGTACGGAAGGAAGCTGATGGGCATCGAGCGCAGCACCTTCCTCGTCGATGCCGCAGGCGTCCTGCGCCAGGAATGGCGCAAGGTGAAGGTGGACGGACATGCCGAGGCCGTGCTCGCGGCCGCCAGGGCACTTTGAGAGGACCTCCTACTTGAGCACCGACCAGTACCCGGCCGAACGCCGGGCGTTCGTGCTGGACACGAACGTCGTCATGCACGACCCGGCCGCGATATTCCGTTTCGAGGAGCACGACATCTACATTCCGATGATCGTCCTCGAGGAACTCGACGCGGGCAAGAAGGGCGTCTCGGAGTCGGCGCGGAACGTCCGGCAGGTCAGCCGGTTCCTGGACGAGCTGATGGCGCAGGCGACCAAGGACCAGATCGACCAGGGCCTCGAGCTGCCGTCAGGCCGGTCCGGGAACCACGGCAAGCGCCCCCCCACCGGCCGGCTGTTCTTCCAGACCCGCCGGCTCGACACCGGCCTGCCCGACACCTTGCCCGGGCACGGCGCCGACAACTCCATCCTCGGCTATGCGCTGGCCCTGCAGCGGGAGATTCCGGAATCGCGCGTGACGCTCGTTTCCAAGGACATCAACCTGCGCATCAAGGCCGCGATCCTCGGGGTGCACGCCGAGGACTACTACAGCGACCGGACGATCGAGGACGCGGATCTCCTTTTCAAGGGCGTGAGCGAGCTGCCGGCCGACTTCTGGGACACCCACGGCGGGGAGATGCGCTCCTGGCAGGAACAGGCGCGGACCTTCTACCAGATCCAGGGGCCGCTGGTCCGTGAGTGGAAGACCAACCAGTTCGTCTGCGAGCCTGGCGACGAGGGCTTCGAGGCGATCGTCCGGTCCGTCGACGGCGAGTCGGCCACGCTGGAGCTGACGCACGACTACCGCAACGCGCGGCACGCGGTCTGGGGCATCACAGCACGCAACCGGGAGCAGAACCTCGCACTGAACCTCCTGCTCGATCCCGAGATCGACTTCGTCACCGTGCTCGGCCCCGCCGGCACCGGCAAGACGCTGCTGACGCTCGCAGCGGGCCTCCTGCAGACGCTCGAGACCAACCGCTTCAACGAGATCCTGATGACCCGGGTGACCATCCCGCTCGGCGAGGACATCGGCTTCCTCCCCGGTACGGAGGAAGAGAAGATGGAGCCCTGGATGGGCGCGCTGATGGACAACCTCGAGGTGCTCACCCAGGGCCACGAGGGCGGCAGCTGGGGTCGCGCGGCGACCCAGGACCTGCTCAGGAACCGGATCAAGATCCGCTCGCTCAACTTCATGCGGGGCCGCACCTTCCTGAACCGGTACCTGATCCTCGATGAGGCCCAGAACCTGACCCCGAAGCAGATGCGGGCGCTGGTCACCCGGGCCGGCCCCGGCACCAAGCTGATCTGCCTCGGCAATATCGCCCAGATCGACACCCCCTACCTGACCGAGACCACCTCCGGGCTCACCTACGTGGTCAACCGTTTCTGCGGCTGGCCGCACGCCGGGCACATCACGCTGATGCGCGGGGAGCGTTCGCGCCTGGCCGACTTCGCGGCCGAGGTCCTCTGAGCGGGGCAAAGGTGCGAACTTCACCCCCGCTGGCCGGTCTGACAGCCAGCCCCTTCCCTCGCGAGCGCCGCATGTCGAGATCCGGTTTCCTGGCCATGTTCCTCTGCGCACTGCTCGGCGCGGCGCCGGCGCTCGCCCAGGACAGCCGTGGCGACCTCCCGGACATCGGCAGCCCTGCCAGCACCACCCTCACCCTCGCCGACGAATACCGGATCGGCCGGATGATCGTGAAGGGGCTGCGAGACTCCGGCCAGATCGTCGAGGACCCGGAGGTCACCGAGTACATCCAGGGCGTGGGTTCCCGCATCGCCAGCTTCGCCCACGAGGGCGGGCAGCGCTTCACCTTCTTCGTGATCAAGGACTCCGGCATCAATGCTTTCGCCCTCCCCGGCGGTTTCATCGGCATCAATGCCGGCCTGCTGACTTCGACCGCCAACGAGAGCGAGCTGGCAGGGGTGCTCGCCCACGAGATCGCGCACGTCACGCAGCGCCACATCGCGCGCTCCGTCCAGAACGCGGGACGCACCAACATGGCCTCGGCGGCCGCCGTGCTCGCGGCCATCCTGGTCGGCGCGACCACCGGCATGCCCGCCGACATGATGCTGGGCACGATCACCGCGGCGCAGGGCCTCGCGGCCCAGCAGCAGATCAACTTCACCCGCACCCACGAGGCCGAGGCCGACCGGGTCGGCATGGCGTTCCTGGCCAACGCGGGTTTCGATCCCTACGGCATGCCGTCCTTCTTCTGGACCCTGCAGCAGAAGTCCGGCAACGCAGGCGCGATGATCCCGGACCTCCTGCGAACCCATCCCGTCACCACCGAGCGCATCGCGGAGACCCGCGACCGGGCGGAGCAGCTGCCCAGGCCGGTCGTGGCAGACAGCGTCAGCTACGGTCTCATCCGGGAGCGGCTGCGGGTCCAGTTGCTGCCGGCCGAGGCCAACTACCGGGACCTCTACCGCGATGCCGTCAGCGCAGACCTGCCTTCCAGTGACGAGCGGCGCTACGGCCGCGCGCTGGCGCTGCTCGCCTCCGGCGAAGCGCCGGCGGCGCAGGAAGCCGTCGGCGTGCTCAAGGACCTCGTCGACCGCAGGCCGGACGTCACCCTGTACCATGCCGGGCTCGGTGTCGCACAGCTCGCGGCCGGCGATGTGGCGGGGTCCCGCCGGACGCTCCAGCAGGCGCATGACCTGTTCCCCCGCAACGTGCCCGTGACCTTGCGCTACTCCGAGACGCTGATGCGTGATGGCGAGGCGAAACTTGCCCACCAGGTCCTGCTCGACTTGTTCAACAACGTCCCCCCGACGCCGGAACAGGCGCGCTACATCGCGCTCGTCGCCAGCGCCGCGGGCGACACCGGCGACGCCTACTACTACATGTCTGAATACCACCTGATGGGCGGCGAGTTGCAGATGGCCATCGACCAGCTGCGGCTCGCGCTGGCCGTGCCCGACCTCAACGAGGTGCAGCGCCAGCGCTTCTCGGCGCGGATCGAGGAACTCAAGGAGTACCTTCCGAAGGGCCGCAAGGCCCACGAGGTCGCAGGACCCGCGACGCCGCCGGAACCCGGCGAAGGCACCGGGTAGAATAGGCCGCGAGTCGCCTGCAGCCGGACCCGCCATGACCCCGACCCCGACCGCCCTGCGCCTGCCGGTCGCCCTGCTCTGCCTGGGGCTCGCCGGCTGCGCGACGACCGCGTCGGCGCCGTCCGAGGCCGACCCGTGGGAACGGGTGAACCGCTCCACCTACGCGTTCAACGACTCGCTCGACCGGGCGGTCCTCAAACCGGTCGCGAAAGGGTATCGCCGCTACGTGCCCCAGCCACTCCGCACGAGCGTGACGAATTTCCTCAGCAACCTGGCCTACCCGACCACGATCGCCAACGACCTGCTGCAACTGAAACTGATGGACGTCGTGTCCGATACGACGCGGCTGGTGCTCAACACCACCTTCGGTCTCGGCGGCCTGTTCGACCCGGCCAGCCGGGCCGGCCTGCCGCGAAACGACGAGGACTTCGGCCAGACGCTCGGCGCCTGGGGGGTGCCGTCCGGCCCCTACGTGGTCATTCCGCTCCTCGGGCCCTCGACGCTGCGGGACGCCCCGTCGCTGTACGTGGACTACCTCACCGACGGCCGGCACTACATCGCCGACAACAACATCGGCTTCGCCTTTGCCGGACTGTCGATCGTTGACCTGCGCGCCCGCCTGATTCCGGTCGAGGCCGCGATCGAAGGCGCCTTCGATCCCTATGCCCTCACCCGCAACGCCTACCTCGACCGGCGCGAATACCGGGTGCGAGACGGCAACGTGGAGGCAGACGAGGACCTCGGGACGGAGGACTGGCCGGAGGAGCCTGGGGAGCCCGAAGAGCCGGAGTCTCCCGGGGCACCCGCGACGCCGCCCGTCGACGCGGATACCGCCGGCGGCTGAAGCCGCCCTGGCGCCGGCGCTTCAGCCGGCGACGGGGAGGATCTGGTCGACGCCCCCGATCCGCGCCAGCGCGGAGAGTCTTGCGGGCAGCGCGCGAAAGGCGATCCCGGTCCCCGCATGGCGCGCCGCGCGCGTCCACTCGATCAGCACTGCGAGGCCGGCACTGTCCGTCCGTTCGACCCGCGACAGGTCCACCTCGACCCGGGCCTCGCCGGCGAAGGCAGAGAGTCCCGCGGCGAGCACCGTCGCGGCCGACCGGAGGCCGAGTTCGCCCACCAGCGCGTAGCGGCCGTCGCCGAGCTTCTCGAGCAGGCAGTCGCCAGCGGCGCGCGGGGCCTGCGCCATGGTCAGTCCTTCGCCTCCGCCTCGAGCCGGGCGATCACCGCGTCGAGGCCGCGCTGGTCCACCTCGGCGCCGATGTCGACGCGGAAGTTCTTGACGTAGGAAATTCCCTCGACCGTGACGTCCCAGGCCTTCCAGCCCTGCGGTGTCGCCCGCATGGAGTAGGTGACCGGCACGCGGGTGCCGTCGTCTGTCGTCACCTCGGTCTTCACGGTCGCCCGGCCGGTGGACAGGTCGCCGCGGAACGGCAGGATCGTCATGCGGTCGGAAGTGAAGCCGGCCAGCGCCGCACCATACTTGTTGAGCAGCGAGTGGTAGAACGCGTCGATGAAGCGCTTGCGCTGGTCCGCGGTCGCGGCGCGCCAGTGCGTGCCGAGCACCAGCTGGGCCGAGTACTGGGTGTCGAAGTGCGGCAGCAGGATCTGGTCGACCAGCACGTTGACGCGCTTGGGCTCCTTGCGGAAGCCCTCGCGATCGGCCTCCAGCGCATCGAGCAGCTGCTGGGCAGCCTTCTGCATCAGCTCCTGCGGTCCCGGGCCCGGGGTCGCCGTGGCCTGGGCGGCCGCAGGCTGCAGCCACAGCATGGCCAGGAAAAGGATCGAGAGGCGGCGCAGCATCAGTTCGTACCCTCCGTTCCGGCCGCAGTCCCCTGCTCGCCCGCCTTGGAAAACAAGAACTTGCTGATGAGGTTCTCCAGGACGATCGCGGACTGCGTGAACTCGATTCGATCACCGTCCTTCAGGAAAGTTTCCGAACCGCCCGGCGCGATGCCCACGTACTGGCCGCCGAGGAGGCCGGCCGTGAAGATGCTGGCGTCGCTGTCCGCGGGGATACGGTCATAACGGCCGTCGATGCGCAGTACGACCACCGCCTGGTACAGCGCGAAGTCGTAGCCAATGGACTCCACCCGGCCCACCGTCACGCCGGACATGGAGACCGGCGCGCCGGGCTTCAGTCCGCCGACCTGGTCGAAGCTGGCCGTGACGCGGTAGCCCGCGTCGCCGAAGCCGACCTCACGGTTCGTGATCTGCGTGACGAGGAAGAACAGCGCTGCGAATCCCAGCAGCACGAACATCCCCGTCCCGAGCTCAACGGCTCGCGTCGCTCGCATGTCTCACTCCTTCGCCCCTGCACCGCTCACATCATCACCGCCGTCAGCATGTAGTCGAGCAGCAGCACCATGACCGAGGAAATCACCACCGTCCGGGTCGTCGCGCGCCCGACGCCTTCCGCCGTGGGGACCGAATGGTATCCCTCGTACACGGCGATGGCGCTGCAGGCGACGCCGAAGACGCAGCTCTTGACCACGCCTTCCATGACGTCGCCGCGCTCGACGGCGCCCTGCATCTGCGACCAGAACTGGCCGGAATCGACGCCCATCATCTGCACGCCGACCAGCTGGGCGCCAAAGATGCCGATCATGCTGAAGATCCCAGCCAGCAACGGCATCGCGACCACGCCGCCGAGGAAGCGCGGCATCACCACCCGCCGGACCGGGTCCACCGCCATCATCTCCATCGCCGACAGCTGGTCTGTCGCGCGCATCAGGCCGAGCTCGGAGGCGAGCGCCGTCCCCGCGCGGCCCGCGAACAGCAACGCCGCGACGACCGGGCCCAGTTCCTTCACCAGGCCGAGCGCGGCCGCCGTGCCGAGCGATTCCTCGGACCCGAACCGCTCCAGCAGGTCGAAGCCCTGCAGTCCCAGCACCATGCCGACGAACAGGCCGCTCAGCATGATGATGACGAGCGACAGTGCGCCCGACTTGTAGACCTGCTCGACCACCAGCCCGAACCGCAGCAGCGCGCGCGGGGTTTCGGCGAGCAGCCGGGCCACGAAGCGCGCGTACCGCCCGAGCAGGACCAGCGAGTCCACGGCGCCGCGCACGAGCTCCCGGACCACGTGCCTCACGTCGGGCCCCCGCCCAGGAGCTGCTCGGCATAGTCCGGCGCCGGATAGTGGAACGGCACCGGGCCGTCGGGCAGTCCCTTCATGAACTGGCGCACTTCCCCGGACTCGCTCTCGAGCAGGCTGGCCGGCCTGCCAGAGGCAGCCACGCGGCCGCCCGACAGCAGGTAGGCGCGATCCGCCACGGCGCTGATCTCGCGGACGTCGTGCGAGACGACGATGCTGGTGATGCCGAGCGCGTCGTTGAGCTCGCGGATCAGCCGCAGCACGACGCCGAGGGAGATCGGGTCGAGCCCGACGAAGGGCTCGTCGTAAATGAGGATCTCGGGATCCATGACGATGGCGCGCGCCAGCGCGACCCGGCGCGCCATCCCGCCGGAGAGTTCGTAGGTCATCAGCCGCGCGGCGCCGCGCAGGCCGACCGCGTGGAGCTTGGTCAGCACGATGTTGCGGATGAGCGGCTCGGGCAGCCGGGTGTGCTCGCGCAGGGGGAAGGCGACGTTCTCATAGACGTCCAGGTCCGAGAGCAGCGCCCCGTTCTGGAACAGCATGCCCATCCGGCGCCGCAGCGCATACAGCCCCACGCGTCCCAGCAGGCGGACCTCCTGGCCGGCGACGGTCACCTCGCCGGCATCGGCGATGAGCTGGCCGGTGATCAGCCTCAGCAGCGTGGTCTTGCCCGTGCCGCTCGGGCCCATGATGGCCGTGACCGAGCCGCGCTCCACGTCGAGGTCGAGCGCGGAGAAGATCTCGCGCCCGCCCACGGCATAGCGCAGTCCGCGCACGCGGACGACGCAGGAATCCTTGGGCTCTGAACCGGCCTGGGGCATCGCTTCCTCAAACAGCAGGGAAACCGGGCGTGGCCACCCGAGGGGGTTGCGCCAGCCGCCGGATCGGCGCGGCGATTCTAGCAAATGGCGGGCCGTGTCCCGCCGAGGGCTACCCTTCCGCCGCTTATAGGACTAAAATCGTCCTGTATTGTAACCCGGGCTTTGCGACCCATGTTGCGCATCAGCAAGCTGACCGATTATGCGACCGTGCTCCTGGCCGCGCTGAGCGCGCAGCCGGACGCGCTCCATAGCGCCTCGGGCCTCGCGGAACGCACCGGCATCGCCGCCCCCACGGTCAGCAAGCTGCTCAAGGAGCTCCAGCGGGCCGGTCTCGTGCGTTCGACGCGCGGCGCCCGCGGCGGCTACCAGCTGGCGCGGTCCGCGCAGGAGATCAGCGCCGCGGAGATCATCGATGCGGTCGAGGGGCCCGTCGCCCTGACCGAGTGCGCCAGCGACCACGGCCAGTGCGGCCTCGAGGCGAACTGCAGCGTCGGCCACAGCTGGCAGCAGGTCAGCGCGGCGATCCATCGCTCGCTGCAGGAGGTCCGCCTGGCGTCGCTGATCGCGCACGACGCGACCCTGAAGGGTCCCGACCTGCGCGCAGCACTCGACGGCGGCTGGCGGCCGCTGATCCGGGCCTGAGGCGGCGGACCAGGACACGCGGAGGAACGATGGCGAGCAACCCGCAGGACATCGACGCAATCGTCGCCCGGAAGTACCGGCACGGCTTCGTCACGGACATCGAGAGCGAGACCCTGCCCCCGGGGCTCGACGAGGACGTGGTGCGCCTGATCTCGGCGATCAAGGGCGAGCCGCAGTTCATGCTCGACTGGCGCCTCAAGGCGTTCCGGATCTGGGGCCGGATGAAGGAGCCGAAGTGGGCGCGCGTGCACTACCCGCCGGTCGACTTCCAGGCGATCTCGTATTACTCCGCCCCGAAGAACAAGACCGACGGGCCGAAGAGCCTCGACGAGGTGGACCCGAAGCTGCTCGAGACCTATGACAAGCTCGGCATCCCGCTGCACGAACGGGCGCGCCTCGCCGGCGTCGCGGTGGATGCCGTCTTCGACAGCGTCTCCGTGGCGACGACCTTCAAGGAGCGCCTCGCCGACGCCGGCGTGATCTTCTGCTCGTTCTCCGAGGCAGTGAAGAACCATCCGGAGCTGGTCGAGCGCTACCTCGGCAGCGTCGTCCCGGTCCGCGACAACTTCTATGCCGCCCTCAACTCGGCGGTGTTCTCCGACGGCTCGTTCGTCTACGTGCCGAAGGGCGTCCGCTGCCCGATGGAGCTGTCCACCTACTTCCGCATCAACGCCACCAAGACCGGCCAGTTCGAGCGGACCCTGATCGTGGCGGACGAGGGCTCCCACGTCAGCTACCTGGAGGGCTGCACCGCGCCGATGCGCGACGAGAACCAGCTGCACGCGGCGGTGGTCGAGCTGGTGGCGCTCGACGACGCCGAGATCAAGTACTCGACCGTCCAGAACTGGTACCCGGGCGACGAGAACGGCGTCGGCGGCATCTACAACTTCGTGACCAAGCGCGGCGACTGCCGGGGCCGCAACTCGAAGATCTCCTGGACACAGGTCGAGACCGGCTCGGCCATCACCTGGAAGTACCCGAGCTGCATCCTGCGAGGGGACAACTCGGTCGGCGAGTTCTACTCCGTCGCGCTGGCCAACCACTACCAGCAGGCCGACACCGGCACCAAGATGATCCACATGGGCCGCAACACGCGCAGCACCATCGTCTCGAAGGGCATCTCTGCCGGTCACGGCCAGAACGCCTACCGCGGCCTGGTCAAGGTGCTGCCCGGCGCCGACGGCGCGCGGAACTACACGCAGTGCGACTCGCTGCTGATGGGCGACCAGTGCGGCGCCCACACCTTCCCCTACGTGGAGGTGCAGAACCCGACGGCGGTGGTCGAGCACGAGGCGACCACCTCGAAGATCTCGGACGACCAGCTGTTCTACTGCCTGCAGCGCGGGATATCCGCCGAGGACGCGGTGAACATGATCGTCAACGGCTTCTGCAAGACGGTATTCAAGGAACTGCCGATGGAATTCGCGGTAGAGGCCCAGAACCTGCTGGCCGTCAGCCTCGAGGGCTCGGTCGGCTGAAGCAAGAACGGAGACAAGGCATGCCTGCAAGGGGCGACATCATCCTCAAGGTCGAGGGCCTGCACGTGAAGGCCGGCTCGCGCAAGATCCTGGACGGCCTGGACCTCGAAGTACGCGCCGGCGAAGTGCACGCGATCATGGGCCCGAACGGCTCGGGCAAGAGCACGCTGGCGGGCGTGCTCGCCGGCCGGCCGGGCTTCGAGGTCACGGCCGGCAAGGTCGAGTATCTCGGCCGCGACCTGCTGGCGATGCCGGCCGAGGAACGCGCCCGCGAGGGCGTCTTCCTCGCCTTCCAGTACCCGGTCGAGATCCCGGGCGTCAACAACGTCTACCTGCTGAAGGCCGCGCTCAACGCGCTGCGCAAGCACCGCGGCCTGCCGGAAGTGGATGCCTTCGAGTTCCTCGGCCTGATCCGCGAGAAGATGAAGCTGATGCAGATGGACGAGAGCTTCCTCAACCGCGGCGTGAACGAGGGCTTCTCGGGCGGCGAGAAGAAGCGCAACGAGGTCCTGCAGATGACGGTGCTCGAACCGGTCCTCGCGGTGCTCGACGAGACCGACTCGGGCCTCGACATCGACGCGCTCAAGGTCGTCTCCAGCGGCGTCAACAGCCTGCGGCAGGATTCGCGCGCCATCGTCGTGGTCACCCACTACCAGCGGCTGCTCGATTACATCGTCCCCGACCGGGTGCACGTGCTTGCCGCGGGCAGGATCATCAAGTCGGGCGACAAGGACCTTGCGCTCGAGCTCGAGCGGCGCGGCTACGACTGGGTGCGGCAGGAGGCGGCTGCAGCGTGAGCACAGCGACCGCCGATACCGTCCTCGAGCGCATCGCGACCGCGCACGCGGCGGCCGGCCAGCGGCTGCGGGGCGGTGCCGGCTGGCAGCGCCGGCGCGCCGACGCGCTGGCCCGGCTGCTGGAGCGCGGCCTGCCCGACCGCCGGGACGAGAACTGGAAGTATCTCGACTGGCCCGAGATCCAGCGCCGCAACTTGGCGCCGGACATCGTGCCGGCGGCCCGGGCCTTCGTGCCGGCAGGACTGTTGCCCGGGCTTGCCCCCGGGCGGACCCTCCTGCTGGCCGACGGCCGCCTTGCCGGCAGCCCGCCGGACCTGCCCGCCGGCGTCGAGGTCGAGAGCCTCGGTGCCGCGCTCGACCGGGATCCCGCCTTGCTGGCGCGTGCGTTGCGCGTGCCCGGCGACCATCCGGACGAACGATTCGCCCTGCTCGCGGAGGCCTTCACCGACGACGGCGTGGTGATCCGCGTCGGCGACGGCGTCGACCTGCCGGAGCCGCTGTATGTCGTGCATGCGGGGGGCGGCGTCGCCGCCAGCACGCGGGTACTGGTCGAGGCAGGCCGCGGCAGCCGGTTGCACCTGGTCGAGCATTTCCTGCAGGGCGACGGCGACTCGCTGTCGAACCTCGACCTCGAGCTCCGGCTCGCCGACGACGCCCGGGTGGACCACCTGCGGCTGCACAACCAGGGCCCCGCCGCTGCGCAGGTGGAGACGCTGCGCGTCTCGCAGGCCCGCGACAGCCGCTACCGCCAGCAGCTTTTCCTCCTCGGCGGCCGCCTGGTCCGCAGCAACCTTCACCTGCGGCTCGAAGGGCCGGCGGCCGAGTGCACGCTGCACGGGTTGATGATGGTCGACGGGATGCGGCAGGCGGACCTGTACACCGTGTTCGAGCATGTCGCCGGCCATACCCGTTCCGAGGAGCTGGTGCGGGCGGTGGCCACCGACCGCGGTCGCGGAGCGTTCAACGGCCGCATCCTGGTCGGGCCCGGCGCCGTCAAGTCGGATTCCAGCCAGTCGAGCCGCAACCTGATCCTGTCGCCGCTGGCCGAGATCAATGCCCGCCCGCAGCTCGAGATCCTGACCGACGACGTCAAGTGCAGCCACGGTACGACGATCGGCTCGCTCGACGCCGGCCAGCTGTTCTACCTGCTGTCGCGCGGCATCGACCCCGAGACCGCGCGCGGCCTGCTGACCTTCGCCTTCTGCGAGGACGTCGTCTCGCGGGTGGAGACGCCGGCGCTGCGCCGGCACATCGAGGAACTCGTCGTCGGGCGCCTGCCCGACCGCGAAATCATCAGGGAGTTCGTCTGATGGCCGCGGAGCCGGGCATCCTCGCGCCACTCGACGTCGAGCGGATTCGCCGGGACTTCCCGATCCTGTCGCGCCAGGTGCGCGGCCGGCCGCTGGTGTACCTCGACAACGGCGCCTCGGCGCAACGGCCGCGGGCCGTGATCGAGGCGGAGCGCGACTACTACGAGCGCCACCACTCGAACGTGCACCGCGGGGTGCATACGCTGTCGCAGGAGGCGACCGGGCTGTTCGAGGGCGCGCGCGAGAAGCTGCGCCGCTTCATCAACGCCGCCTCGACGAAGGAGATCGTGTTCGTCCGCGGCACGACCGAGGCCATCAACCTCGTGTCCCAGGCCTGGGGCCGCCCGCGCCTGCAGCCGGGCGACGAGATCGTCATCACCTGGCTCGAGCACCACGCCAACATCGTCCCGTGGCAGCAGGTCTGCGAGCAGACCGGCGCCAGGCTCCGGGTGGTGCCGATAGACCGGCGCGGCGTCGTGGACCTCGACGCGTATCGCGCGATGCTCGGGCCCCGGACCCGCATGGTGGCGGTGGCGCACGTGTCGAACGCCCTCGGCACCGTGCTGCCGGTCCGGGAGATCGTGGCCATGGCGCGGGAGCGCGGCATCGCCACCCTGGTCGACGGGGCCCAGGCCGTGCCGCACCAGCGCGTGGACGTGAGGGACCTCGGCTGCGACTTCTACGCGTTCTCCGGCCACAAGCTGTTCGGGCCGACGGGCATCGGCGTGCTGTACGGCCGTGAGCGGGTCCTCGAGTCGATGCCGCCCTGGCAGGGCGGCGGCGACATGATCCTGACGGTGTCCTTCGAGAGGACGACCTACAACACCCTGCCCTTCAGGTTCGAGGCAGGCACGCCGAACATCGCCGGCGCGATCGGCCTCGGCGTCGCGGTGGACTACGTCGAGTCGGTCGGCATGGAGCGCATCGCGCGCCACGAACACGACCTGCTGGACTACGCGACGTCCCGGTTGCTGACGGTACCCGGCCTCACGATCATCGGGACCGCGCCGGAGAAGGCGAGCCTCGTTTCGTTCGTGCTGGATGGCGTCCACCCCCACGACCTCGGCACGATCCTCGATGCGGAGGGCGTCGCCATCCGCACCGGGCACCACTGCGCCATGCCGGTCATGGACTTCTTCGACGTGCCGGCAACGGCGCGGGCCTCCTTCGCTTTCTACAACACCCACGCCGAGATCGACGCCCTGGTCAGGGCACTCGGGATTGCCAGGGAGATGCTGGGCTGATGGACCTCGCCGACCTGTATCGCGACGTCATCGTCGATCACAACAAGCGACCGCGCAACTTCGGCCGCCTGGAACACCCGAACCGCACGGCAGAGGGTCATAATCCTTTATGTGGCGATAAGTTACACATCTTTCTTGATGTCGAAGGTGATCTCATTCGCGACATCCGCTTCGAGGGCAGGGGCTGCGCCATCTCGACCGCCTCGGCCTCGCTGATGAGCGAGGCCGTCAAGGGACGCCGGGTGGCCGACGTGCAGCACCTGTTCGCGTCCGTCCACGACATGCTGACCCGTCACGATGCCCCGGTTCCGGCGGAACTCGGCAAGCTCGCGGCCCTCTCCGGTGTCCGTGAGTACCCGGCCCGGGTGAAGTGCGCCAGCCTGTGCTGGCATACGCTCAATGCCGCCCTCGCCGACGAGGCCGCGCCGGTCACGACGGAGTAGCCGCGGATGCGCCGACACGAAAACGAACCCATCGTCGTCCAGCGGGACGTCCAGGCCGTCATCATCCCCGCCGGGATCGAGGTCAAGCTGCGCACTGGCGCCGTCGGCTACATCACGCAGGCGCTCGGCGGGAGCTTCACCATTTATGTCGAGGGCAACCTGTTCCGCATCGCGGGCGAGGATGCGGACGCCATCGGCAAGGAGCCGCCGACGCGCCCGGAGCTGCCGCCCGGTGCGACCGACGAGGACGTGAAGAAGCTCGTCTGGGAACAGATGAAGACCTGTTACGACCCCGAGATCCCGATCAACGTCGTGGACCTCGGGCTCATCTACGAGTGCGAGGTCACGCGCAACGATGACGGCTCGCGCAACGTCCTGGTGCGCATGACGCTGACTGCGCCAGGATGCGGGATGGGCGACTTCCTGGCGCAGGACGTCAAGGAGAAGATCGAGGCCATCCCCACCATCCGCGAGGCGCACGTCGAGATCGTGTTCGAGCCGCCGTGGAACCAGTCGATGATGTCGGACGCCGCGCGCCTCGAGACGGGGCTGATGTGACCGCGCAAGGCCCCAGGCGCCTGACGCTGGTTCGCCACGCCAAGTCGGACTGGGGCGTCGCTTCGCTCGACGACTTCGACCGCCCGCTCAACAAGCGAGGCGAGCGTGACGCACCGGAGATGGCGGCGCGCCTGGCCGCGGCCGGCCTGGTCCCCGGCCGGATCATCACCAGTCCCGCGGTGCGGGCGCTCGCGACCGCGCAGTGCTTCGCGGCGGCCCTGGGGTGCCCGGCGTCGCGCATCGTCAAGGCGCAATCGGCCTACCTTGCCTCTGCCGGCCAGCTGCTCGAGGTGGTGCGTCAACACGGTGGCCGCTCCCGCCACGTCATGCTGGTGGGGCACAATCCGGGGATCTCCAGCTTCTGCGTGCGGCTCACCGGAGACGATTCCAAAGGCGACGTGCCCACCTGTGCGGTCATGAGCCTGGTGGTGCCCGACATCGCGTGGTCGCGGCTCGACTTCGGCGCGGCGCGACTCGACTTCTACGACTTTCCCAAGAATCACCGTTAACTGGATGACAGTACTGAGGTTTTTCGCCTCGGTCCGGGAGCGGCTTGCAGCCCGAGATTTCATAGTGATATCATTCTGACATCTCTGCAACAGTCCCATCAGGAGACGACGATGATCAAGGAAAAGGCTTTCCGTCCGTTCTCGGGGTGGCTCCCGCTGGGATTCAGCATCGCGCTGCTGATCGGTGGACCGTGGTACACGGTCCTGGCGCTGCATGCGCTGAAGATGGGCGACGGCTCGGGCTGGGCGATCGTCACCGGGATCCTGCTGATCCTGGCCGGCATCATTTCGCTGCCCGGGTACATGGCCATCGCGCCCAATGACTCGCGCGTCCTGCTGCTCTTCGGCGAGTACAAGGGCTCGGTGCGCGACTCCGGCTTCTTCTGGGTCAACCCGTTCTTCACCAAGAAGAAGCTCTCGCTGCGCGTACGCAACTTCGAGACCGGCTCGATCCACACGCCGGAGCGGAAGGACGCGGCCGGCAAGGTCGTGCAGGAACGCGCCCGGACGCTCGGCCGGCCCTCCAAGGTCAACGACCGTGACGGCAACCCGATCGAGATTTCCGCGGTCGTCGTCTGGCGGGTGGTCAATACCGTCGAGGCGTTGTTCGAGGTGGACGATTACGAGGACTTCGTGGCCGTGCAGAGCGAGGCCGCGCTGCGCAGCATGGCGAGCCGTCACCCTTACGACAGCGAGGACCACGAGGTCTCCCTGCGCGGCAACACCGTGGGGATCTCCGAGCAGCTGAAGGCGGACATCCAGGAGCGCCTCGACAAGGCCGGCGTGAACGTGCTCGAGGCGCGCATCAGCCATCTCGCCTACTCCCCCGAGATCGCCGCCGCCATGCTGCAGCGCCAGCAGGCGCAGGCCGTCGTCGCGGCGCGGACCAAGATCGTGGAGGGCGCCGTCGGCATGGTGCAGATGGCGCTCGAGCATCTCGCCCGCGACAAGGTCGTCGAGCTCGACGACGAGCGGCGCGCCGCCATGGTGTCCAACCTGCTGGTCGTGCTGTGCAGCGACCGCCACACGCAACCGGTGGTGAACACGGGCACGCTCTACAGCTGAGCGGATGGCTGGAGACCCAGGCTTGGCGAAACGCGACGCGTTCCTGCTGCGCATCGACCCGGAGATCCTCGCGGCGCTCCGGCGCTGGGCCGACGACGACCTGCGCAGCCTGAACGCGCAGATCGACTTCCTGCTCCGGCGCAGCCTGCGGGAGACCGGCCGGCTCCCCTCGGGCCGGCCGCGCACCATTACCGGCCAGGCCGCGCCCGGCGAGGACCGCTGAAACCGCCGGGCGGCCCGCCGGGGGCGACTAGTCGTCGATCGACAGCAGCGCCGTGTTTCCGCCCAGCGCCGCCGTGTTGATCGTGACGGTGCGCTCGGTGGCAAAACGATGCAGGTAGTGTGGACCGCCGGCCTTCGGCCCCGTCCCCGACAGCCCACAGCCGCCGAAAGGCTGCACCCCGACCACGGCCCCGATCATGTTGCGGTTGACGTAGACATTGCCTGCCTCGACCCGCTCGGCGATCCGGCGCGAGAACCCGTCGATGCGCGAGTGGACGCCCAGGGTCAGCCCGTAGCCCGTGCCGTTGATGGCGTCGATCACCGCGTCGATTGCGTCGGCCTTGTAGCGCACGATGTGCAGGATCGGCCCGAAGACCTCGCGTTCCAGGGTCTCGATGCCGGAGATCTCCACCGCCAGCGGCGCGACAAAGGAGCCCGCGGCGTGCGCCGCGCCCAGCTCGAGCCGGTGATGCCAGGGCGCGCCCTGCACGATGCGCGCGGCGTGGGCCTCCAGGGCCTGCCGGGCCTCCTCGTCGATGACCGGCCCGACGTCGGTCACCAGCAGCGCCGGGTCGCCGACCGTCAGCAGGTCCATGGCCCCCGCGAGCAGCGACAGCGTCCGGTCCGCGATGTCCTCCTGAAGGAACAGCACGCGCAGGGCAGAACAGCGCTGGCCGGCCGCGTTGAACGCCGAGGCGACGGCGTCATGGACGACCTGCTCGAGCAGCGCCGAGCTGTCCACGATCATGGCGTTCTGGCCGCCGGTCTCAGCAATGAGCGCGGCCAGCGGCGCGTCGCGGGCCGCCAGCGCGCGGTTGATGATTCGCGCCGTCTCGGTCGAGCCGGTGAAGGCCACGCCGTCGAGCCGCGGGTCGGCCGTGAGTCGGGCGCCGACGATGCCGCCCTGACCCGGCAGGAAGTGGAGCACGTCGCCCGGCACGCCCGCATCGAACAGCAGCCTGGTCGCCGCCGCGGCCACCAGCGGCGTCTGTTCGGCCGGCTTGGCGATGACGGCGTTGCCGGCGGCCAGCGCCGCGGCCACCTGCCCCGTGAAGATCGCGAGCGGGAAGTTCCAGGGGCTGATGCAGGCGAAGACGCCGCGGCCGCGCAGCGCCAGCCGGTTGCTCTCGCCGGTGGGTCCCGGCATCAGCGTCGGGGCGCCGAAGTCCTCGCGGGCACGCGCCGCGTAGTAGCGCAGGAAGTCCACCGCCTCGCGCAGCTCCGCGATGCTGTCCGGAATCGTCTTGCCGGCCTCCCGCACGCACAGCGCGACCAGTTCGCCCTGGTGCGCCTCGTAGGCGTCGGCCGCGCGCTCCAGGACGGCCGCCCGCTCGGCGGCGGGTCTCCGGTCCCAGTCGGGCTGGGCCCTGACCGCGATCGCCAGCGCCTCGTCCACCAGTTCGGGGCCGGCCTCGGCCACCTCGCCGACCACCTCGGCGCGATTGGCCGGATTCGCGACCCGGCGCAACGTGCCGCGGCGCTGCCTGCCGCCGACGATGGGCGAGGCCGACAACGGCCGCACGAGCGCCCCGCGACAGTCCGCGGCCAGCCGGTCCTGCTCGCGTCCGTCCGCCAGGTTGATGCCGGCTGAATTGACGCGCTCCGCGCCGAACAGCAACGCGGGAGCCGGAATGCGGGGATGCGGGATGGACGCGAACGACTCGACCTCGGCCACCGGGTCGTGCACGACTTCCGCGGCCGGGACCCGCTCGTCCACGATGCGGTTGACGAACGACGTGTTGGCACCGTTCTCCAGCAGGCGGCGCACGAGGTACGGCAGCAGGTCCTCGTGGGATCCGACCGGCGCATACACGCGGCAGGGCACGGCCTGCCCCTCGCCATCCACGAGCCCGTCGTAGAGCTCCTCGCCCATGCCGTGCAGGCGCTGGAACTCGAAGTGGCGCCCTTGCGCGCCTGCGACCTGCATGACCCAGGCGACGGTGTGCGCGTTGTGCGACGCGAACTGCGGGTAGAGCCGGTCCGTGCCTTCCAGCAGGAACCGGGCGCAGGCCAGGAACGACACGTCGGTGCTCGGCTTGCGCGTGAAGACCGGGTAACCGGGCAGGCCGCGTTCCTGGGCACGCTTGATCTCCGCATCCCAGTACGCGCCCTTGACCAGCCGGACGTTCACGGTCCGGCTTGCCTCCGCCGCGCGGCGCGCCAGCCAGCGCAGCACGTCGAGGCTGCGTTTCTGGTATGACTGGACCGCCAGGCCGAGGCCTCCCCACCCGCTGAGCGCCGGCGCCGACAGCAGACGGTCGAAGAGCAGCAGCGACAGCTCGAGGCGATCCACCTCCTCCGCGTCCACGGTAAAAGCCACGCCCGCCTGCATGGCGCTGACCGCCAGCGCCTCGAGCCGCGGCCCGAGCGTTGCCAGGACCTCGGACCGGTTCGGGTACTCATAGCGGGGGTGCAGGGCCGAGAGCTTCACCGAGATGGATGGCCAGGCCTCCGCCGCCGTCCCGGCGCGCGCGATCGTGCTGACCTTGCCGATCGCCGTCGCATAGGCCTCGAAGTACCGGTCGGCATCCTGCGCCGTGAGCGCCGACTCGCCGAGCATGTCGAAAGTGTAGCGATAGCGGGCATTGCCGCCGGCCGCGGCACGCCGCAGCGCCTCGTCCACGGTGCGGCCCATGACGAACTGGTGGCCCATGATGCGCATGGCCTGGCGGAACGCAGCGCGCACGACCGGCTCGCCGAGGCGGCCGGCCAGGCGGGCGATGAACGACGACGGATTCGCGAGGTCCTCGACGTTCGGCCGCACGATCCGTCCGGTCAGCATCAGTCCCCAGGTGGAGGCGTTGACGAACAGCGAGTCCGCCTCGCCGAGGTAGTCGGACCAGTTCCCCGAGGCGATCTTGTCCGCGATGAGCCGGTCCGCGGTGTCGGCATCCGGGATGCGGAGCAGCGCCTCCGCGATGCACATCAGGATCACTCCCTCGCGCGAGCCGAGGTCGTACTGCTGGAGGAAGGCCTCGATGCCCGCGGTGCCCTGCCGCCGGCGACGCACGGAGTCGACCAGTTCGACGGCCTCGCGGATGACGCGCTCGCCGTCTGCAGGCGCCAGGCGCGCCATCGGCAGCAACTCGCGAACCACGGCGGCTTCGTCCGCCAGGTACCAGCGGTTGATCGCGCGACCGACCTCGGTCTCGCCCGAAACGCCCAGCGGCCAGAGAAAAGCCGTCATCGCCCACCCCCTTGTGAAGCGGCCCGCCCGCGCGGGCCGCCAGTGCACCATTATTCCAAGGTCAATGGCAGGTGATTCATCTAAAATTCTCCCGTTACCTGGTGGAATATGGCCATACGGACCCATCGCAATGGTTGACTCACATACCGAAGGGCGGCACCTGAGGATGGATCGACTGGACCGGAAGATCCTCGAGCTGCTGCAGCAGGATGGACGCCTGTCCCACGCCGAGCTGGCGCGGCGCGTACACCTGAGCCCGACCCCCTGCATGGAGCGCGTGCGACGCCTCGAGCGGCTCGGCTACATCCGCGGTTACGCCGCGCACCTCGACCCGCAGCGCCTCGGCGCCCGGCTGCTCGCCTTCGTCGAGATCCGCCTCGACCGGACCACTCCCGAGGTGTTCGAGCGATTCAAGCGGGCAATCGTCGAACTCGAGGAAGTCCAGGAGTGCCACATGGTGGCCGGCGGCTTCGACTACCTGGTCAAGCTGCGTGTCGCCGACATGGAAGCCTACCGGCGGATCCTGGGTGAGCGCATCACCGCCCTGCCCGGTGTCGAGCAGACCCACACCTACTTCGTCATGGAGGAGGTGAAGTCCACCCACGCGCTGGCGTTGCCCGCGGCCGTCGCGACGGATGAACCGCGCCGGCCGCGTGCGCGGCGCAGGCGGGGTTGACTGCGGAGACGTCCGCGAATAGCAGCGCGGGACCCGCTTCAGGAACGACGCGCGCCTTTCAGGTAGTCGGCCAGGATGCGGGCGTGATCGAACGCCAGCGCGGGCGGCGATTCCGGGCGCGAGACGATGACCCGTGCCGCGTCGTCGCCCGCCGCGGGTTCACCGCGGGCCTCGCCGACGAACACGATGCTGACGGTGTGCCCGCGCGGGTCGCGGGCCGGGTCGGAATACACGCCGAGCAGGCGCGTGATCGTGATCTCGAGTCCCGTTTCCTCGCGCGCCTCGCGCACGGCCGCCTGCTCGACGGTCTCCCCCACGTCCACGAACCCGCCGGGCAGCGCGTGGCCGGCCGGCGGGTTGCGGCGCTCGACCAGCACGATGGGCCGGCCGGGACGGTCGGTCAGCTCGATGACCACGTCCACCGTGAGCGCTGGCGTGCGCGGACGCGCCACGGGATGCTCGCGGCCGGGCCCTAGAATCCGAAGACCAGGTTGGCCGTCAGGACCTGGTCCGTCTCCTCGGTGCCGGGCAGGACGTCCGTGTTGTGCCGGATTTCGTAGCTGAGGCCGAGCGCCAGCGACTCGTTCATCTTGACCTCGAGGCCCAGGATGTTCTGCAGGTAGGTGTTGTCCGAACCGGCCTCGACCAGGAACTTGTCGATCACCGTGGTCGTCTCGGTCAGTCGGTGCGAGTAGTCGATGGCCGCGCGGAGGATGGCGTCGCCCTCCGTGTCACCGTCCACGCGCAGCTCGGACTGCCGATAGCCGACGCCGATCTTGCCGTCGAGCTTGGTGGCCTCGCTGTCGATGAACTTGTAGCCGTAGCCGGCGGAGGCGATGGCCTGGTACTCGAAGTCGGTGAACTCATCTTCCTCGTAGCGCAGCGCGCCGAAGAGGTAGCTGCGGTCGGTGAGCTTGTAGTCCGACTCGCCGCGCAGCTCCCAGCGGTTCGCCGACGTGACCCCGTCGTTGACGGTGCGCAGGATCGAGAATCCCGCCATGTGCTTCCAGCGATCCAGCTCGTTGGTCATGTCGATCTTGCCGCTGATCGTCTCGGTCTCGGTGTTGCCGCGGGCAATCACGCCGCCGAGCTCGCCCTTGCCGCTCCAGTCCGCCTGCGCCGGCACCGCGGCGGCCAGCGAAAGGACCAGTGCGAGGAGTCTTGTCCTGTACATTCCAGAATTCCCTTCTGTGAGGCCGTGTGGGGCCGCGTAGTGTAGCGACTGGACGGGACTTGACCAACGGTCTTGACGCGAAGCGAGACCCTTGATTCCGGCAGGGACGGTCCCATAACAGCTGCAGTCCCACGGCGCCAGGATTGCCCATGCACGAGCACATCATCGAATCGACCGGCCAGACCTTCGCCAGCGACGTGCTCGAGGCATCGCAGCGGATGCCGGTGCTGGTGGACTTCTGGGCCGAATGGTGCGGGCCCTGCAAGATGCTGGCGCCGGTGCTGGAAGGCGTGGCGGCCGCCTACGCAGGCCGCGCGAGGGTCGTGAAGGTCAACACCGACGTCGAGCTGGAACTGGCCCGCGCGCACGGCATCCGCAGCCTGCCGACGCTCCGGATCTTCAGGCACGGTCGCGCCGTGGACGAGATCATCGGCCTGCAGCCCGAGAGCGCCATCCGGGCCGTGATCGAGCGCTACCTGGAACGGCCCTCGGACCGCGACCGCGCCCAGGCCGGGGAACTGATCGGTTCCGGCAAGGCGGCAGAGGCGGTGTTGATGCTCGAGAAGGTGGTGCGCGACGAGCCCGGCAACGTCGATGCGCAGGTGGAACTCATCGAGGCCCTCACGCTGGCCGGCAGGGCGGAGGCTGCCGCGGAACGGCTGGCATCCCTCCCCGTCCAGGCGATGGATGCGCCGCGCCTGAAGGCCGTCGCGGCGCGCGTGTTGCTGGCGGAGGCGCTGGCCGGGCAACCCGCCGAGGAAGAACTGGAGAAGAAGCTCGCGGCAAACCCGCGGGACTCGGCCGCCGCCTGCGCGCTGGCCGCACGGCAGTTCCTGGCCGGCAAGGCCGTGCCTGCCCTCGAGCGCTGGCTCGACGTCCTCAGGCGCGACCGGCGGTACGGTGACGGCCTGGCGCGCAGGAGCCTGCTCGCCGCGTTCGACCTGCTCGAAGGCGACGACGAGCTGGCAAATTCGTACCGTCGGAAGATGATGGCCCTGCTGCACTGATTGCGTTCACGGAGCAGCGACCGGCAAAGGCGCCCCGTCTCACCGAGTGCGGGTTCCGGTGATCGGCGCCTCGCCGTCCGCGGCCGTCAGGCCGCCGCTTCCGCCTTCAGCCGCGCAGCCTCGCCGCGGCCGAGGTAACCCTCGATGGCCCGCCGCCCGAGGTAGATCAGCGGGATGAGCGCGACGGCCATGAGCATCTTGTAGCCGTAGTTCACCGTGCCCACCGCCAGGAAGAGATCGAGCGGCCACTGCTGCGGACCCAGCACGAAGGCGATGTACAGCACGACGAAGCTGTCCACCAGCTGTGACACCGCGGTGGACGCCGTCGCCCGCAGCCAGATCCAGCGCTCGCCGGTGAACGTCCTGATGCGATGGAAGATCGCCACGTCGATCAGCTGACCGACCAGGAACGCCGTGATCGAGCCTCCGATCGTCCACAGGCCCTGCCCGAATGTCGCCCTGAAGGCGGCCTGCATGTCCGGGACGCCGCGGTCGGCTGCGACGCTGACCCACCAGGAGGCGGGCGCGAGCTCGATGGCGAGGTAGGCGAAGAGGAACGCGTAAACAATGAACCCGACGGCGAGCCAGGAGATGAAGCGCACGCCGCGCACGCCGAAGTACTCGTTGATGACGTCGGTCATGATGAACACGACCGGCCAGAGCATCACCCCTGCAGTGAATGACAGCGACCCGCGCTGCCCGAACAGGTTCCAGTCGAACGGGGGCAGCCCGAGCGTGTCCTCGAGCGCGAAGATCTTGACGCCGATGAACTCGGCCATCAGCGCGTTGGTGACGAACAGCCCCGCCAGGAAGATGAACAGGCGCGTCGGCCGCAACGCGATGGACGACATGCAGCCGCCCTACGCGTCGCGGTTGACGGTATCCGGCGAGAAGGCCGGCACGCAGACGGCGACGTAGGTCGCGCCCTCCGGCGTCGAGTAACGGACCCACTCCCCGGCCGATGCGTGGACCGCCTGGCCGGGACGGACCTCGAGCGTCACGCCCTCGCCCTCGACCCTCAGGCAGCCCTCGAGGACCAGCGTGAACTCGTCAAACGCCGGTCGCTGGCCGGGCTCGACCCAGCCCGGCGGGCTCGCCATGCGGGCGACGCTGACGGACGCCGTGCCCGTGTTGACGCGGCCGACGAACTCTTCGATGCGCTTGGGGCGCGTGCCGACGGCTGGAACGACCGTTGGCGCGGAAATCAGCTTGGGCACGGTGGATGGCTCGGCTGGGACGGGCGTGAAGTATGCCCCCGACCCGCGGCCCGCTCAAACCTCGCCGCGGTCGAAGTAGTCCTCGAGGCGCGTGATCGTGTCCGTCTCCCAGCCGGCCTGTGCGGCACCAGGTCCGGTCAGTTCCCGCACCCGCGGCCGGACCTGGGCCAGCGCCCGCGCCTCCCATCCCATGACGTCTGTCCCGGGCACGGGATCGGCCGCGCGGGTCGCCGGTGTGCCTGGACGCCGGTTCCTCGGGTCATTCCTTCCGCTCATGATGGGCTCCCCGCGGCGTGGTCGCCGTGCATCAACGGTACGGCCGCGCCGCCGCCGGTCCTGTGATGCGCCTCACGCTATGGGAACGGTGTACGGCGGGCGCCGCGCGCCGGTGTCCGCGTCACTCCTCGCCCTGGCGACGATGGAAGCGCAGCAGTTCGCGTCGCGTGCGCTTGTCTGGCCTGCCGGGCGTCTGCGGGGCAGCCATGGCCGCCAGCCGACGCTGTTCGCGGTGCCGCTCCCGCCTGGCGACGCTCTCCGGCGTTTCTTCGTAGCAGAGCCGTGCCGCCGCGGCAGGCCCGCGGCGGGCGGGTATCGCCGTCACCTGGATCGTGACGACCTCGAAGCCTACCGTGACTTCCAGGACGTCGCCCGGCCGCACGCCCCGCGACGGCTTGACCCGCTGGCCATTGACGTGGACCTTGCCGCCGGTGACCGCCCCGGCCGCCAGGGAGCGCGTCCTGAAAAAGCGCGCGCACCAGAGCCACTTGTCCACGCGCAAGGGCTCGGGCGAGGGGCTGACGTCGGGCTTCACGGCTGAGGCCGTGCCCGACAGGCGGGCCGCGCGCCACTATAATCGGGGCTTCGCATCAGGGGACCGGATCCGTGGACTCAGCTTTCCTAGACAGGCTCGCCGCCCAGGGGGCGGAACTCGATGCCCAGGGATTGTACAAGCGCGAGCGGCTGATCGCCTCCGGCCAGCAGGCGGTCGTCCGGCTCGCCGACGGCCGCGAGGTCATCAACCTCTGCGCCAACAACTACCTGGGTCTCGCCAACCATCCCCTGCTGCGCGAGGCCGCCCACCGGGCGATAGATCGCTACGGCTACGGCATGGCTTCGGTGCGCTTCATCTGCGGCACGCAGACCGTGCACCGCGAACTCGAGGTGCGTCTCTCCGCGTTCCTCGGGACGGACGACACGATCCTCTATTCGTCCTGCTTCGACGCCAACGGCGGCCTGTTCGAGACGCTCACCGCGGAGAGTGACGCCATCATCTCCGACGCGCTCAATCACGCCAGCATCATCGACGGCATTCGCCTGTCGAAGGCACGGCGGCTGCGCTACGCCAACCGCGACATGAACGAGCTCGAGGATTGCCTGAAGAAGTCGCTCGATGCGCGCACGAGGCTGGTCGTCACCGACGGGGTCTTCTCGATGGACGGCACGATCGCGCCGCTCCGCGAAATATGCGACCTTGCCGACCGGTACGCGGCCATCGTGGTCGTGGACGACTCGCACGCCACCGGATTCATGGGCGAGCACGGTCGCGGGACCCACGAGCACTGCGGCGTCAAGGGCCGCGTCGACATCCTGACCGGCACGCTCGGCAAGGCGCTCGGCGGCGCGAGCGGAGGCTACACCTCGGGCCGCCGGGAAGTCGTCGAGTGGCTCCGCCAGCGATCACGCCCCTACCTGTTCTCCAATTCGGTCGCGCCCGTGGTCGCCGCCACGACGCTGCGGGTGCTGGAACTGCTCGACTCGATGCCGGAGCTCCGCAGCCGCCTGTGGGACAACACGCGGCACTTCCGCGCCCGCATGACCGCGCTCGGTTTCGACGTCGTGCCCGGCGAGCACCCGATCATCCCCGTGATGCTCGGCGACGCGCCGCTGGCGGTCCGCATGGCCAACCGGCTGCTCGAGCTCGGCGTGTACGTCGTCGGCTTCTCTTACCCCGTTGTTCCGCTCGGCAAGGCGCGCATCCGCACGCAGATGAGCGCCGGCCACGGCCGCGAGCAGCTGGACCGCGCCATCGAGGCATTTGCCACAGCCGGGCGCGAGCTCGGCGTCATACGCTGAGGTTCCCATGAAGGCACTGGTCAAGGCCGAGCGCGAGCCGGGCATCTGGATGCGGGACATCGAGCGCCCGCGGGTCGGGCACAACGACGTGCTGATCCGCATGAAGAAGACCGCGATCTGCGGCACCGACATCCACATCTACAACTGGGACGCCTGGGCCCAGAAGACCATCCCGGTGCCGATGCAGGTCGGTCACGAGTATTGCGGGGAGATCGTCGAGGTCGGCGGCGAGGTCGCGGGCTTCGCGCCGGGCGACCGCGTCTCCGGCGAGGGGCACATCACCTGCGGACACTGCCGTAACTGCCGTGCCGGCCGGCGGCACCTGTGCCGGAACACCGTGGGCGTCGGCGTCAACCGCCCCGGCTGCTTCGCCGAGTACATGGTCCTGCCCGCATCGAATGTCTTCAAGCTGCCGGCCGCGATCACGGACGAGATCGCCTCGATCCTCGATCCGCTGGGCAACGCCACGCATGCTGCGCTGTCGTTCGACCTGGTCGGCGAGGACGTGCTGATCACGGGCGCCGGCCCGATCGGCATCATGGCGGTGGCCATTGCCCGCCACGTCGGGGCCCGCCACGTGGTGATCACCGACGTGAACGACTACCGGCTCGAGCTGGCGAGGAAGATGGGCGCCTCGCGCGCCCTGAACGTCTCGCGTGAGTCCGTCGCAGGCGCCATGCAGGACCTCGGCATGGAGGAAGGCTTCGACGTCGGGCTCGAGATGTCCGGCAACCCGACGGCCTTCCGCGACCTGTTGAAGTCCATGCACCACGGCGGGCGGGTCGCGCTGCTCGGCATCCCGCCGAGCGACGTGGCGATCGACTGGAACGAGGTCATCTTCAAGGGGCTGGTCATCAAGGGCATCTACGGCCGGGAGATGTTCGAGACCTGGTACAAGATGTCGGCGATGCTGCAGAGCGGCCTCGACGTGAGCCCGGTCATCACCCACCGCTTCGCCATCGACGACTATCGGCAGGCCTTCGAGGTCATGAACAGCGGCCGTTCCGGAAAGGTGATCATGGACTGGGCGGCGTGACCCCGGTGCGGCGGCGCCGCGCCCGGCGCCGGGCGGCGTGAGCGCCCGGGCCGGCCGCTGGATCACTCCACGCGGCAGGGACACCAGTAGACCGGCCGGCCGCCCGCTCCGAGCTCGAGGAGGTTCTGCACCTCCTTCACGACCGGGTCCACCCAGGGCACGCGCGGCAGGTCGAGCCGGATTCCCGACCAGCTGAGCGCCCGGGCCATGGCGCTGCGCAGGCGCAGCGCCAGCATGTCCTGCCAGCTCAGGCTGGGCTCGATCCACTCCACCCCGTAGCCTTCGGGGAGCTCGCCCAGCTCTGCCGCGGCTTCGATCGCGTCCTGCAGGCCGCCGAACTCGTCGACCAGCCCCGCGGCCCTGGCGTCAGCGCCGGACCACACGCGTCCCTGCGCGATGCCGTCCACCTCGTCGAAGGCGCGGCCGCGTTCCTCGGCCACCATGCCCACGAACTTGCGGTAGGCGTGCTCGACGCTGGCCTGCAGCACTTCGCCGAGTTGCGGGTTGAGGTTGCGCTCCAGCCGGCCCGCACCGGCCAGCTCGGTCGTGCCGAAGCCATCGGAGGTGATGCCGACCTTGCCGAGCGTCTTCTCGAAGGTCGGGAACATGGCGAACACGCCGATCGAGCCCGTGATCGTCGTCGGCGCGGCGAAGATGCGATCGGCCGGCGCCGCGATGTAATAGCCGCCGGACGCGGCAACCGATGCCATGGACGCGACGACGGGCTTGCCCTCCTCCTGCAGCGCATTGACCTCGCGGCGGATCTGCTCCGAGGCGAACATGCTGCCGCCCGGGCTGTCGATCCGCAGCACGACGGCATCGATCGAGTCGTCGTAGCGCAGGTCGCGCAGCAGCCCGGACAGGGTGTCGCCGCCGACGGTCCCGGGCGGCTGCTCCCCGTCCAGGATCTCGCCTGAGGCCACCACGACCGCGACGTTGTGGTCCTCCGACTTGTGCAGCGCGCGCTCCGAGCGCAGCACCGCAAGGTAAGGCTGCCAGTCGACCGCGCGGAAGCTCTGCTCGTCATCGTCCCAGCCCGCCTCCTGGCCGACGATCTCCTCGAACTGCTCGTAGGTCCTGAGGCCGTCCACCAGGTCCCGCGCCAGCGCGTACTGCGCCAGGTCGCCTTCCACCTCGCGCACGCCGGCGCCCGCCTTGTCCGCATAGTCCTGCAGGACCTGAGGCTCCACGCCGCGCGCCTCGGCGACCCGGCCCTTCCACGCCTCCCACAGCGCGCCGACCCACAGCTGCGCCTCCTCGCGATCCTCGGGTGACATGTCGCTGCGCGTGAAGGTGTCGGGCGCCGACTTGTGCGTTCCGACCTTGAACACGTGCACGTCCACCGCGAGCTTGTCCGCGGTGCCCTTCAGGTATTGCCGGAAGTACCCGTAACCCTCGATGATCACCGCGCCGTAGGGGTCGATGTACACCTCGTCGGCCTGCGCGGCCAGGTAGAACTGGCGCTGGTCGAACCAGCCGCCCCAGGCATAGACCTTCTTGCCCGATTCGCGGAATGTCGCCAGGGCCGCGGCGATGTCCTCGAGGGCCGGCAGGCCCGCGCGCTCCAGCGCCTGGAGGTCGAGCACCAGCGCCCGGATGCGGTCGTCGCCCGCGGCCGCGTCGATCACCTCCAGCAGGTCCTGCAGGCGCGTCTCGGGCTGCGCCTCCCCCAGGGCCTCGGCCAACGCGCGTTCGAACGGCTCGCCGGAAATCTCCTCGACGATCCGCCCCTCGGGGGCGATCACCAGCGCCGACTCGGCCGGGATGAACGGCAGCGAGGAGCGGCTTGCCGCGAACAACATCCCGAAAATGAACAGCAGGACGATGAGTGCAGCACCTTGCGGAGGCCGTCGAGGGCATGCCAGATGCCGCGGAAGAACGCCCCGATCGCGCGAAAGAAGGCCATGTTCAGCTCACCCCGCAGGAGTCCGCCGTCCCGGACGTGGGACTAGTGTAGCCGCCGGTCGTTCCCCGCGCAGCGGCCGCGCTCACGCACTTCCCGGCACGGAAAAGCAAACGGGGCCCTTGCGGACCCCGTTGCGGCGCATGCCCCGACCCGGCCGGCGGTCAGCCGATCTTCTCCTCGATGCGCGCCGACCTGCCCGACCGGTCGCGGAGGTAGTACAGCTTGGCGCGGCGGACGTGGCCGCGGCGCTTGACCTTCACGTCGGCGATCGCCGGGCTATGTGTCTGGAACACGCGTTCGACGCCCTCGCCGTGGGAAATCTTGCGAACCGTGAACGAGCTGTTGAGCCCGCGGTTCTTGCACGCGATGACCACGCCCTCGTAGGCCTGGACCCGCTCGCGGTCCCCTTCCTTCACCTTGACCTGCACGACCACGGTGTCGCCGGGACCGAATTCCGGCAGTGCGCGCGTAGCGGCCCGCGCCTCGATGTCCTGAACGATCTTGCTCATGGGCTTGTCCCCGATGTCGAATCAATCCGCGCGACCGGGCGGTTCGACTCCCGCCTCGGCGCAGTATTCCTCGAGGAGCTTCCGCTCCTCCTGTCCCAGCCGTCGCTCCCGCAGCAGCTCCGGCCGCATCTGCCAGGTCCTGCCGAGCGCCTGCTTCAGCCGCCAGCGCCGGATGGCCTCGTGATTCCCGGCCTGCAGCACCCCGGGCACTGCGCGACCTTCCCACTCCGCCGGCCGCGTGTAGTGCGGCCAGTCGAGCAGCCCGTCCGAGAACGAGTCCTGCCCGGCCGAGGCCTCGTGCCCCAGCACTCCGGGCAGGAGCCTCGCGACCGCATCGACCACCACCAGGGCGGGCAGTTCGCCGCCGGACAGCACGTAATCGCCGACCGACAGTTCCTCGTCCGCCAGCGCGTCCAGCACACGCTGGTCCACGCCTTCGTATCGTCCCGCCACCAGCACCGCGCCCGGTAGCGCCGCCAGCCTCGCGGCCGTGCGCTGGTCGAACGCCCGGCCCTGGGCACCCAGCGCGATCACCGGGCTGCCTTCCGGGACCCGGGCCGTCGCAGCGCGGACCGCCGCGGCCAGGGGCTCGGGCTTCAGCACCATGCCCGGACCGCCCCCGTAGGGCCGGTCGTCCACCGTCCGGTGCACGTCGGACGCGAACGACCTGGGGTCGACCGTCCCGACCTGCAACAGGCCCCGCGCCGTCGCGCGACCGACCACCCCGGCCTCGAGGTAGCCCCGGATCAGCTCCGGGAACAGCGTCACCACTTCGAAGTGCAACGCCGCCTGCCTAGAAGTCCGCGTCCCAGTCGACCACGATCCGCCCCGCGTCGAGGTCCACCGACTTCAGGTGCCTCGGGACCAGCGGCAGCCAGCGCTCGCGATCGCCTGTCACCACCATGACCGGGTTGCCCGGGGTCTCGACGAAATGGTCGAGCCGCCCGAGCGACTCACCCTCCGTCGTCACCACCTCGAGCCCGACCAGGTCCGCCCAGTAGTACTGGCCGGCCCCGGCGGGAGGCAGTTCGCCACGCGGCACGTGCACTTCGCAGTGGCACAGCGCGGCGGCCGCGTCCCGGTCGTCCACCCCTTCGAGCCGCGCCACGACCAGCCGGCCATGGCGGCGGCCCTCGAGGGGCCTGAGGATCCTCGGGCCGGCCCGGGGCACGTCAACGTGCCATTGCCGGTAGCGGAGGATGCCTTCCTCGGGCTCGGTGTAGGACTTCACCTTCACCCAGCCCTTCACTCCAAAAGGACCGGCGATGCGCCCGAGCGCAACGCCCGGTGCCGCCGGCGCTCCCGGCCCGGACGGTTCATCCGTCACGGCCGGTCTCCCGCAGGCACGCGCTTCAGCCGTTCGCCGCCTGCTTGCGATAGGCGCTCACCAGCGCGCGCACGCGATCGGACATCTGCGCGCCCGTGCCGGTCCAGTGATCGATTCGCGCGAGGTCGAGCTCGATCTTCCGGTCCTGCTTGCGGGCGAACGGGACCGCCCTGCCGCTTGCGGCTGTCCGCGACGACGACGTGATAGAACGGCGCATTGCGGCCGCCACGACGCGTCAATCGAATCGTCACCATCGAATCTGTCCTCGGGATCCAGGGTCACGCGCACCACCGGGTGCGCACGCAGGCGGGCCGGAATCACCGCCCCGCCAAAGAGCCGCGCATGTTACCTAAAAATGACGGGAAGTTAAAGAGTTACGAGCTCCGCCCGGCCGGGGGTCAGCGGGGCCGGGGGAACCCGCCCGGCATCCCGCCGGGCGGGCGGCCGCCCAGTCCGCGCATCAGCTTGCGCAGGCCGCCGCCCTTCAGTTTCTTCATCATCCGCTCCATCTCGGTGAACTGCTTCAGCAGGCGGTTCACGTCCTGGACCTGGGCCCCCGACCCGGCCGCGATCCGTCGCTTGCGCGACCCGTCGATCGTGCCCGGCCGCCGGCGCTCGCCCGGCGTCATGGAGTCGATGATGGCGATCTGGCGGCGGATCTGACGCTCGTCCACCTGGCCCGCCCCGGCCGCCGGCAGCATGCCCGCCGGCAGCTTGTCCATGATCGCCCCGAGGCCGCCCATCGCCTGGAACTGCTGGAACTGCTCGCGCAGGTCGTTCAGGTCGAAGCCGCCGCCCCTGGTCAGCTTGGCGGCCAGTTTCTGGGCCTTCTCCTGGTCGACCTGCGACTGGACCTGCTCGACCAGCGACACGACGTCGCCCATGCCGAGGATGCGCGAGGCGACCCGCTCCGGGTGGAACGTCTCAAGCGCCTCGGTCTTCTCGCCCACGCCGAGGAACAGGATCGGCTTGCCGGTCACGTGCCGCACCGACAACGCCGCACCGCCCCTCGCGTCGCCGTCCGCCTTCGTCAGGATCACGCCGGTCAGCTCGAGCGCCGCGTCGAAGGCGCGCGCGGCGTTGACCGCGTCCTGGCCGGCCATGCTGTCCACGATGAACAGCCTCTCGAGCGGCGCGATCGCGGCGTCCACCGCGCGGACCTCGTCCATCATCTCCGCGTCCACGTGCAGCCGGCCCGCCGTGTCGACGATCAGGACATCGTGACCATGGCGCCGGGCATGCTGCACGGCCGCCTTCGCGATCTCGACCGGCGCGGTCGCCGCGTCGGCCGCGAAGTAGTCGGCGCCCACCTGTCCCGCCAGGCGCTCGAGCTGCGTCATCGCCGCCGGCCGGTACACGTCGGTGCTCGACAGCAGCACCCGCTTCTTGCGGCCCTCGATCAGCTGGCGCGCGAGCTTCGCGGCCGTGGTGGTCTTGCCGGCGCCCTGCAGGCCCGCCAGCAGGATCACGACCGGTGGCTGCGCCCGCAGGTTGAGCCCCTGCCCGGGCTCGCCCATGACCCTCACCAGCTCGTCGTGGATGATCTTGATGAAGGCCTGGCCCGGCGTGAGGCTGCGCGTCACTTCCTCGCCGAGCGCCCGGGCCTTGACCGCGTCGGTGAAGGCCTTGACGACCGGGACCGCCACGTCGGCCTCGAGCAGGGCCATGCGCACCTGGCGCAACGTGTCGGCGACGTTGTCCTCGGTGAGCCGGCCACGCCCGCGGAGGGCCCCGACGGCCTGGGACAATCTCTCGGTCAAGGTGTCGAACATCGGCTCGCCGTCCTGTCGTCCGCCCGGGCCGCGCCGGCGGCGCGGGCGACCGTGAAAGGGGCTGGATTATAGCCCTGCGACGGCCCCCGGGCTTGCCGTACAATCTGGCACCAACCCCATCCCGGAACGCGCGTGTACGGATTCATCGTCATCGGCCTGTACCTTGTTGCGGCGGGCCTTTCCGCCTCGGCCGCCTGGCGAAGCCGCGAACGCCCGGCGGTCCTGGGTTCCGCCGGGTCCTATCTGTCCGTCGTCGCGGTACTCGCGCACCTGGGCTGGCTGATCACGACCCTGCGTGCCGAGGCGGGATTTGCGCTCGACATCGCCGACAGTCTCTCCCTCTTCGGCCTCGTGGTCGGCGTGATCGGCTCCCTGCTGGCGTTCCGCCACGCCTTCCGGGCGCCGGCCGCGATGCTGCTGGCCACGGCCGGCGCGCTGGCACTCGGCACCGGCAGTATCTCGACCGTCAAGGAAGTCTCGACGGCCGGCTGGCCGATGGCCGCACATGTCACGCTCTCCGCGCTGGCCTTCGGGCTGCTCGCGGCGGCGGCGCTGCTCACCGTCGTGCTTGCCGCGCAGGAGGCAAGTCTCCGCAGCCGCCGCCCTGCGAGGTGGCTCGCTGCGCTGCCCGCCATGGAGAGCATGGAACACGCGGTCTTCACGGTGCTCGCGCTCGGCTTCGTCGCACTGTCCGCGACGCTGCTCGTCGGCGCCTTGTTCGTGACCGACCTCTTCAGCCAGCGACTGGTGCACAAGGTCACGCTCGCGCTGGTCGCCTGGGCCATCTTCGGCACGCTCCTGCTCGGCCGCCATCGCTTCGGCTGGCGGGGACGCAAGGCACGGCGGCTGGTGCTCGCGGGCTTCGTCGTGCTTGCCATGTCGTACTTCCTCACGAAGTTCGTCCTCGAGGTCCTGCTGCACCGCCACTGGGGCTGATCGTGCCCCCGTCCTTGACGCGAGGCGCCGGCGCTTGCTGGAATGCGGGCGACGTGGCCACGCAGTCCATCCCGCTTGAGTAGCCTGCCGATCAGCGCAGCGACGGCCGCCCTGCTGGTCGCGGGCGCCGCCCTGCTGCTCGCGCTGCTCGAGGCCGCATTGACCGGCCTGTCGCGGCCGGACGAGATGTCCCTCGTCCGGCACCCGGAACACGCGCCCGCCCCGGCCGTGGATCCGCTCCGTCTGCGGCGCGCGGCCGCCGTGCTGCGGGTGGCGCTGCTCGCGGCAATCGGACTGCTGTCGGTGTCGGCCGGCCTCGCCGGACAGCCGGTTCCCGCGGTGGCGGCGACGATCGCGCTGTCCGTTCTGCACCTCCTCGAGCAGCAGGGCCGCCTGCGGCTGTTCGGGGCGCGCGCGCCGTGGCTGGCCGCGACCGCTGCCGCAGTCCTCAGGCCGTTGTCACGGCTGGTTCCCGCCGGCCACGAAGAGAGACCCGAAGGCGACGCTGCCATCGCGGGGGCGCTGGAGGCCATGGCGGACCAGCTCGCGACCGCGCCCGAAGACCGGCAGCAGATGGTCCAGGCCCTGTTGAGCCTGGAGCGTTCCACCGTCGAGGACATCATGGTCCCGCGCAACGAGGTCGTCGGCCTCGACCTGCGCTGGGACTGGGACGAGATCCTCGACCAGATCGCGCGCACGCCGCACACGCGCCTGCCGCTCTACGACGGGGACCTCGAGCGCGTGATCGGCGTGGTGCACATGAAGCGCGTCGCGAACGAACTGGCGACCGGGCGCCTGTCGCGCGAGCGGCTGCTCGAGGTCGCGACGCAACGCAACGCGCTGTTCGTGCCCGAAGGCACGACCCTGCAGGCGCAGCTGATCGTGTTCCGCCGGCAGAAGCGCCGCATCGCCTTCGTCGTGGACGAGTATGGCGACGTGCTGGGCCTGGTCACCCTCGAGGACATCCTCGAGGAGATCGTCGGCGAGTTCACCACTCAGCCCGGCTCGCTCAGCCGGGACGTCCTGCCGCAGCCCGACGGCAGTTACGTCGTCGCCGGCAGCGCGGCGGTGCGGGCGGTGAACCGCACGCTGGGCTGGGACCTGCCGACCGAGGGCCCGCGCACCATCTCCGGCCTGATCGTCGAGTACCTCGAGGCGATGCCCAGGCCGGGCACCAGCCTGAAGCTGGGCGCGTACCCGGTCGAGATCCTGCAGAT
Source organism: Pseudomonadota bacterium (assembly GCA_018261655.1). Taxonomy (GTDB): domain Bacteria; phylum Pseudomonadota; class Gammaproteobacteria; order Steroidobacterales; family Steroidobacteraceae; genus SG8-30. The sequence goes on along the minus strand of JAGTSG010000001.1, from coordinate 6,855 downwards.
CGCGGACAACACGGTGCGGACCGCGCGCATATGGCCGGCGCCCGCCGACTGAGCGCCTGCCCCGACCGGCCGTCGTGGCCCGGCAGCACGTGGCGCGGTCGAGGGAGGGCCGGCCCCCGAAGTGAGGGAGTTTGGATCGGCCCGAAGGGCCCGACCGAACGAAGCGGGGCCGGCCGACCGAAGATCGCGCCAGCTGCTACAGGCGCATAGCTAGCGCAGGGCCGCGACGGCCTCGGCCATGTGCGCGACGCCGGTGACCGCCATGCCCTCGATCGGCTTGCGCGGCAGGTTCGCCTTCGGTACGACGGCGCGCCGGAAGCCGTGCTTGGCGGCCTCCCGCAGCCGCTCCTCACCGAAGGGCACCGGCCGGATCTCGCCCGCGAGCCCGACCTCACCGAAGCACACGAGCTCCGCCGGCAAGGCCCTTGACTGCAGGCTCGAGAGGGCGGCCGCGAGCACCGGCAGGTCCGAGGCCGTCTCGTTCAGCCGTACGCCGCCGACCACGTTGACGAACACGTCGTGGCCGTGCAGCCCGACGCCCGCGTGCCGGTGCAGCACGGCCAGCAGCATCGCGATGCGGTTCGCGTCGAGCCCGACGGCGACCCGCCGCGGGCTCGTCGCATGGCTCGCATCGACGAGCGCCTGCACCTCGACCAGCATCTGCCGCGTTCCCTCGCGCGCCACGGTGACCACCGACCCGGCGACCGGCTCCTCGTGGCGCGACAGGAAGATGGCCGATGGGTTGCGGACCTCCTTGAGCCCGTGCTCGTCCATCGCGAACACGCCGATCTCGTTCGCGGCGCCGAAGCGGTTCTTGACCGCGCGCACCACCCGGAAGCGGCTGCCCGAGTCACTCTCGAAGTAGAGGACGGAGTCGACCATGTGCTCCAGCACGCGCGGTCCGGCGATCACGCCTTCCTTGGTGACGTGACCGATCAGCACCACGGCGGTGCCGGAGCGCTTGGCGTGGCTGACGAGGCGCGCCGCGGCTTCGCGCAGCTGTGACACCGAGCCGGCCGCGGACTCGAGCGACTCGGTCGCCATGGTCTGGATGGAGTCGATCACCAGCACGCGGGCACCCGCCGCCTCGGACTGCGCGAGGACCTGCTCGACGGAGGTCTCGGCCAGCAGCCTGAGCGGCGCCCCGGCCACGCCCAGGCGCTGGGCTCGGAGGCCGACCTGGCGCACCGACTCCTCGCCGGTGGCGTACAGCACGGCGACCTGCGCCGACATCGCGGCCGCCGATTGCAGCAGCAGCGTCGACTTCCCGATGCCGGGCTCCCCGCCGATCAGCGTGACGGACCCCGCGACCAGCCCGCCGCCGAGGACGCGGTCGAACTCGGCCAGGCCCGTGAGGAGTCGCTGCGAGTCGTCAGTGGCGAGTTCTGCCAGGCCCTGGGTGCGGGGGGCGCTCGCGGCCGCTGCGCCGGCCGCCGGGCGCCGGGCGGAAGCAGCCGGTGGATGAAAGGCGTTCAACGTGTTCCACTCGCCACAGGCCGGGCACTGGCCCTGCCAGCGGGGCGCCTCGTTGCCGCAGCTCGAGCAGAGGAAGACGGTGCGGGACCTGGCCATCGGGGGACGTCGCCTGGGGAGGCGGGATGCTAGCACGCAGTCGCGCGATACTGAGGGTTGGTTCAAGAAATCGGGCGCAAGACATTGAAAGGCGTGCCGCGGCGGTTCCGGCGGACGCCCAGGATGTTTATTATTCGCGGATGCATCGCCTCGCCAGTCGGTTCCCCGCATGACGGGCCAGTCACACCTCGGCCGGTGGCTGCGCGGCGCCGACCCGTCCACGGGTGCGAGCGGCCAGTCCGCCGGGTTGATGCCGCGCCTGCGGCAGCCGCTCGAGTTCGCGGTGGCGGAGGTGGGGGCCACCTCCCGACGCGCGTCGCTCAAGCCGGGCGCGTCCTTTGCCGGCTACCGGATCGAGCGCGAGCTCGGCCACGGCGCAATGGCCAACGTGTACCGGGCTCGTGACGAGCGGACCGGTCGCATCGTGGCGCTGAAGCTGCTCTCGCTCGGCGACGACTGGCCGGAGGACCGGCTCGACGAAGCACGGCTGCGGTTGCTGCGCGAGGCAGAGGCGGCGTCGCGCATCCAGCATCCCGACATCGTCGGCGTCTACGAGGCCGGCGAGCACGCGGGCCTTGTTTACCTGGCCATGGAGTTCGTCGAGGGCGTCAGCCTCGGGACCCACACCTACGAGGGCCGGCTGCTGCCGCCGCGCATGGTCACCGAGATGTGCGGGCGCGTCGCGGACGCGCTGCAGTTCGCCCACCAGCGCGGCGTCGTCCACCGCGACATCAAGCCGGCCAACATCATCTTCGACCAGCAGTCGCGCCGCATCCGGATCATGGACTTCGGCGTCGCGCGGTTCTCGGACAGCCACATGACGCGCACCGGCATCGTGCTCGGCTCGCCGTCGTACATGGCCCCCGAGCAGTTCGACGGCCGCCCGGTCGCCGCCCAGTCCGACCTCTTCTCCCTCGGCGTCTCGCTGTTCCAGCTGCTCACGGGGCAGCTGCCCTTCCGCGCAGACTCGATGCCGGGCCTGATGCTCGCCATCGCGACGCAGCCCCATCCCCCGCTCAGGACGATCCGGCCGGACCTGCCGGGCGCGCTCGGTGCGGCGCTCGACCGCGCGATGCAGAAGGAACCGCCCGCGCGCTTCGGCTCGGCCGCCGAGATGGCGCTGGTGCTGCACGACTGCGCCCGCGCCATCGATCCGGGGCTGCGCTGACATGGCGCGCTACCTCAGCCTGAAAGGCAAGCTGCGCTCGGTCGGCGTCACCGACACGGGCCGCGTCCGCGAGCACAACGAGGACGCCATCTCGTGGGACGCCGACATCGGCCTGTTCGTGCTGGCCGACGGCATGGGCGGCTACAACGCGGGCGAGGTCGCGAGCGGCATTGCGGTCAAGACCATCATGAACCTCGTGCGCGAGGCCTATGACATGCAGGAACTGGTGGGCACGGACAAGTCCTCCGGCCTGAGCCGGCCGGGCATCATCCTGCGGGACGCGATCGCGCGCGCGAACAAGATCATCCACCAGACGTCAAAGACGCAGGAGAAGTGCGAGGGCATGGGCACGACGGTCGTGGCCGGCCTGTTTTACGACAACCGGGTCATCGTGGCCCATGTCGGCGACTCACGGATGTACCGGCTGCGGGCCGACCGTTTCGAACAGGTCACCCTGGACCACTCCCTGCTGCAGGAGCTGGTGGACCGCGGGTTCTACACGCCCGAGGAGGCCCAGCGCGTCACGAACAAGAACTATGTGACCCGTGCACTCGGCGTCGAGCCGACCGTCGAGGTAGAAATCCACGAGCATCCGGTCCAGCGGGGCGACTACCTGGTGCTGTGCTCGGACGGCCTGACCGACATGGTCGAGGACGAGGATATTCACTTAACTATCAGCACGTTCGGTGCAAATCTTGATACAGTTGCCAAACAGCTGGTGCAGCTCGCGAACGACAATGGCGGGCGCGACAATGTCTCGGTGATCCTGGCTCAGGTCACCGAGCCGTTCCCGGCGAGAAAAGGCATACTTGACAGAATATTGGGCTGGTTCGGCTAAACGTCGACGAGGGCAACGATGGCTCGACTGATTCTCAGCCTCGACGGGCAGGTGCTCGCCGAGTACAACATGACCAAGGAGCGGTACACGCTCGGGCGGCTCCCGGACAACGACGTGCGGGTCGACAACGCCGCAGTCAGCGGGCATCACGCCTTGATCATCAACATCCTCAACGACTCGTTCCTCGAGGATCTGAACAGCACCAATGGCACCTACGTCAACGGCAAGCTGATCAAGAAGCACGCCCTGCAGCATGGCGACGTGATCACCATCGGCCACCACCACCTGCGCTTCGTGGACACGCAGATGGAAGGGGCGGAGCCCGACGAGTTCGAGCGGACGATGGTCATCGGGCCGGGACAGGTCAGCGAGGATCGCATCCGGGCGGCGGTTGCGCCGCAGCCGGCCGCTGTCATGGCAGCGGCCGCAGCGCCGGCGGCCGCGGCCGCGGCCGCCAGGCTGGTTCCCGCCGCGAAGCTGCAGGTCCTGTCGGGCCAGTTTGCCGGGCGTGAGCTGGAACTGACCAAGGCGCTGACGACGCTCGGGCGGCCGGGCATCCAGGTGGCCGCCATCACGCGCCGCGCCGACGGCTATTCCATCGTTCACGTCGAGAGTTCCAGGCCCGGCGACTATCCGCTGGTCAACGGCGAACCGACCGGGCCGCAGGCCCGGCGCCTGTCGGACAACGACGTCATCACGCTCGCCGGCGTGAAGATGGGGTTCTTTATCGGCTGAGCGCCGCGGCCACGCGTTGCAGGCGCTCGCGCGCCTCGCGGCCGACCTGCCGCAGCGCCTCGACGGTGCCGAGGCCGCCGACCGTCATCATCATCTGCGGATCCGCGATGCGCACGAGGCTCGCGCCTTCGCCTGCGGCCTCAACGGTCACGTTGCACGGCAGCATCAGGCCGACGTCGCCACGCGCCGACAGCGACCTGTGGGCGAGCGCTGGATTGCAGGCGCCGAGGATTACATACGGGCGGAAGTCCACCCCGATCTTCTTCTTCAGCGTGTCGTGCACGTCGATCCGGGTGAGCACGCCGAAGCCCTCGGCCTTGAGCGCCTCGGTCACGCGCGCGATGGCCGCGTCGAAGGGCAGCGGCAAAGTCGCCTCGAAGCCAAGATCTGATGACACGGGTTCCTCCTGTCTCGATTCAGCGGACGTCGAGGTGCACCCGCTGGCTGACGCCGCAGATGAGTTCGTAGGGAATCGTGCCGGCCGCCCTGGCGACGTCCTCGACCGGCACGCCCGGGCCCCACAGGACGACCTCCTCCCCGACCGACACCGACGGCAGGTCGGTGACGTCCACGGCGATCATGTCCATCGACACGCGTCCGGCCAGGGTCGCGCGGCGGCCAGCGACCAGGACCTGCGTTCCCGCGGCCGTGTTGCGCGGATAGCCGTCGCCGTAGCCCCCCGCGGCAATGGCGAGCCGCGACGGCCGTGACGCCCGCCACACTCCGCCATAGCCGACGCGCTCGCCGGCCTCGACCTGCTTCACCGCGATCACGCGCGTGGCCAGCGTCATCGCCGGCCGGAGTCCCAGCGATTCCCCCGTGCCGTCGGCGAAAGGCGACACGCCGTAGAGCATCAGCCCAGGCCGCACCCAGCCGCCGCGCGCCGCCGGGAATCCGATCAGGCCGGCCGAGTTGGCGATGCTGCGCTCGCCTGGGACGCCCTCAACCAGCCGCTCGAACAGTGCGACCTGCTCCGTCGTCGCGGCATCGTCGCGATCGTCGGCATTGGCCAGGTGGGTGACCAGGGTCACCGGCTTCGCGGCCGCCGGGCAGGCCTGCAGGCGTTCGATCGCCTGCCGCACCTGCCCCGGCTTGAAGCCCAGGCGGTTCATGCCCGTGTCGACCTTCAGCCAGACCCGGTACGGGCGGGCCGCCGGCAGTGCCTCCAGCAGCGCCAGCTGCTCCGGCTCGTGGACCATGATGTCGAAGTCGTGGTGCGCCGCCAGCCTCAGTTGCTCGGGCGCAAAGACGCCCTCGAGGAGCAGGACCCGGTGGCGGAGGCCCGCCGCGCGCAGCGCGATCCCCTCCTCCAGGCGCGCGACCGCGAAGCCGTCCGCGCCGGCGAGCGCGACGGCCGTCGGCACGATGCCGTGGCCGTAGGCATTCGCCTTGATGACCGCAAGGACTTTCGAGCCGGGCGCGGTCGCGCGCACGCGCTCCAGGTTGTGGCGCAACGCCGCCGTGTCGACGATGGCGCGGACGATCGCGGTCATGCGCGGCTCAGAACACGCCCTCGCCGTAGGACTCGGCGACGAGGTTCTCGAAGCGGGTGTACTCGCCGAGGAAGGTCAGGTGCACCTCGCCGACCGGGCCGTTGCGCTGCTTGGCGATGATGATGTCGGCGATGCCCTTGCGCGTCGTGTTCGGCTCGTACACTTCCTCGCGGTAGATCATCATGATCACGTCGGCGTCCTGCTCGATCGCGCCCGACTCGCGCAGGTCCGACATCACCGGCTTCTTCTCGGTGCGCTGCTCGACGCTGCGGTTGAGCTGCGACAGGGCGATCACCGGGACCTGCAGCTCCTTCGCCAGCGCCTTGAGCCCGCGGGAGATCTCGGAGATCTCGGTCGCGCGGTTCTCCTTGTTGCCGGACACCTGCATGAGCTGCAGGTAGTCGACCACGATCAGGCCCAGCCCGCGCTCGCGCTTCAGCCGCCGCGCCCGCGCGCGCACCTCGGTCGGGGTGAGCGACGGCGTCTCGTCCACGTACAGCGGCGCGTCGGAGAGCTGCGCGATGGCCCCGTTGATGCGCGACCAGTCCTCGTCCGAGCACTGCCCGGTGCGCAGGCGCGTCTGGTTCACCCTGCCCAGCGAGGCGATCATGCGCAGCGTCAGCTGCTCGGACGACATTTCCATGGAGAAGATCGCGGCCGGGACCTTGCGGCCGACGGCGGCGTTCTCGGCGATGTTGATGGCCAGCGTGGTCTTGCCCATCGAGGGCCGGCCCGCGATCACGATGAGGTCGCCCGGCTGCAGGCCGGTGGTCATCCGGTCGAGGTCGGTGAACCCGGTGGTCACGCCGGTGAGCTGGCCCGGCGACTGGTGCAGCGCGTCGAGCCTGTCGACCGTCGCCGGCAGGATCTCGCGGACGGACTGGAACCCGGCGCGGGAACGGGAGCCCCGCTCGGCGATCTCGAACACCCGGCGCTCGGCCTCGTCCACCAGCTCATTCGCCGGACGGCCGCCGCCCTCGAACACCGAGGAGGAGATCTGCGCGCCCGCCTCGATCAGCTGGCGGAGGATCGCCCGCTCGCGCACGATC
>JAGTSG010000078.1 GCA_018261655.1 Pseudomonadota bacterium | reverse complement strand
TGGCGGAAGCCGCGAATCTCGTCGATGCCGACCTCGTAGCCCGTGAGGTGCAGCAGGGAATACAGCAGCATCGACCCATGCCCGTTCGACAGCACGAAGCGGTCGCGGTCGCTCCAGCCGGGGTGGCCGGGATTATGTTTCAGGAAGTCGCGCCACAGCACCTCCGCGATGTCGGCCATGCCCATCGGCATGCCCGGATGGCCCGAGTTGGCCTTCTGCACGGCGTCCATGCTGAGGGCCCGGATGGCGTTGGCGAGGTCGCGGCGGGTGGGCATGAGGGGTCCCTCTGGAGTGAGCCCGTCATTTTCCCCGATCGGGCCGGTCCGGGGCAATCCGCAGCTGCCGCGATGACCGCCTGCCCAAGCGCCGCTGCGGCTATAATTGCAGGCTCGTTTTCCCAAGCACCAGGAGCCGCCTTGGCCTCGTCCTACCTGTTCACGTCGGAATCCGTGTCCGAGGGCCATCCCGACAAGGTCGCCGACCAGATTTCCGACGCCGTCCTCGACGCGATCCTGGCCCAGGACAAGGGCGCCCGCGTGGCCTGCGAGACGCTGGTCAAGACCGGCGTCGCCATCGTGGCCGGCGAGGTCACCACCCGGGCCTGGGTCGACCTCGAGGAACTGGTGCGCGCGGTCATCAAGGACATCGGCTACACCTCCTCGCAGGTCGGCTTCGACGGCGCGACCTGCGGCGTGCTGAACCTGATCGGCAAGCAGTCGCCCAACATCAACATGGGCGTCGACCGCAAGAACCCCGAGGACCAGGGCGCCGGCGACCAGGGCCTGATGTTCGGCTACGCCTGCAACGAGGCGCCGGAGTACATGCCGGCCCCGATCTACTACGCCCACCGCCTGGTCGAGCAGCAGGCCCGGGTGCGCAAGGCGCGCCGTTCGCCGCTCGCCTGGCTGCGGCCCGACGCCAAGTCGCAGGTGACCCTGCGCTACCGGGACGGCGTGATCGCCGGCCTCGAGGCCGTCGTCCTGTCCACCCAGCACGATTCCGGCGTCAGCCAGCGCGCCATCCGCGAAGGCGTCATGGAGCACATCCTGCGTCCGGTGCTGCCGCGCCAGTGGCTCGAGGGACTTCCGGCCAGCCGCATCCACATCAACCCGACCGGCCGGTTCGAGATCGGCGGCCCGGTCGGCGACTGCGGCCTGACCGGCCGCAAGATCATCGTGGACAGCTACGGCGGCATGGCCCGCCACGGCGGCGGCGCCTTTTCCGGAAAGGACCCCTCCAAGGTGGACCGTTCCGCGGCCTACGCCGCGCGCTATGTCGCCAAGAACATCGTCGCGGCCGGCCTCGCCGACCGCTGCGAGATCCAGGTGTCGTATGCGATCGGCGTGGCGAGGCCGACCTCGATCACCGTGGACACCTTCGGCACGGGCCAGGTGCCGGACGAGCAGCTGGAGAAGCTCATCCGGACCCACTTCGACCTGCGGCCGTGGGGCATCATCAGGATGCTGGACCTGGTCCGGCCCATGTACCGCGCGACCGCCGCCTACGGCCACTTCGGCCGCAAGCCGGAGCGCATGACCTACGAGTGGGTCGAGCCCAACGGCGGCCACGGAAAGAAGCGGTCGGAGACCTTCACCGCCTTCACCTGGGAACGCACGGACCGCGCCGCGGCCCTGCGCAAGGCCGCCGGCCTGAAATAGCGGATTCCTGGCCCGGATGAGCCGGGCCCGGCCCGCGTGCTGAGGAGCGCTGCAACGGGGATGGCCCCTGCCAGGCTCGGCACCGCGGGTGACTCATGAGGAACGGCGCTCTTGTGATCAGGAGACTGACATGAACGCTGTCGTAAACACCCCGTCAACCGCCGACTTCTTCGTCAAGGACATTTCCCTGGCCGACTGGGGCCGCAAGGAAATGGCCATCGCCGAGACCGAGATGCCCGGCCTGATGCAGATCCGCGACGAGTACCGCGGCGAGCAACCGCTCAAGGGCGCGCGCATCGCGGGCAGCCTGCACATGACCATCCAGACCGCGATGCTGATCGAGACGCTCAAGGCGCTCGGGGCGGAGGTGCGCTGGGCCTCGTGCAACATCTACTCGACGCAGGACCATGCCGCCGCCGCGATCGCGGCCGGAGGCACGCCGGTGTTCGCCTACAAGGGCGAGACGCTCGACGAGTACTGGGACTTCACCCACCGCATCTTCGACTGGCCGGGCGGCGGGTCCGCCAACATGATCCTCGACGACGGCGGCGACGCGACGCTGCTGCTCATGCTGGGCAGCCGTGCCGAGAAGGACCGCGCCGTCATCGCCAGGCCGACGAACGACGAGGAGACGGCCCTGTACGCCGCGATCGGCCGCAAACTCGACGCCGAACCGGGCTGGTACTCGAAGCGCCTCGCGCAGATCCGCGGCGTGTCCGAGGAGACCACCACCGGCGTGAAGCGCCTGTACGACCTCGCGAAGAAGGGCGAGCTGCCCTTCCCGGCGATCAACGTCAACGACTCGGTGACCAAGTCGAAGTTCGACAACCTCTACGGTTGCCGCGAGTCGCTGGTGGACGGCATCAAGCGCGCCACCGACGTCATGGTCGCGGGCAAGGTCGCGGTGGTGGCCGGCTATGGCGACGTCGGCAAGGGCTGTGCGCAGTCGCTGCGCGGCCTCGGGGCCTCGGTCTGGATCACGGAGATCGACCCCATCTGCGCCCTGCAGGCGGCGATGGAAGGTTACCGGGTCGTGACCATGGACGAAGCCTGCCCGCTGGCGGACATCTTCGTGACCGCGACCGGCAACGTGAACGTGATCGACCACGACCACATGCTGCGGATGAAGCACCAGGCCATCGTCTGCAACATCGGGCACTTCGACAGCGAGATCAACATCGCCTCGCTGCGCAAGTACCGCTGGGAGAACATCAAGCCGCAGGTCGACCACGTCGTGTTCCCGGACGGCAAGCGCATCATCGTGCTGGCCGAGGGGCGCCTGGTGAACCTCGGCTGCGCGACCGGGCACCCGTCGTTCGTCATGTCGAACTCGTTCACCAACCAGGTGCTGGCGCAGATCGAGCTGTTCCGTCACGGCGCGAAGTACGAGAAGCGCGTCTACGTGCTGCCCAAGCACCTCGACGAGAAGGTCGCACGACTGCACCTCGAGCGCATCGGCGCGAGGCTGACGACGCTCACCACGGAGCAGGCGGCCTACATCGGCGTGCCGGCCCAGGGCCCGTTCAAGCCCGAGCAGTACCGCTACTGAGGCGCCGCCGGCCGGTGAGGCTGATCCAGTTCACGGACCTGCACCTGGCTCCGGAGGAATCCGGGCAGGTGCGGGGCGTGGACACCCGGGACAGCTTCCGGCGCTGCCTCGCCCACGCCCGCCGGCACGCGGGACCCGCTGACGCCTTCCTGCTGACGGGTGACCTCGTGCAGGACGACCCGCGCGGCTACCACGCGCTCGTGGAGATTCTCGGAGGCGAGACCAGGCCGGTCCATTGCATGCCTGGCAACCACGACCTGCCCGACGCGATGGCCCGGGTGCTCGGCCACGCGCCGTTCGACCTGTCGCCGGTGCTGCGCTACGGCGAGTGGACGATCGTCCTGCTCGACAGCGCGATCCCGGGCATCCATCACGGCGAGCTGCGGGGCGATTCGCTCGGATTCCTCGACCGCACGCTGGCGCGTTTCTCCGACACCCACGCCCTCGTCGTCCTGCACCACCAGCCGGTGCCGGTCGGCTCGGCGTGGCTCGACTCCATAGGGCTGGTCGACGCCGGCGCGCTGCTCGAGGTCGTGGCACGCCGCGCGAACGTCAGGGGCCTGCTCTGGGGCCACGTGCACCAGGCCTTCGACGATGTCCGTGACGGCGTGGTGCTCATGGCCACGCCCTCGACCTGCTTCCAGTTCGTGCCGCAGCGTGACGACTTCGCGGTGGACGACCGCCCGCCGGGCTATCGCAGGCTGGACCTGCTTGCCGACGGCCGGATCGACACCGAGGTCTGCTGGGTCCCGGAGGAGGGCTGACGATGCGCGGAGTTCTTTTGACCGCCGCCTGGGTCTGCCTTGTGCTGGCGTTGCACGCGGCGCCAGCACAGGCGGGCGAGCCCGCGCTCTGGGAGGTACCGGGCAAGCGCAACTCCGTGTACCTGTTCGGCTCGGTCCACCTGCTGAAGCCCGGCGAATTCCGCTTCCACGCGGCCCTCGAGCGGGCCTATGCGGACGCCGAGGTGGTTTACCTCGAGGTGGACATGGACGACCTCGACCCGCTGGAGCTGGCGAGCGCCACGGCCGCGCGCGCCGTGGATCCCGAGGGACGCAGCCTGGACGAACTGATGGGTCCCGACGCCGCCGCCGCCCGCGAGCGCGCCGCCGCGGCCGGGATCGACCTGGCCCTGCTGGGCCAGATGGAGCCGTGGTTCGCGGGCCTGGCCGTGGTCACGATCGCGCTGGCCCGGGAAGGCTATACGGCCGCGGACGGCGTCGAGCAGCGGCTCCAGGAACGCGCGGCGGCGGACGGCAAGGAGATCCTCGGCTTCGAGACGATCGACGACCAGCTCGCAGCGCTCGACGGGCTCGAGCTGACTCTGCAGCGGGAATTCCTGCTCAAGTCGCTCGAGGACGCCTCGCAGCCGGCCGCCGCGCTCGAGAAATTCCTCGGCGCATGGCGGGAGGGCGACGACGACGCACTCGCCCGCGAGCTGGCCGACGAGTTCGACACCGCGCCCGAGCTCTACCGGTCGCTGATGATCGACCGCAACCGGCGCTGGGTCGGACAGATCGCGGACCTGCTCGACGACGGGCAGGATTACCTGGTCGTGGTGGGCACCCTGCACCTGGTGGGGCCCGACGGCCTGCCTGCGATGCTGGCCGCACGCGGCTTCGAACCCGTGCGGCGCTGACGGCGCAGGCGTCGGGCTGGCCGCTCAGAGGATTTCGTAGCGGCAGGCGGCCATGACGGCCGGGTCGAGCCGTTCACTGATCAACCGCACCTGGCTGTCGCTGAGCTTTTGTCGCCAGCGTCCCTCGAGATAGTAGCTGCGGTAGTCGTCGAAGGTCTGCGCGGAGTCCTTCGTGGACGACTGCTCGTTCCAGAACGAGTCGCTGCGCCGCCCGAGATTGAGGTCGCGCGCCAGCGCATTGATGGTGGCCTCGGGATCGGCGATCAGGTCCTCGTAGCGCAGGTTGGCCGTCCGGCCCGCGGGCAGCGCGAGGTTCGCGGCGGCCTTGGCGTTCCACATCGCCACGGCGTTGGGGAACTGCGCGGGCGCGCACTCGCGGCCGACGGTGGCCCAGGGCGAGGTGACCAGCTCCTCGAGCGAGGCGTAGGTCCGGGTCGCGCTGTAGGGCCGCCGCAGCAGGGACAGGATCCAGCTGTACGGGTTCTTGACCAGCGTCAGGAAGCGCGCGGTCGCGCCGCAGGACCCGGGTTCCGCGAGTTCCGCTGCGGCCGGGGGCAGCCGGTGCTTCCAGCCGAGGTTGCGCCGCGCGGTGAGCCGGAAATAGCGGTCGCGCATCGCCTCGCTGTCGGGTCCGAGCCAGGTCACGAAGCGCGGCGCCTCGCCGCGCAGCAGCCGCACGCGCAGGTTCGCGGCGACCAGCCGCTCGAGGTAGCGCGTGCCGCTGTTGCGCTCGCCGTAGACCTTCAGCGTCAGGTCCATGACCGCGGCTACTGCCCGAACCGGTAGCCGAAGCGGGCGATGTCGCCGGCGTACAGCTGCGCCACGTGCGCGGCCGTGGCATCGTCGTAGTAGCTGACGTATTTCGGGTGGCGGTGCACGTTCACGTGCGGCAAGCGCACACGGTCGGCGTCGGGCAGGCCGAGTTGCACCGCGAGCGCCGGCAAGCGGTCCGCCGCGTCCTCCAGGCGGATGACCTCGTCCACCAGCTCGTGGCCCTGCCCGTCGCCGACGAAGGCCGCGATCGACCACGTGCCCTTCTGCCGGAAGCGGTGGTGCGGCTTGCCGCCGCCGCCGCGTCCCGAGGTCTCGACGGTGCGGACCCAGCGACGGAACCCATCGATGTCCGGGTCCATGTCACGTCCGCGGATCCAGCGCGACAGGGCATTCCCCGCGTCGCGCACGCGGCCGGCGAACCCGCGGTCCAGGATCGCGGCATAGACGGACACCAGGCGCGCCCAGGGATTGCGGACGAACACGAACTTGTAGTACGCGTCGAAATCCCAGCCCCGCTCCCTGAAGACGTCCCGCAGTTCCACCGGCAGCATGTGGTCATAAAAGGGAAAGTCCGGGGTACACTCGCTCGGCCGGCGGCACAGGATGTCCGAGTACGGATCCAGCATGAGCCGCACGCTCTCCGAGCCCGTCTTCGGGTTGGAGAAGAAGATAAACTTGTAGCGGTGGGAGATTCGCACGCCTGCGCTTCGGGCTGCTCGTGTGCGCAGTATATCCCAGCGACCATTGGACACCGGCGGGCGGACCGCGTGCCGCGCGCCTCGAGGAGTCAACAGATGTCCCTGTTCCAGGAAGCCTGCCGCTACATCCCCGGCGGGGTGAATTCCCCGGTCCGCGCGTTCCGCGGCGTCGGCGGCGAGCCGATCTTCTTCGCCCGGGCCAAAGGCGCCTGGGTCGAGGCGGCGGACGGCCGGCGGTTCATCGACTACGTCGGCTCCTGGGGCCCGATGATCCTCGGCCACGCCGACCCGGCCGTGATCCAGGCCGTGCAGGAAAGGATCGTGGACGGCCTGTCCTTCGGCGCGCCGACCGCCATCGAGACCGATCTTGCGCGGCGGGTCATCGAGCTAGTGCCTTCCATCGAGCTGGTGCGGATGGTCAGCTCCGGGACCGAGGCCACGATGAGCGCCATCCGCCTCGCCCGCGGCTTCACCGGCCGCGACCAGATCGTGAAGTTCGAGGGCTGCTACCACGGCCACTCGGACTCGCTGCTGGTGAAGGCCGGCTCCGGCGCGCTGACCCTGGGCGTGCCGACCTCGCCCGGCGTTCCTGCCGATTTCGCGCGCCACACCAGCACCCTGCCCTACAACGACATCGCGGCGCTCGAGCAGTATTTCGCGGCGAGTGGCGCGGAGACGGCCTGCGTCATCGTCGAGCCCGTTGCCGGGAACATGAACTGCGTGCCGCCGGTGCCTGGCTTCCTCGAAAAGCTGCGCGAACTGTGCACCCGCGCCGGCGCCGTGCTGATCTTCGACGAGGTGATGACCGGCTTCCGGGTCGCCAGGGGCGGCGCGCAGGCGCTGTACGGCATCCGGCCGGACCTGACCACCCTCGGCAAGATCATCGGCGGCGGCATGCCGGTGGGGGCCTTTGGCGGCCGGCGCGACATCATGGAGCGGCTCGCCCCGCTCGGGCCCGTCTACCAGGCGGGCACGCTGTCGGGCAACCCGGTCGCGATGGCCGCGGGCCTGGCGACGCTCGCGGGCCTGTCGGCGCCCGGTTTTCACGAGCGGCTCGCCGCCCGCACGACGGACCTGGTGGAGGGCCTCGAGGCCGCTGCGCGCCAGGCCGGCGTGCCGTTCAGCACCAACCACGTCTGCGGCATGTTCGGCCTGTTCTTCACCGACCAGGCGCCCGTCACCCGCTACGAGCAGGTGATGCGCTGCGACGTCGAGCGCTTCAAGCGCTTCTTTCACGCCATGCTGGACGCCGGCGTGTACCTGGCGCCGTCTGCCTTCGAGGCCGGCTTCGTGTCCGCCGCGCACGGCGACGCCGAGATCGACGCCACGCTCGAGGCTGCGCGCAAGGCTTTCCGCGCCTGCTGACCGGCCAGCTGGCACGGGCGCGCACTATCGTTGGTCAGGTGCGTCCTTCGGCTCGGGTGTTCCCCGCGCAGACCGCAGCAACGCGGCGCGGTCTTCGGTCGGCCGGTCACGCTGCGTTCGCTCGGCTCCGCTTCGCTCCGCAAGCACAACTCACTCACTTCGGTGACCGGACCTCCCTCGACCGCGCCCGAACGGCGGCAGTGCGCGTGAGGCGCGGGCGCGCAGGGCGGGGTCCCCCGGAGCGAGCGAGTTGTGCTTGCGGAGCGAAGCGGAGCCGAGCGAGCGCAGCGGGGACCCGCCCGACGAGCGCCTGTGCCAGCGGGCCAGTCAGCAGGTGCGGAAAGCCTTGCGCGCAGCCTCGAGCGTGGCGTCGATCTCGGCGTCGCCGTGCGCGGCGGACACGAAGCCGGCCTCGAAGG
>JAGTSG010000077.1 GCA_018261655.1 Pseudomonadota bacterium | reverse complement strand
GAGGGTGCCCCGCAGGCCCTGCGCGCGATAGGTCATGCTCCTGAGGCCCATGCCATCGCCTTCAGCCGCGTCGTCCGGGATGCCGCAGCCGTCGTCGAGGACCTCGAGCTCGATCCCGTGAGCCGTCGTTGCGAGCCGGATCGTCACCGTCGACGCCCTGGCGTGGCGCACCGCGTTGTTGAGCGCTTCCTGCGCAATCCGGTAGAGGTCGTTGCCGGCCCGCTCGTCGAGCGGGAGCGGCTTTCCGACATTCAGCTCGAGGCCGACCGGGAGGCCACAGGACGCGGTCGAGTGCTCGGCCAGCAGCATGAGGGCGCCCTCCAGGCCGCCGCGGGCCGGCGTGACCGGGGCCAGCCCGTGGGCGAGCAATCGGGTGTTCCTGATCGCCGAGGACAGCAGGCCGCTGAGGCGGTCGAAGGGTTGCGAGAGCGAGGGATTGGCGGCCTTGACCTGGCCGGCGATCCCCTGCAGCAGCAGGGAGATGCCCGTCAGCTCCTGGCCGAGGCCATCGTGCAGCTCGCGACCGAGCCGCTGCTGCTCGCGACTCGAGCTCTCGAGCAGCGCCGCCTCCAGCTGCTTCCTCGCGGTGATGTCCGCGATCGTGCCGATGATGCGCGCGGGCCGACCGTCCGGCTGCCTGCTGGCGATGAACCCCTCGATGTCGATCCACGTCAGGCGGCCGTCCTGGCGCCGCAGGCGGCCCTCGAAGCGGATCGACTCGCGACTGCCGGACCGGATCCCGGCGACCGCCGCGAGCGCGACCCTGCGGTCGTCCTCGTGCACCGCGTCGGTGAGCGAAGCATAGTTCCTGCGGACGTCCTCCGGGGTGAGCCCAGTGATTTCCGTGTACCGCGCGTCGACGTAGAGCACCTCGCTCTCGGCGTCGAAGTCCCACAGTCCGAGCCGCGACGCCTTGAGCGCAAGGTCGAGCCGCAGGCGCTGCTCCTCGAGTTCGCGCTCCTTCTGCTTCTCGTTGTCGATGTCGAGCGTGACGCCGGACACGCGGATGGCGCGGCCATTGCCGTCGCGTTCGCTGACCCGGCCGCGGTCGAGCAGCCAGTGCCAGCCGGGGTCGTCGCGCTGGACACGATAGGCGTAGTCGAAGCGCTCGCGCACGCCCGAGACGAGTTCCTGCTCCAGCCGCTCGAGGGTGGCCAGGTCGTCAGGATGCACGCGGCTGTTGCACTCGGCAGTCGGTCGCTCGGTGTGATGGCCGGCCAGCCCGAGCAGCTGGATGCTGCGCTCGTCGATGACGGCGCGGTCCTCGGCCGGGTACCACGTCCAGACACCGAGGTCGGCGCCCCAGGACGCGAGCTCCAGCAGTTCGCCGCGGATCGAGAGTTCCTGTTCCGTGCGCTTCTGCGCCGTCACGTCCATGACCAGCCCGACCAGCCACGGGCCGGGCCGGTTCTCGCCGGGCAGGCGCTGCGCATACACGTAGAGCCAGCGCAGGCTGCCGTCCTGGAGCGGCATCCGTGCGACCCTGCGGCACACCTCGCGGCCCGCGGCCGCCGCGCGGATCGCCTGGTAGAGGGCCTCGCGGTCCTCCGGGTGGAAGCGCGCCAGGAATTCCTCCGGGCCGGTCCAGGTCTGGTCGGGCCGCGGCCGCACGAGCTGACGCACCGCCTCGTCGGCCACGAGTTCGTTCGTCTCGAGGTTCCATTCCCAGACGCCGAGCCGCGCCACCTCCGCGGTGAGCCGGCGGCGCTCCTGGGCGGCCAGGCGCTCGCTCTCGGCCTCCGAACGGCGGGTCACGTCGCGCGCAATGAGGAAGATGCCGTCGATCGCGGCATCGCCGAGGCGATTGAGCGCAAGCGTCTCGAGGTGCCGGTAGCGGCCGTCGTGGCAGCGGACGCGGAAGTTCTCCGCGACCACCTCGCTGGCGGGGGCGGCGCGCACCGCCGCGATACGTGATGCTGCGCGCTCGCGGTCGTCGGGATGAAGGAAGTCCTGGATGGGGCGGCCGACGACGTCCGTCGGGGCGTGGCCGAGCAGGGCGGTCGTGGCGGCGTTGATGTAGCGGATGCGGCCGTCGCCGTGGAACACCGCGACGATGTCCGGCGCGGCCTCCACCAGGGCGCGATAGGCGCCTTCCGGCAATGCCGTCTGGGTCATCTCCTGCCGTTCCGCGACCATTCGGCGCCCCGCGCTGGCCTCGACCGGGCCTCGTTGCGGGTAATCTATTCCATCCCGCCGGCCCGCGCGCGCCGGCACACCGTGGACGTCATGACATGCTGCAATCACCGGCGCTCGCCCTGTCCTTGCTGATCGGGTTGTCCTGCGCGGGCTGCGCGAGCGGTCCCGCGACGTCACCGGCCCCGTCGTCGCCGGACGCCGGGACGGTGGTCGAGCTGGAGGGCCGTTTCGCGGCCGCGTCGCGGGAACGCGGCGCCCGGGCGGCCTTCCTCGAATACCTGGCCGAAGACTCGATCGTGCTCCAGCCCGGGCCGGTATTCGGCCGTGCCGCCTGGGAGTCCGCCGGCGAGTCGCCGGGCACCCTCGACTGGGCCCCGGACTGGGCCGAGATGGCCGCCGACGGCCGGCTCGGCTTCACCACGGGCCCGTGGCGGCTGGTGTCCGCCGCAGGCGGCCCTGCGCTGGCCGAGGGGCGCTACGTCACGGTGTGGCGCCGCGAGGCGGGCGGCTGGAAGGCCGTGTTCGATGGCGGGTTCGGCCGCAGCCCGGGTGACGATCCTCTGTCGCTCGAAACGGAAGTCCGCCGCGGCGTCGCGCGCTGCGAGCGCGGCCCAGAGGCGTCGGCCGGCGACCTGCAGTCGCTGGACGCCGCGCTGTCCGGAACCGAATTCGAGCCGCACGCGATCCGCATGCTGGCCCGCAGGGCGGAGCAGGGTGCGCTGTTCCACGCGCCGGACGTCGCCGGCGCGATGAGCTCGATCGACTGGCCGGACGTGCTGCAGGCGCTGCCGGCCACCACGCAGCTGTGGCCGATGGGTGGCGCGGTCGCTTCCTCCGGCGACTTCGGCTACACCTACGGCCTCTCCTCGCCGGCGGTCGCCGCCGCCGCGGAGGGCAGCTATGTCAACCTCTGGTGCCGCTCGGGCGGCGCATGGCGGCTGCTGGCGCAGCTGCGGCGGCCGCTGCCGCGCTGACCGGGACAACGCGGCCGCTGCACCGGGACTTCATCGGGAAGTGACCTGAGATGGCCGACAACGACCTCGCCCTCGAGCCCATCGTCCTCACCCTCGACCTGGACGTCACGCCGGCCGAGGCCTACGAGCGCTTCACGGCGGACTTCGGCCGGTGGTGGCCCACGCTGACCCATTCCCTGTCGCGCGACGCAGCGACCCGCTGCGCGCTCGAGCCGCGCCTGGGGGGCCGGGTGTTCGAGACTGCGCCCGACGGCGCCGAGCACCTGTGGGGAACGGTGACCGACGTCGAGCCGGGCCGATCGGTCGCCTTCACCTGGCATCCGGGGCGTGATGCCGCATCGGCCCAGCAGGTCGCGCTGCGGTTCGAGCGCGCCGGGACGTGCACGCGCGTGACGCTGACGCACGGCGGCTGGGAGGCGCTCGGCGAGATCGCCCCGATCCTGCGACGCGAGTACCTGCCCGGCTGGCAGCACGTGTTCGCCGAACTGTTCGGCCGGTACGCGGGAAGGCGGCACTAGGCGCCTGTCAGCGCGCCGCCACACGTTGCTTCGGCGGACCCTAGAGAGACGCGGGTTGCCCTGCGTGGCGTTATGTTGCGTGCCGCGCCACGCGGCGCGGGCCTGTGCCACCGTATTCACGCCGGATCGTCGCCAATCGGCGACAGCACCGGCTGGCGCCTTCGGTCCCCAGGCGCAAAGATCGGTTCGTCGTCGGGCCCACTTTTCCCGAGCTCCCCGGCTCATAAGGCCCGGCATTTAGCCGCCCGTGGGACCTCCCCACGGGCGGCGCTTTGCATGAACTGAGACGGCGCGGCGGGGACGGGAAGGCTCCGCGGCGCGACGATAATTCGCAGCAGGCGCGTGTTCAGCTTGCGCCGGCTGCAGGTCCTTCCGGTACTCAGGGAAGCCCGTCTGCGCGAACCGTGAGGCGCGTCACGCGCCTTGCGTTGGAAGCGCGGACATCGAGGTCCATACTTCGGTGCAAGGGCAAACCCATCGAAAGGTGGGGACGCAAAGCCTCCGGGCTACAGGCTCCTCGGAGCCCACGCCAGCGGGGTTGCCGGCCGGCAGGCCGATTCGCTACGCGACAGCGCGTGCCGCCTGCCGCACGTCACGCGTCCTGGCGCGCACTGCGCCCTTCCATCCTTTTGCGGGTTCGAGTCCGTCCTTCGGCGCAGGGAAGCGCGTGGGTGCGTCACGTCGACGCGAACGTGGATCGAACAGGCCAGGACCGAACATGAACATGAAGCCCCGCCCTCACAACATCCTTGCAGCCGCCGTGCTGTTCGCCCTCGGCGCCACCGCGGCCCACGCCGCGGGCAACGCGCCGGAATGGGTCATGACGGGCGGGCAACGGCTGCCCGATGTCGACCTGCCGGCGCAGGCCGCGCGTGGCAGCGGCATCGCCAGCACGCTGAATCCGGCCGCGCTCGGCGCGCCCGGACTGTACTTCCCGCTGGCCGACGGTCGCGTGCTGAACGCCCGGCGCCAGCGCGTCGCGGAAGACGCGGGCCAGGGACGCAAGTCCTGGATCGGCACCTTCGACGACCAGCCGGGCAGCTTCGTCATCCTGACCCAGGCCCGGGGCGTCACGACGGGATTCATCACCTACGGCACGGAGACCTTCGAGATCGCCCCGACCAAGGGCGGCCGGCACATGGTCTACGAGGTGGACCCGGCGAAGCTGCCTGACCCGGAGCTGGTGCTGTTCGACGGCGGTGCCGTCGCGGACACGGGTGGTGTCACCGATTACGGCACGGGCGGCACGGCAGGCGATGCGGGCGGCTACGTGCACGACCTGCTGGTCGTCTATACGCCGGCGTCCCGGGTGCGATACGGCCAGGCCGTCCTCGAGAGCATGGTCGTCAGCGCCGTCAACGCCGCCAACCAGGCCTACCTGAACAGCGGCGTGAACATCACGCTCAACCTGGTGGGCGTGCAGGAGGTGCCCTACGACGAGGCGAGCACCATCTCGACCACCCTGTCGGACCTGCGCGGCACGACCGACGGCAAGATGGACGCCGTCCACGGCCTGCGCGACGCCGTCGGCGCGGACCTGGTGTCGCTGATCTCCGAGGACAGCGATGCCTGCGGCATCGGCTACCTGATGCGTTCGGAGAGCACCAGCTTTGCGTCGGCCAGCTTTAACGTCGTGTATTCGAGCTGCCTGAGCCAGCACTCGCTCGCGCACGAGCTGGGTCACAACCAGGGCAACATGCACGACCGCGTGACCTCGGGCACGAGCACCGGGATCTTCCCGTACTCCTACGGCTACCGTCGC
This sequence comes from Pseudomonadota bacterium, assembly GCA_018261655.1. Lineage (GTDB taxonomy): Bacteria > Pseudomonadota > Gammaproteobacteria > Steroidobacterales > Steroidobacteraceae > SG8-30. The sequence continues at coordinate 2,715 of JAGTSG010000077.1, read as the reverse complement.
TGCGACACGACCGACGGGTCGGGCTTCCGGACCGTGATGTCCTACAGTTGTGCCGGTGCGCCGCGCGTCACGCAGTTCTCCAATCCCAGCGTGAGCTACAACGGTCACCCGACCGGCATCAGCTACGAGGCCGACCCGGACAATGCGGCCGAGAACGCGCGTTCCATGAACCTGACGGCCGACACGGTGGCGGCGTTCCGCGGCGTGTCGGGCAGCGCGTCGACGCCGACTCCGACCGCCCCTGCGTCACCCTCATCACTGAGTGCCAGCGCGACCTCGACCAGCAGCGTGGCCGTCAGCTGGGCGGACAACTCGACCGACGAGAGCGGGTTCAAGGTCGAGCGGTCGGCCAATGGCGTCGACTTTGCGGAGGTCGCCACGCTGGGCGCCAACACGGCGAGCTTCACCGACACCGGCCTGTCGGCCCGGACCAGCTACTGGTACCGGGTGCGCGCCTTCAATGGCGTGGGCAACTCGGCGTACTCGAACACCGCTTCGGTGACCACGCCCGACGTGGCCCCGGCGGCGCCGTCCGCCGTCTCGGCGACCAACAATGGCGACGGTTCGGCCAGCGTGTCGTGGGTGGATGCCTCATCGAACGAGACCGGTTTCGAGGTCCGGCGCGAGACCTGGGACAGCAAGCGCAAGGTCTGGAAGAGCGCCACGACCGTGGCGACGGTGCCGGCCGGCGTGACCAGCGTGGCGGACCTGGCGGGCAACGGGACCTTCCGCTACAGCGTCCGGGCGGTCGCCACCGGAGCCGCCTCCGGCTACGCGGGGCCCACCCAGGTCACCGTGACCGGGGCACCGACGAGCACCAAGGGCAAGCGGAGCCAGAGGATCACCGGATAGCCTGCCCAGGAGGCCCGACGGGCTATTGCAGCGCAAAAAGAAACCCCGCCAGATGGCGGGGTTTCTCATTACAAGGCGATCAGGCCGAAGTGTCAGATTTTCCGACGGCGCCGGATGCCGAGGCCCAGACCCGCGAGGCCGAAGCCCAGGAGGCCCAAGGTCGCCGGTTCCGGAACGTCGTAGGGCGTGCAGCCGTTCTCACGGTCGGTGCAGTAGCCCAGCAGGTAGATGTTCGACAGACCGTTCAGGCTGCCGCCCACCAACGACCAGGTGCCTGACGTCGAACCCGCTACCAGCTCCACGATGAACGAGTCCGGGTCAACCGTGCAGTTCGCACCAGGCGCGCCCTGCGGGTCGTTCGGTGCGGTGCTGCATTCACCGCCGCCACCGAAGTGGAAGGCCAGGAACAAGCGGTCATACTCGTTCCACAGCGCGGCACTGATTTCCCACGTGCCCGACGTCGAGCCGCTGTAGTTCAGCGCGCCCTCGAGCATGCCATCCGGCGCGATGTCCTTGTCGAGCAGATCGACGTCCGGGAGGCCGGAAACGCCAGAGAAGTCATCACCGTTGAAGTTGCCGTTCTGCGCGTAGCAGAAAGGATCCGTTCCGGACGAGTCCAGGTCGGCGGGCGTCACGATGATTTCTCTCGTGCCAATCGCGATATCGCCGCAACTGCCGTCCGTGTTGTCGTAGACCGCCCCTGCAGAGGCGACTCCGACCATCCCAAGGTAACCGACGGCCAGCAACCCTGTGAATTTCAAGATGTTACGCATGTTCTGATTTCCTTTTCGTTCCTGACCGCTGCCACCCACCCCTTGGGTACAACATGCGATCCTGCCTGGGAAGATGCAGAGACCATGCCAAGCCATGAAATTGTTTTAAAAACAATTAGTTATTTAGATGTCGTGATCCGCCGAAAATACGCCTCTGTAAGCTTTCCCGACATGCCAAACGCCGCTTGAAACGGCCTGGCACAGGGCACTACTGCCCCAGCACCCACTCGATCACCGCCCCCTGCACGGCGTCGCCCGGGCCGTACTGGGCGCCCTCGTTATTGACCATGATGACGACGGCGTAGGTCCGTCCCGAGTCCCCCGTGACGTACCCGGCAATGGAACTGACTCCGTTCAGCGTCCCGGTCTTCATGCGGATCCGGCTGGGATCCTTGATCCTGGCAAAACGCTTGCGCAGCGTCCCGTCCAGCCCGCCGAGGGGCAGGGTGGCCAGGAACTCGGGGGCGAACCGGCTCCTCCACGCCGTCTGCAGGAACCGCGCCAGGCTGTCCCCGGAGATCCGGGCCTCCCGGGAGAGGCCGGAGCCATTGGCGATGACCAATTCCGGAAAATCCAGCCCCCGGGTCTTCAGCCACTCGGCGATGACCGCCTCGCCCGCCACCGACGTGGCCGGCACCGCGCCCTTTTCGGCGGCCAGGGTCAGCACCAGCGTCCGGGCCATGACGTTGCTCGAGAACTTGTTGGTCACCCGGACGATCTCGGCCAGCGTCAGCGACTCCTGGGACAACAGCTGTTTCGCCTCCGCTGGCGTCGCGGCACGCTGCAGGCCGCCGCCGATCGTGCCGCCCTGCTGTTCCCACAGCTGCCGGAAGGTCCCATAGGCGTACTCGGCCGGGCGCAGGATGACCTGGCGGGAGGTCTGCGGCGGGCAACTGACCGACACCGTGCCGCTGACGACGACTCTCAGCGGGTCGTCCGCCGGGTGATGGATGCTGAAGGCCCGGTTGCGTCCCGCACAACGCGCCGCAACGGGCTTGATGCGGTTCTCGACCTTGAGGTTGGCGGGCATCGGGTCGACGACGACGTCGACCTGCTGCCCGCTCTCACCCGGCCGGACGATGAACTCCGA
>JAGTSG010000076.1 GCA_018261655.1 Pseudomonadota bacterium | reverse complement strand
TCGTCAACGCCGCCGTCAAGGTCGTCTTCCCATGGTCCACATGACCAATCGTCCCAACATTCACATGCGGCTTGCTGCGTACGAATTTTTCCTTAGCCACGACTCACCTCGAGGAATTCGACCTGTTTCGACCTGGAGCCCGGTGGGCTCCGCCTGTGTCCTGCCTGTTCCGCCGTCGCCCGCCCGCTTCCCGGCGGCATGTACTGGAGCCCACGACCGGAATCGAACCGGTGACCTCGTCCTTACCAAGGACGTGCTCTACCGACTGAGCTACGTGGGCCTCGCCACTGTCCGTCCCGGCCCGTCCCTCAGTCCCTCGTCCCGGATGGAGCGGGTGATGGGAATCGAACCCACGTCATCAGCTTGGAAGGCTGAGGTTCTACCATTGAACTACACCCGCACTCCTGTTCCCTGACAACGCGAGTTCGCGGGCCGCCCATGACGCCGCACCGCCGGACCGATAGCATGGTGGAGGGGGTAGGATTCGAACCTACGAAGGCATGAGCCAGCAGATTTACAGTCTGCCCCCGTTGGCCGCTTGGGTACCCCTCCGGCAAATGAGCCGCGTATTTTCGGCCCCGCCGCCGCGCCTGTCAACGGCATGCTGCGGCGCGACGGCAGGTTCCCCCGCCCCCGGCGCGCCGCCGCGACGGCACGGGCACCCGTCCGGCCGGTCACCCGGGGGCGACCCGCCCCCGCCGCACGGCCCCGGCGCCGGCCAGGAGCATTGAATTGCCCCAATCTGGACTGGATCTCGAGGACATCCGCCGCGCCCGGGCCGACCTGGCCGATGCGATCATCACCACGCCGGTCCTGGAACTGGCCGGGCCGGGGGTCGAGGACGCCTTCGGGCCCGCGACCCGCCCGGTGCTCAAGCTCGAGCTCTTCCAGCGCACCGGGAGCTTCAAGCCGCGCGGCGCGCTGCTGAACGTCCTGGCGCTCTCGCCCGGGGAACGGGCCCGGGGAATCTGCGCCGTGAGCGGCGGCAACCACGCGATTGCGACCGCCTATGCCGCGCGCCGGCTCGGTACCCATGCGCGCATCGTCATGCTCGCCACGGCCAACCCGTTCCGCGCCGCCCAGTGCCGGGCCTGGGGGGCCGACGTCGAGTTCGCCCCGACGATCCACGACGCCTTCGCCCGGGCCGACGAGCTGAGCCAGGTCGAGGGACGCACCCTGATCCACCCCTTCGAAGGGCTGCGGACGGCGCTTGGCAGCGCGACGCTGGGGCTCGAGTTCATGGAGCAGGTCCCCGACCTCGACGCGGTCGTGGTGCCGGTCGGCGGCGGCGGGCTCGCCGCCGGGGTCTCGGTCGCGGTCAAGCGCGTCAACCCGGACTGCCGGGTGTACGGGGTGGAGCCGGAAGGCGCCGACACGATGCACCGCAGTCTTGCGGCCGGGCGCCCGGTCGGTATCGACCGGGTCACCACCATCGCCGACAGCCTGGGGGCGCCTTACGCCATGCCTGTCTCCTTTGAGCTGTGCCGTGCCCACTTGGATGAACTGGTGCTCGTCACCGACGCCGCCCTCGTCGCCTCCATGCGCTTCCTGCTGGAGCACGGCAAGCTGGCGGTCGAGCCCGCGGGCGCGGCCTCCACGGCGGCGCTGCGGGGCCCTTTGAAGGAGCGCCTGGCCGGCCTCAAGGTGGGCCTGATCGTCTGCGGATCCAACATCGATGCGGCGAGCTTTGCGCGGCTGATTGCCTGACCGACAGGACCTGGCGTTCTTCTATGGAAAATTGTTTCATGTATAATTTTTCGTATTACACGGACCTCCCGGCCCGCTGCGTCCAGGGCAGCCCTCGATGACCTACTTCCTGCTCATCATCGGCCTCGCGCTGTTGTTCGCCGGCGGTGAATTCCTGGTCCGCGGGTCGGTCGGCTTCGCCCGGGCGATCGGCCTGTCCCCGCTCTTCATCGGGCTGACGCTGGTCGGCTTCGGGACCTCGACCCCCGAGCTCGTTGCCAGCCTGATCGCCGCCTTCCGCGATTCACCGGGCATTGCGGTCGGCAACATCGTCGGCAGCAACATCGCCAACGTGATCCTGATCCTGGGCCTGGCCGCGCTCATCGCGCCGATGCCGGTCGCCCGGCAGGACTTCCACCGCGACGCCGTGGCGCTCGCACTTGCGTCGGTTGTCGCGCTGGTCGTCGTCCTCATCGGCAGCCTGACGCGCCTGAGTGGTGTGGTGATGGTGTTGCTGCTGGTCGCCTATGTATGCGTGAGCTACCTGACCGAACGCGACGAGGTCAACGGCGAGGCAGAGCGACACGAGGACGAAGTGGCGATGCACGCCCCGCCGCGCAACGGCGCCGTCCGGCACCTGCTCATCGCCCTGGGCGCGCTGGTCGGCGTCATCATCGGCGCGCGCCTGCTGGTCGATTCGTCCATCGTGCTGGCCCACCAGTTCGGCGTGCCCGAGACGGTCATCGGCCTGACCGTCGTGGCCGTCGGCACGTCGCTGCCGGAGCTGGCGGTGTCGGTGATCGCCGCCTTCCGCAGACAGGCGGACGTGGCGGTCGGCAACATCGTCGGCAGCAACATCTACAACGTGCTCGGCATCCTCGGCGTGACGGCATTGGCTCACCCGCTCACGGTGCCGCCGGAGATCGCCCGTCTGGACATCTGGGTCATGCTCGCCGCCGCCGCCGCCCTGATGTACTTCATGATCCGCGGCCGCCCGATCGGCCGGGGCGCAGGCACGGCGTTCCTGGCGGCGTACGCTGCCTACCTGGCCTGGCTGTTCTAGCGTGGACCCGGCCGCCGGCGGCAAGGTCGACCCAGGCTGTCCGGCACCATGATCTGGCGCGCCCTGTTCACCTACCTGCACCTGCTGTCGGCCGGCCTCATGGCCGGCCTGCTGATCGCGCAGCACTGGCTGCTCAAGCGTCCGGTCGACCGGCAGCAGGTCGCGCTGCTCGGCGCCCTGGGGCTGGGCCAGTTGCTGGCCGCCATCGCGGCGCTTGCGACCGGCAGCGCGCTCGCGTCCAGCTTCGGTGAGGGTGCCGGGTACTACCTCGCGAACCCGATGTTCCGGCTCAAGATGGGGTTGTTCCTGGTCCTGGCCGCCGCTTCGGGGTGGCCGCTGCTGCAGTACGTGCACTGGAGCCGGGAAATGCGCCGCGGACCGCAGTTCGCGCCGCTCGGCCGGGAAGTCGACCGGCTGCGCACCGCCCTGTCGCTGATGCTGGGCCTGATGGCCCTGCTGCCGCTGCCGGCGGTCCTGGTGTCGCGCGCCTTCGGCTACTAGATGAAGTAACCGGCGGGTTCGAGCCAGCCGGTCAGCTTCGCGCGCACTTCCTGCCGGGCCTGGGCGTGGAGCTGGCAGGCGCGCGACTCCGTGACGGCGAGGACCTGGCCGATTTCCCGCAGGTTGAGTTCCTCGTCGTAATAGAGCGACAGCACCAGCTTCAGGCGCTCCGGCAGGTTGTCGATCGCGCTGGCCACCGCGGCCACGAGCCGGTGACGCTCCAGCTGGGAATCGGGGGCCTCCTGCTCCGGGTCGGCCACCTCCAGCGGACCGGGCTCCGCCGACAGGCCGCCCTGCTCGAGGCTCACGGTCGTGCAGGCGACCGCGTCGTTCACCAGCCGGTGGTAATCCTGGAGCGACATGCCGAGCGCACCGGCCACGTCAACCGGGCGCACCTCGCTGCCGTGCTGGCGCTCGAGGCGCGTCGCCACCTGGCGCAGTGCGCGCACGCCGCGGCGCACCGAGCGCGGCGCCCAGTCCGCGCGCCGCGCTTCGTCGAGCATGGCACCGCGGATGCGGATGCCGGCGTAGGAACGGAAGCTCGCGCCGCGGTCGGCGCAGAACTGCCTGGCAGCGCACAGCAAGCCGACCATGCCCGCCTGGATGAGGTCGTCCACGTCGACGCCGGACGGCATGCGTGACAGCAGCCGATAGGCGATGCGCTTGACGAGTTCCACGTGCTCGCGCACGAGCGCGTCGGGATCGAGGTCAGGGGTCAGGCCGGACGTCGCCCGGGGATCAGGGCGGTCGGTGGTTCGAGGTGACGCGCTGAGTTCGGTCACGGCCCCCGGTCTTCCGTGCTGCTTAGGGTTAGCTGCACTTTGTCATAGACCGATTGAATTATCGTACCTAACTATATGAAAAGTCAGCTAGCGATTGCAACACGTAGCGCCGTGATCGTCCGGAGCACTCGCCGGCCCCGAGTCCGGGTCCGCCGGGGCGCGCCCCGGGGGCGCTTTTCTTTGACCTAATCCACTGATTTATAGGGAATGTCCGCAATTTCCCCTCCAGGGAGGCCTGGGCGCTTCCCTCGGTCCGTCCGCCTCGGCATACTCGGGTCAGGATTCGTCTCCACGAACAAGAAACGGGGAACGGGGGATGGAGCGCAGGCTGCACACGCGCCATCGGGCGCGGACAACGGTGTACATCAGCGTCCCGGGACGCAGCGGCAAGCTGTGCCGGGCGCACAACCTCAGCGCCAACGGCGTGTTCATCGAGACGCGCAACCTTGGCCTGGCCAAGGGCGCGATCGTCGAGCTCGCCTTTGCGATCAACCTGGGGAAGGTCACCAAGATCCACCGGCGCCAGGCGATCGTGGCCCACGTGTCTCGCGGCGGCACCGGGCTGAGGATGGAGAGTTACGGCAGCCGTTGACGGCCGGCCGTTTCAGGTTTTCCATGTCGGGGGGTACCGGCGCCGAGTGGCCCGGTTACCCTCCTTCTTTTTTGGCGCCGATTTCCGACCGAGGTCACGCATGCGCATCGCCGCTATCGCCGCCGCCTTGCTCCTGGCTGGCTGCGCCGGCACGCCGCCGATCATCGTCAGCGAACCGGGCGCGATCCATCCCGACCAGCTTCGCACCTGGGAGTTTCGCTCCCTCGAGACCGTGCAGTCCGCGGGTCCCGCCGCGCGGCACGGCGACGCGCAGATCGCCGAGGCCGCGTCGCAGAAGCTCGCCGGGAAGGGCTACGAGCGGGCCGCGCCCGGCACGCAGCCCGACTTCATCGTCACCTACCGTATCGCGGTGTTCACCTCGGAAAACCCGCGCGACGCCTACGCCATGGTGCGCGACCCGACCTCGCTGATCGGTCCCGAGGTCGCGCCGGACCCGGCCGGGTCCGAAGGCCTGGTGCGCGAGGCCACGCTGGTGCTGATGGCGCTCTCGGCCCAGGACGAGAAGGTCATCTGGCAGGCGGTCGCCTCCGGGGTGGCCACCGGCCGGCATGAACTCACATCGGGTGCGCTGCGGGCGACCAACGCCATGCTCGACAGGTTTCCTGCGCGCAAGCGCTGAGCGCGGCCGCTGGTCCGCGATAACCGCCGGGCATCAGCAGAGCGCGACTGGCGATTTCAGGTTTCCGGGCCGCAGGCGTAAGTTTGCGGGAACCACGTGCCCGCCCCGGCGGGCCGCCTGAGGGGGCGATTCACATGGCAAGGATCTACGACAGCATCGTCGACACCATCGGCCGGACGCCGCTCGTCCGGCTGAACAAGATCGGGCGCGACCTGCCCGGCCGCATCGTGCTGAAGCTCGAGTTCTTCAACCCCTGCGCGAGCGTCAAGGACCGGATCGGCGTCAGCATGATCGAGGCGCTGGAGGAGCAGGGACTCATCGGCCCGGACACCGTCCTGGTCGAGCCGACCAGCGGCAACACCGGCATCGGCCTCGCCTTCGTGGCCGCGGCCCGGGGCTACAAGCTGGTCCTGACCATGCCGGACACGATGAGCATCGAGCGGCGGCGCATGCTGCAGGCCTTCGGCGCCGAACTCGTGCTGACCGACGGGACCAAAGGCATGAAGGCGGCGATCGCGCGCGCGCAGGAGATCGTGGACAGCGACCCGAAGCGCTTCGTCATGGTCGGGCAGTTCTCCAACCCGGCCAACCCGGCGATCCACCGCCGCACCACCGCGGAAGAGATCTGGGAGGACACCGACGGCGAGGTGGACGTGCTGGTCTCGGGCGTCGGGACCGGCGGCACGATCACCGGCGTCGCCGAGGTGATCAAGGCGCGCAAGCCGTCCTTCCGGGCCGTCGCCGTGGAACCGGCGGCGAGCCCCGTGCTGTCGGGCGGCGAGCCCGGCCTGCACAAGATCGCCGGCATCGGCGCCGGCTTCGTGCCGCAGGTGCTCAACACCGGGATCATCGACGAGATCGTGAAGGTCACCAACGAGCAGGCCGCCGAGTACGCGCGCCGGCTCGGCCGCGAGGAAGGCGTCCTCGTCGGCATCAGCTCCGGCGCAGCGCTCTGGGCCGCCCTGCAGGTGGCCGCGCGCGAGGAGAGCCGCGGCAAGCTGATCGTCGTGATCATCCCGAGCTTCGGGGAACGCTACCTGTCGACCTGGCTGTACGAGGAGGCGCCGCAGAGTGACCTCAAGCTCGTCATCAACCGCTGAGCCCGCCGGCGGCCGTCGTTTCGATGGCCTGCTGACCGCCCCCTCAGGTGGCGGGTTCTCCGCGCTGGGCGCCGGCCTGATGCCGGACCGCGAGCTGTCGCTCGACACCGTGGCGCGGCTGCACCGGCTGCTGGTGCCGGAGATGCTCACCGCGGCGCCGGACATCTCCACCCGCCGCCGGCGCATCGGCGAGGAAGTGGCGGCCATCGAGCCGCTGCTCGCGGAGCAGGTGCTGCTGGCGCTCGCCTTCCAGGACCGGGTCGAGGCCCGGGAACGCTCGGAGCTGGAGCGGCGCGCGCGCAGCCGGGAGGTCGCCCGCGGCATCATCGACCGGCTCCCCGAACTCCGGCAGCGGCTGTTCGAGGATGCGCGCGCCGCCTATCGCGGCGACCCTTCCTGCAAGGACCCGGTCGAGGCGATGTACGCCTTCCCGGGGATCCTGGCCATCACGCGCCACCGCATCGCGCACGTGCTGCAGGGCGAGGGGGTGCCGCTGCTGCCGCGCCTCATCGCGGAGCAGGCCCACACCCTGACGGGCATCGACATCCACCCGGGCGCGACCATCGGCCGGGAGTTCTTCATCGATCACGGCACCGGCGTCGTGATAGGCGAGACCGCCATCATCGGCGACCGGGTGACGCTCTATCAGGGCGTGACGCTCGGTGCGAAGAGCTTCCAGGTCGACGAGTCCGGGTTGCTGGTCAAGGGCCGGCCACGCCACCCCATCGTCGAGGACGACGTCACCATCTACGCGAGCGCCACCGTGCTCGGCCGCATCACGATCGGCCGCGGCAGCGTCATCGGGGGCAACGTCTGGCTGACCCACAGCGTGCCGCCGGGCTCGCGCGTCTACCAGGCCGAGCCGCTCGAGACCGGCTTCGACCAGGGCGGGGGGATCTGACCCCTCCGTTTCCGCAATTGCGCCCGTCACCGTGACCGTCTAACGTCGCCGCACCGAGAGTAAAGGGGTGCCCGATGTCCCGGCCGATCTCACGCCGCCGCTTCGTCCAGCACGCGGTGGCTGCCTCGACCCTCGCCCTGCTGCCCGTCAGCCGCCTCGCGGCCCAGGTCCGCTTCAGTTCCTATCCCTTCAAGCTGGGCGTGTCGTCTGGAGACCCGGCGCCTGACGGCTTCGTCCTGTGGACCCGGTTGCTGCCGGAGCCGCACGAGCCGGAGGAGCTCGGCACGGTCGCCTTCGAGGTCGACTGGGACGTGGCGGAGGACGCGGGATTCAGCCGCATCGTCCGGTCCGGTCGCGCCCTGGCGGTCGCGCACCTGGCGCACTCGGTCCACGCCGAAGTCGACGGCCTCGCGCCGGGTCGCGAGTATTTCTATCGCTTCCGGCTGGGACGCTACGAGAGTCCGGCCGGCCGCGCGCTCACGACGCCGGCTCCGGGCGACTCGCCCGCGTCGCTGCGCATGGCGCTGACCTCCTGCGCCCAGCTCGAGCAGGGGTTCTTCTCCTCGTATCGCTACATGGCGGACGACCGGCCCGACCTGATCGTCGAACTCGGTGACTACATCTACGAAGACGGCTACGGCCAGAATCGCGTGCGGCTCGGTCACCGCAAGGAGGCGCTGACCCTCGACGACTACCGGCGCCGCTATGCGCAGTACCAGATGGACCCCGACCTGCAGGCCGCCCACGCGGCCTGCCCCTGGCTGGTCACCTGGGACGATCATGAGGTGGACAACGACTACGCCGGCCTGACCAGCGAGCACGAGGCCTGCGGCGGCGAGGCCGTCAGGCGCGCGTTCGTCGGCCGGCGTGCCGCCGCTTACCAGGCCTGGTTCGAGCACATG
>JAGTSG010000028.1 GCA_018261655.1 Pseudomonadota bacterium | reverse complement strand
CGCCGGCGTGTTCCACGTCGGCGAGCGCGCGATCAACGCCCAGAACACCGCCTTCGTGGACGGCTACACGACCTTCGACATCGGCGGGCGCTACGACACGGAGTTCTCGGGCAAGCCCACCACGCTGCGCCTGTACGTCGAGAACGTGACCGACGAGGAATACTGGTCGGCCACCGGCTCCAACCTGCTCGGCGTGAGCCTGCCGCGCACGCTGCGCTTCTCCTTCACCACGCGCATGCTCTGAGGGGGATGCCAACATGACGATACGCAGGAAAGTCTGGACCGGCCTGGGCGCGACCGCCGCGGCACTGGGCCTGGCGGGTGCCGGCGCGACCGATGGCGGGGCAGGGACCTTCCCCGCCTCGAAGACCGGCGACACGGTTCCGTTCGAGCGCGGGCTGGCCAAGATCCTCGATGGCGAGGGCGGCGAGGGCGGCATCGGCTTCAGCCAGTCCGGCCCGGTCTTCGCCACCCCGGCGCTGAGCACCGAGCAACTCGCCGTGGCGCTGCCCGGGCGCACCATCCGCAAGGACCAGGCGGTCGCGATCTACTTCGGGACCGATGGCCAGGTCGAGGGCTGGAAGCGCGACTGGTCCAGGACCGACGACCTGAGCAAGTGCCCGACACCGCTCGGTGACAACCACGAGCTCGACCATGGCGTCTGCTATACCGCGGTCATCAACCCCCTGGCGGGCAAGTACGAGTTCAAGGACGGCAGGGTCTGCATGCCGGCGTATTCGGGAAAGCCCGAGGACGGCATCGGCTGCTATTACATCGGCTTCGTCACCAAGTACGTCATGATCGGCGACGGCCAGCGCACCTATGGCAGCGGCAAGGACCTGGTGAACGGCAAGCAGCTGGAAGTCTTTCGCAAGGCTGCGGGCGCACACTGACGGGCAGCATGCGGCTGGCGATCGGCAAGGTCCTCCTCCCGGCGCAGCTCGACGAGCTGGGCGCGTTGCTCGAGCGTGCAGGGTATGAGGACGGCCGGCGGACGGCTGGCGCAGCGGCCCGGCGGGTCAAGAACAACCTGCAGCTGGCGCCGGCCAGCGCGGAGTATCGCCGGGCCACGGAGATCGTGCGTTCGGCGCTCGACGCGAGCGAGGCCTTCCAGGCGGCAGCGCTGCCCCGCACGTACAGTGCCCCGCTGTTTGCCCGTTACGAGGCGGGCATGGGCTACGGCGCGCACGTGGACAACGCGCTGATGCGCGGCCCGGACCTGCGGACCGACCTCGCCTACACCCTGTTCCTGTCCGGGCCGGGCGACTACGAGGGCGGCGAGCTGGTGCTGCAGGAGGCGGAGGGCGAAAACAGCATCAAGCTCGAGGCGGGCGACCTGTTCCTCTACCCGGCGACGACGGTTCACCGGGTCGAGGCGGTCCGGTCAGGCCGGCGGGACGTCTGCGTCGGCTGGGTGCAGAGCCTGGTGCGCGACCCGCGCGTGCGCGAACTGGCCTTTGACCTTGCGCGCGCCAAGCTGCTGCTCGAAGGCGACTCCGCGGGCGCCGAGGCACAGGAGCTGGTGGCCAAGGCGCTGTCGAACCTGCTGCGGATGAACATCGAAGTCTGAGGAAGGAAGTCTGAGGAAGGAATGGAGTCCATGAGTGAGCCGAGGGATCGCTGGATGACGGCGTCGTGGCTGGCTGCCTGCCTGGGCCTTGCGGCCCTGGTCACGACGGGTCCGGCCTGGGCGGCGACCGACATCGAGGCCGGCAGGCGTACCTACGAGTCCGTCTGCGCCGTCTGTCATGGCGCCACCGGCCGCCCGGATCCGGGCAACCCGGTCGTGCAGGCGTTCGATCCACAGCCGGCCGACCTGTCAGACCCGCTGTTCAACAGCCGCGAGCCGGCCGGCGACTGGGAGCTGGTGGTCGCGCACGGCGGGCATGCGCTCGGCCTGTCGCCACAGATGCCGGCCCAGGGCGAGGTGCTGACCGGGCAGCAGGTACGCGACGTCGTCGCCTACGTCAAGACACTCGTGGATACCAGTGGGTACCCGCCCGGCGAGATGAATTTCTTCCTGCCCGTCCGCACAAAGAAGGCGTTCCCCGAGGACGAGGTCGTCTGGAAGTCGCGTTACAGCGGCCAGGACGGCGACGACGAGATCCGCAACGTGCTCGAGTTCGAGAAGCGCATCGGCAAGCGCGGGCAGGTGCTGCTCGAGGTCGTCCACGAGGACGACGGCGTCGACAGCGAGATTGCCGAGGTGGAGATCGGCTACAAACACGCGCTGGCGTGGAGCCTCGAGAAGGGCTCGATCCTGTCGGGAGCCATCGTCCTGGCGATACCGACGGACGGCGACGAGCCCGAGGAAGTGATTCCCTACCTTGCCTATGGACGGCAGCTGTCGGACGAGTGGGTTTTCCAGGGCAGCGCACGCGCGATCCTGCCGACCGACGACGCGGGCGACGGCGAGCTGGAGCTGGCCGGTGTCGTCCACTACCAGTGGACGCCCTGGCCCCGCCACGTGTTTGGCGGGCTGGAGTTCACGGCCGTCACACCGTTCGACGACGATGGGGGAGACCGCGTGAAGTTCACCGTCGTGCCGCAGCTGCGCATCGGCCTGACGCGGGGCGGCCACGTGGCACTGAACCTCGGTGTGGAACTGCCCCTGTCGGACCAGTCCTACGACTACCGGGCCCACCTCAACCTGCTGTGGGACTTCGCCGACGGCAGCTTCTTCAAGGGGTGGTGACATCGCCCCGGCCTGATGGTGCGACGCCGGGCAACAGGCGATCCCGCAGCCAGAACATCGGCTCCAGGGCGTTGGGCTGGTTGAATCTCCTGCCGGTGACCGCGAGCACGGCCCGGACGCCGGGCATCACGACAAGGAAGCTGCCGCCGTTGCCCTGCGCCCACCAGAGGTCGGTGGCGGGCAGCGCCGGATCCCTCGTCCGATCGACCCACCACAGGTAGCCGTAACGCTGGTTCCTGCCGGGAACGTCCGCATGGGCGGTAGTCATCGCTGCGAGCCATGATGCCGAGATGATGCGCCTGCCACCGGCCACGCCGCCGTCGAGCACGAGCTGGCCGACCTTCAGCAGGTCGTCCGGCGCGAGCCGTAGATGGCCGCCCGTGTCGACGCCCCGATTGCCGTTCCAGCGCGCCCATCCCGGGCCGGTGATGCCCAGTGGTCCGAACAGGTGGCGCTGCGCATACACATCCGCAGTCGAGCCCGTTGCCTGCGCCAGGACTTCGCCGAGAGCGATCACGTTGCCGGTGCAGTAGGAAAAGGTCTCACCGGGGGGAGCGCGCATTGCCTGGCCAGCCCAGAACGCGACCCAGTCCCGGCGCCGGTACATCCTGTCTTCGTGCCCTGGCGAGTCCGGATCCCAGTCGTTGCAATCGAGCCCGCTGCGCATGGTCAACAGGTGCCGGACGGTGAGGGTCGCCTTGAGCGGATCGCGCGCCAGCAGTTCGTGCCGGGCCGGGAGCAGGTCGATGAGCCTGGCGTCGACAGACGGGATCTCCCCTCGATCGATCGCGATGCCGATCAGCAGCGCCGTGACCGATTTGGTGGCCGAGCGGAGGTCCGGAGGCCTCCCGGCCAGCTCGGGCGAGACAAATCGACTCACGATGGCGTCGTCGGCCGCCAGGACGAAGGACTCGATGCCCGGGTGCTGCCCGCGCCCGATCTCGTCGACGATGACCTGGGCTGCGTTCCAGTCTGCCCTGGCCGCGGTGCAGCAAAGGGACAGGAACCAGAGCAGAAGGACGGGCCGGGAATACAAGCGGCGGGTCCTCCGTGCGACGCTGGCGCGAGCATCGGCTACCTCGCCGGGCCGGTCAATCCACGACGGGTGAAACCGCCGGCCGGTTCCACGGGCCCGCTGGTAGTCAGGTGCAGGCATGCCTCACGGCCGACCGCGCGTCGGGATCGATGCGCTTCCAGGCCTGTTCGTGGAAGAAGAACGCGATGGTGTTGACGACCGGCTCGATCAGGCCGATGCCCGTGGCGACGGCGACGGAGCCCGTCAGCGCGTAGGCGACGCCGAAGGCCACCGTGAAGTGCAGGGCGGCGAACGAGGCGGTCTTCATCAGGTCGCGGGTCATGGTCGTGTCCTCGGTCCCCGGATCCAGTGGGGCTGGATGGAGCATGGACTGCCTCACGATAGACAGCAATCGCACATGATAAACTAATAGATAGGTGGGACCTATCGAGATCGGCGGCCACCCAGAGCCTGCCCGACCTCGCGCCAGAGGCTGGCGTAGAGCCCGGCGGCCGGGCTCGACGGGGCGAAGGAGGGCAGCGGGGCACGCCGTACCGCCATGCGTTCGATCTCCGCCCAGTAGGGGATCTCGGTCGCGAGCATGGCCGGGAACCGCCGCCGTACCTCCTCCATCAGCTCGAGGTGCAGCGACTTGCGGCGATCCGCCATGGAGAAGAACGGCAGGATCCGCAGGTCGGACCAGCCTTCGCGCGCCACGAAGTCGAACAGCTGCTCGAGCATCCGCACCGACAGCGGCGTCGGCAGCAGCGGCACGACCAGTGCGTCCGACGCCCGCAGGACGTTCTCCGTGAGCAGCGACATCCCCGGCGGACAGTCGAGGAACAGGCGGTCGCAGGCCGCCTCCAGCGGGCGTGTCATCCTGAGCAGGCGGGCAGTCGGGTGCTTGCGTTCGCTCATGTGGATGTCGAAGTCGCGGTACGAGAAGTCGGCGGGCAACAGCCCGAGCCTGTCGAACCTCGTTGGCACGACCAGCTCGGCGAGCTCGCGCTTGCCGCTGACCAGCTTCTTTGCCGAGGCGCGCTCGCTGGTCTCGCCGCGCAGCAGGTAGGTCGCGGCGCCCTGGGGGTCGAGGTCCCACAGGAGGGTCGTCGCCCCGGAGGCCGCGGAGAGGTAGGCGAGGTTGACCGCGGTGGTGGTCTTGCCGACCCCGCCCTTGATGTTCGAGACCGCGATGATCTGCATGACACGGTCATCATAGTCGCGGAGATGGCTCGCCGCCCGTCCGCCGGCACCGGACGGAGACGCAGGCTCGACGCCGGTGGCAGCGCATTGCAGACTGCGCGCCATGATTGCCCGCTTCCTGTCGGCCTGTTGCCTGCTGGTCCTTGCGATCGCCTGCAGGGCGGACGCCGCCTGGGCCCCGCGCCCCGACTGGTCGGCGTTCTTCGAACAGGCGGGCGCACAGGGCACGATCGCAGTCGTGGACGAGCGCGACGGCCGGCAGTGGGTCCATGACGAGGCCCGTGCGCGGACGCGGTTCGTGCCGGCCTCGACCTTCAAGGTCCCTCACGCCCTCATTGCGCTGGACGCGGGCCTCGTCCGTGACGAGTTCCAGGTCTTCCGCTGGGACGGCGTCGATCGCGACCTGGCGCCGTGGAACCGCGACCAGGACCTGCGCTCCTCGATGCGCAACTCCACCGTCTGGGTCTACCAGGGATTTGCGCGCGCCCTCGGCGCGGCGCGCGAGCGCGACTACCTGCAGCGCATCGGCTATGGAACGGCCGACCCCTCGGGCGACATCGAGCGATTCTGGCTGGACGGCGCGCTGCGCATCTCGGCGATCGAGCAGGTCGCGTTCCTGCGCCGGTTGTACCGCAACGAACTGCCGTTTCGCGTCGAGCACCAGCGGCTGGTGAAGGACATCCTGATCGTCGAGGCGGACCGCGACTGGATCCTGCGCGCCAAGACGGGCTGGGCAGGGCGCACCGAGCCGCAGGTCGGCTGGTGGGTCGGCTGGGTGGAGCGTCCGGAAGGCGCGGTGTTCTTCGCGCTCAACATCGACATGCCGCGTGGCATCGAGGACGCGCCGAAGCGCGAGGCGATCGCGCGCCGCGCGCTGCAGTCGATCGCAGCGTTGCCCTGATCGGCGCCCGCCCCCGGGGATCCCCGACACCCCGACCCGGCACCGAGGGCTGTGAACCCGGCAGCATCGCCGGGTTGGCGCCGCGGCTAACATGGCGCGATGTGGCGCATCGTCCGCATCGCCGTCCTGCTCACGATCCTGGCCTTCGTCGCCCTCGGCGCGCTGGTGGACCGGTGGCGGACGACGGACTGGGACAACACGCTGTGGATCGGCGTGTTTCCGGTCAACGCGGACGGCCGTGACACGACCGGCGAGTACCTCGCGCGGCTCGACGCGGCGCAGTTCCGTGACGTCGAGGCGTTCTTTGCCGCGCAGGCGCATGCCCATGGCGTGGCGCTCGACCGGCCCGTGCACGTCGAGCTCTATCCCGCCCTCGACGAGGCGCCGCCCCGGCTCGCACCCGACGCAGGCCTGCCCAGCCGGGTCTGGTGGAGCCTCAGGGCGCGATATTTCAGCTGGCGCGTCGCCGGCGACCGGCTGGCGCACGTCCGGCTCTACGTCCTGTACCACGACCCCGACCACACCCAGGCGGTGCCGCACTCGCTCGGTCTGCAGAAAGGCCTGTTCGGCATCGTTCACGCGTATGCGGAAGAGCCTTATGAGGCCACCAACAGCGTCGTCGTCGTGCACGAGCTGATGCACACGCTCGGCGCGACCGACAAGTACGACCCGGCGACGTTGCTGCCTTCGTTTCCCGGCGGCTACGCGGAGCCTGAGGCCGAGCCGCGGTATCCCCAGCGCCTGGCCGAGGTCATGGCCGGCAGGGTCGCCCTGTCACCGGGCCAGGCGAGGATGGCGGAGAGCCTCGACGAGGTTGTCGTCGGGCCGGCGACCGCTGCCGAGATCGGCTGGGTGGCGCAGTAGGGCACCAGGGACCGCCCTTCACGGCTACGCCGGGCCGCCCCGCGAAGGGCATACTTCGAGACTTCCACTCCCTGAAGGCCTGACATGACCGAACCGCTGATCTTCGTCGTCCTCGCCGCGCTGGTCGGCCTCGTGGCCGGCTTCCTGGGGGGCATGGCCTGGGGCCGCAGCCGTGCCGAGGCGGATGCCAGTCCGCAGCTGACCGACCTGAGCTCGAAGCTGGCGGTGGCGGCTAACGAGCTGGGCGCGTCGCGGGCCCGCGCAGCCGAGCTCGAGCAGCGGCTCGACGCCGTGGCGAATCGCCTCTCCGCGGCCGAGCAGGCCCGCTCGGCCGCCGAGGCGCGCGCCGAGCCGGTGCCCGCCCTCAAGGCGGAACTGGACCAGCTGCGCGCCGAGGCGCGCACGCTCGGCCTCGCGCGGCAGCAGCTCGCCACGCAGCTCGAGCAGCAGCGCGAGGCCTTCGCCTCGCAGGAGCGGCTGCTGAAGGACGCCGAGACCGCCCTCAAGGACGCCTTCAAGTCGCTGGCGGCCGAGACCCTGAACAGCAACAGCCAGCAGTTCATGGAGCTCGCCAAGGCGCAGCTGTCCGCGGCACAGACCGAGGCGCGCAACGACCTCGAGAAGCGCCAGCTCGGCATCCAGGAACTGGTCAAGCCGGTCCGCGAGTCGCTCGACAAGGTGGACAACCGGATCCAGGAGCTGGAGCGGGCGCGCGTGGGCGCCTACCACTCGATCTCCAAGGAACTCGAGGGCCTGAAGGAATCGCAGAACCTGCTGCGCACCGAGACCGGCAACCTGGCGCGCGCGCTGCGCGCGCCGGCGGTGCGCGGCCGCTGGGGCGAACTGCAGCTGCGGCGCGTGGTCGAGATGGCCGGGATGCTGTCCCACGTGGACTTCATCGAGCAGGAGTCGGCGCCCTCGGAGTCCGGCGCCCTGCGCCCCGATCTCAAGGTGCGGCTGCCCGGCGGACGCACGGTGATCGTGGATGCCAAGGCGCCGCTGATGGCCTACCTCGACTCGCTCGAGACGCAGGACGACCTCCAGCGGCAGGCGCTGCTGGTGGACCACGCGCGCCAGCTGCGCGACCACGTCAGGAAGCTGTCGCTCAAGCAGTACTGGGACCAGTTCGACGAGACGCCCGACTTCGTGGTGATGTTCATCCCGGGCGAGGTGTTCTACAGCGCTGCGCTGCAGGCCGACCCGGGCTTGATCGAGGACGCGGTGGGGCAGCGTGTCATCCTCGCGACGCCGACGACGTTGATAGCGTTGCTGAGGACGGTCGCCTACGGCTGGCGCCAGGAGGCGCTGGCCGAGAACGCGCGCGAGATCGCGACGCTGGGCAAGGAGTTGTACGAGCGGCTCGCGACCCTGTCGAGCCACTGGGACAACGTCGGCGCCGGGCTGCGGCGGGCGGTCGAGTCCTACAACAAGGCGACCGCATCGCTCGACAGCCGGGTGCTCGTGACCGCGCGCCGGTTCCGGGAGCTGAACGTGGGTGTCGAGAAGGAGGACATCGTGTCGCCGCCGACCGTCGAGCTGCTGCCGCGCGACGTCCAGGCCGAGGAGTTCCAGAGGGCGCTGCCGGGTCCCGAAAGGGGGGACTGACGTGACAAAGGTGCAGGGCTGGGAGTTTTGGGCGCTGGTTCCCGCGGCTCTGGCGCTGGTCCTGGGGGGCTGCGCCGGGACGTCGGGCATGCCGCGGCCGGAGGTGGTCGCGGGCGCCGACTGGTCCGGGCTCGAGCCGGTGCACATGAAGGGCGTGGACATTGCCCATGTCCGGCGCGGTGTCGATTTCGGCGCCTACGACAAGGTCCTGCTGGAGCCGATCGAGGTCGAGTTCGCGCCGGATTGGGAACTGCTGCGCCCCGCCTCGAGGTTCCCGGTCTCGGAACGCGACCTGGAGGGACTCCGCAAGGATGTCGCCGAGCCGCTGCGCGACAGCCTCGTCCGTTACATCGGGCGGGGTGGCAATTACCCGCTGGTCGAGGATCCCGGGCCGGGGGTGGTGCGACTGCGCCTGCGTATCGTCGACGTGCGGCTCAATGCGCCGAACCTCGAGGCCTCCTCGCGTTCGGAAGAGTGGGCCCGGTCCGCGGGCGAGATGACGCTGGTGGCGGAGCTGATCGACGCCGAGACCGGCGTGCTGCTCGGGCGCGTCATCGACCGCTGGATCGATCCCGACGGGCCGCTCGAGCGCTACACCTGGGTCGAGAACGACCTCGCGATCGGGCGGGCCGCCGAGGACTGGGCAGAGGCGATCCGCCGCCACCTGGAGGTCGCCAGCATCCGTAACCGCATGCACGGGGCGGGCGAGGGCCTGAAGAAGGCCGACCCGGACTGATCGGTGTCGTTCGCCCTCCTGCTTGCGGCCGCGGCCGCGATCTTCGCGCTGCTGTGGTTTGGCGAGCGCACCGGCGACCAGCCCGTCAAGTGGATCCTCAAGCCGGTCGCGTCGGCGCTGTTCATCGTTGCCGCCCTGTGGCAGGGACCGCAGTCGCGCTACGACTGGCTGGTCGTGGCGGGACTGGTGCTGAGCGCTGCAGGCGACATCGCGCTCATTCCGCGTGACCGGCGCGCGTTCCTCGGCGGGCTGGTCGCGTTCCTGATGGCGCACGTGGCCTACACGCTGGCCTTTGCCGGGCGCGCCGACCTGCTCGCGCTGCCGCCAGGGTACCTGCTGGTCATCGGCCTGGCGAGCCTCGCGCTCTACCTGTACTTCCGGCCGCACCTTGGCCGGATGCAGGCGCCGGTCGCGGCCTACGTCGTGGTCATCACGGTGATGCTGGCCGCGGCCTGGGCCGTCGCGGCGGACTCACCGGGCGCCTTTGGCTGGCAGGTCGCCGCGGGCGCGACGCTGTTCTACCTCTCCGACGTCACCGTGGCGCGCAGCCGTTTCGTGCCGGGCGCGGGTTTTGCGAACCGCGCGATCGGCCTGCCGCTGTACTACGCGGCGCAGTTCCTGCTCGCCCTGTCGATCTGACGGCGCGCGGCGCTATGGACATCGCGCCGGCCGACATGCCGCGGTGGAAAGCCACGGCAGCCTGGCCCGGCAGGCGGCGCTTCAATGGGCATGGGCGCCGGGGCAAGGGACAGGCCCCCGGGCTGCCCGCGGAGGCAATCATGAACCGTCATCTCCTGAAGCTGGCGCTGACAGCCGCCGGCCTGCTGCTCCTCGGCCCGGCGACGGCACAGGTCAACGAAGTGCCGATGAAGGGCCTCGGCAACGAGTGGGTCAAGGAACTCGACCTCAAGGGACGAATGGACTGGGAATGGATCGAGACCTATGCGGACGAGGTCTATTTCGCGACGCGGCAGGACTTCGAGCGCGCGGGCGACGTCGTCACCATGTGGACGCGCATCGAGTACCGGGTGCCGAGGGACCCGGCGGCGCATCGCAGCGTGGCCAGCCGCGACCAGTGGGACTGCAAGGCGAAGCGCAAGGCGAACGTGCGCACGGTGTACTACCGCTGGAAGAACCTCGACGACGGCGAGCCGACGACGGCGCGTGCCAACCTGACCGACTGGCAGGTCGTCGAGCCGGGAACGCTCGGCGAGACCCTGCTCGAATTCGCCTGCAGCCTCGGCAGGTAACGGACGGCGCCGGGTCCCGGTTCCGCGGCCCGGCCACCGCCCGATGCCCCCTTGACCCCCGGCCCGACGCCCAAGGGGGTTCCTTCGGCTAGACTAGGTCCCCACCCGAACGCCGAGGACCCAGCCGATGGATTGGGATGCCCTGCTGCTTTCGCGGCTGCAATTCGCCTTCACGATCTCGTTCCACATCATCTTTCCCAGCTTCACGATCGGGCTGGCCAGCTACCTCGCCGTGCTCGAGGGGCTGTGGCTCAAGACCGGCAACGAGGTGTTCCGCAACCTGTACCTCTTCTGGGTCAAGATCTTTGCGCTGGCCTTCGGCATGGGCGTGGTGTCGGGCGTGGTCATGAGCTACCAGTTCGGCACCAACTGGTCGGTGTTCGCCGACAAGGCCGGCAACGTGCTGGGCCCGCTGCTGGGCTACGAGGTGCTGACGGCGTTCTTCCTCGAGGCGTCGTTCCTCGGGATCATGCTGTTCGGCTGGAAGAAGGTCGGCCCGCGCCTGCACTTCTTCGCGACGCTTTGCGTCGCCGTCGGGACGTTGTTCTCGGCGTTCTGGATCCTTTCCGCCAACAGCTGGATGCAGACGCCGGCCGGGCACGAGCTCCGGGACGGCATCTTCTACGCGGTGGACTGGTTCGAGGTCATCTTCAACCCGTCGTTCCCGTCGCGTTTCATGCACATGATCGCGGCGGCGTACCTCACCACCGGCTTCGCGGTGCTCGGCGCCGCGGGCTGGCTCTGGCTCCGGAGCAAGGACGACGCGGAGACGCGCGTCATGCGGCGCATGGCGATCGGCATGATCGTGCTGCTCGCGCCGCTGCAGGTGCTGATCGGGCACGAGAGCGGCGTGGTGGCCGGGGAGCACCAGCCGGCCAAGGTGGCGGCGATGGAGGGCTGGTGGCAGACGCGCG
This sequence comes from Pseudomonadota bacterium, assembly GCA_018261655.1. GTDB lineage: Bacteria > Pseudomonadota > Gammaproteobacteria > Steroidobacterales > Steroidobacteraceae > SG8-30. Next base: position 9,121 of record JAGTSG010000028.1, on the reverse strand, counting down.
CCGGCCAGCCGAGCATCCTGTTCGCGCTGCCCGACGAGGAGGGGGAGCGCAACCGCATGGAGATTGCCATCCCGCGAGTCGGCAGCTGGGTGGTGGCCGGCGACTTCGATGCGGAACTCAGGGGCCTCGACGCGTTCCCGCCCGAGGATCGCCCGCCGGTGGCCTGGGTCTTCTGGGCCTTCCGCGTCATGGTCGGCCTCGGCCTGGCGATGATCGCGATCGGGCTGTGGGGCGCCTGGCTGTGGTTCCGCAGGGGGCTGGAGAAGTCCCGGCTGTTCCAGCTGGCGACGGTGCCGATGGCGCTGTCGGGATTCGTGGCCGTCCTCGCCGGGTGGATCTCCGCGGAAGTCGGCCGGCAGCCCTACGTGGTGTACGGCGTGCTGCGCACGGCGGAGGCGGTCTCGCCGGTGGACGGCGGGCAGGTCGCCGCATCGCTGCTGGTGTTCATGGTCGTCTACGCCATCGTGTTCACCGCAGGCACGCTCTACATCCTGCGTCTCATCGCCAAAGGTCCGGGCAGCGGCGAGCAACCGCCGGAGCGCGGCCACCGCGCGCCGGGCAGCCTGCTCGCCAGCGTGACCGGTCCTTCCGAGCCAGCGAGGAGCGTGCCATGAGCCTCGACCTGCCGATGATCTGGGCAGTCATCATCGCGACCGCGGTGTTCCTCTACGTGGTGCTGGACGGGTTCGACCTCGGCGTCGGCATACTCTTCCCTTTCGCCAGCGACTCGGAGCGCGATGTCATGGTCGCCTCGATCGCGCCGGTGTGGGACGGCAACGAGACCTGGCTGGTGCTGGGCGGCGGCGGCCTGTTCGCGGCGTTCCCGCTGGCCTACGCGACCCTGATGCCGGCCATGTACCTGCCGATCGGCTTCATGCTGACGGCGCTGATCTTCCGGGGCGTCGCCTTCGAATTCCGCGCCAAGGCGGGGGCCCGCGGGCGGCGTTTCTGGACGGCGGCCTTCGCCGGCGGGTCGCTGGTGGCGGCGCTGTCGCAGGGCCTGGTGCTCGGCGGCTTCCTGAAGGGCATCGAGATTGAGGGACGCTCCTTCGCGGGCGGCCACTGGGACTGGCTGTCGCCTTTCAGCCTGCTGGTGGCGGCGTCGCTGGCGGTCGGCTATGCCTTGCTGGGCGCCTGCTGGCTGATCATGAAGGCGGAAGGCGGGCTCAACGCCAAGGCCCGCCGCTGGGCACGCGGCTTGGCAGTGGGCGTCGCCTTCGCCATGTTCGCGGTCAGCCTGGCCATGCTGTCGGTGGATCCTACGGTCGCGGCGCACTGGGGCGTGACGATGCGTGCCGTTGACTGGTCGGTCTTCCTGGTGGTGGCGCCGCTGCCGCTGCTTGCCGGTGTTTCCATCGTGACGTGCTGGTGGCACGCGCGCCGCAAGGATTCCGTGGCGCTGCCGTTCATCGCGACGGTCGGGATCTTCGTCACCGGCTTCCTCGGGCTCGCGCTCAGCACCTACCCGAACATCATCCCCTACGACATCACCATCCGCGAGGCGGCAGCCGCCGACAACTCGCTCGGCCTGATGCTGGTCGGAGTGGCGATCATGCTGCCGGTGATCCTGGGCTACACGGCCTACGTCTACTGGGTGTTCCGCGGCAAGGTGACGGCCGATGCGGTCCATCACTGACGCCGGCGACCGTGGCCGCCGCGACGGGGATTCCGGCCCCCTCGGCCGCCGGCTGGCCTGGTTCGCGGCCCTGTGGCTGGCGAGCCTGGCGGCGACCGCCGCGCTCGCCTACGGCCTCCGCGCGCTGCTGTTCCTCTGACGGAAGTCCCGGCCCGGCACGGACGGCCCGAAATCGGTAAAATGCGCGGGCTGGCCGCCCTCCGGGGCGGCCGTTTGCCCGAGGCATCCTTCGAGGGGAAGGAGACCTGTTCGTGACACCCATTCTTTCTTCAGCGCCGCCGCGGGCGTCGCTGGCGGCGGCGTTCTCTGCGGTGGCGCTGGCCGCGTGCGGGGGAGGCGGGCCGCCGGAGTTTCCCCCGCCCGACGTCAGCGTGGCGACCGTCGTCCAGCGCTCGGTGACCCAGTGGGACGACTTCACCGGCCGCGTGGAGGCCGTCCAGTCGGTCGAGATCCGTCCGCGCGTCGCCGGGCACCTGACCGGCGTCCATTACCGCGAGGGCGGCTCGGTCGCGCAGGGCGACCTGCTGTTCACCATCGACGACCGCGAATATCGCGCCCTGGCCGAGGCCGCTCGCGCCGACCTGGCGCGCGCCGCCGCGCGAGTGTCGCTCGCCAGGCAGGAACTGAAGCGGGCCGAGGAACTGATTGACCGCAAGCTGGTCGCGGAGCGCGAGCTCGACGCGCGCCGCGTCGAGACGCAGCAGGCCGAGGCGGACGAAATGGCCGCGCGCGCGCGACTGCGCCAGGCGGAACTGGACCTCGGCTTCACGCGCATCACCTCGCCGATCGCCGGCCGCGCCGGCGAGGTGCGGGTCAAGCCCGGCAACCTCGTCGCGCCGGGCGAGTCGCTGCTCACTACCGTGGTGTCCGTCGATCCCGTGCACGTCGTCTTTGACGGCGACGAGCGCGCCTACCTGCGCTACCAGCAGCTCGCCCGCCAGGGCGACCGGGCCAGTTCGCGCGACGCGCCCACGCCGGTGCTCGTGGGCCTGGCCGATGAGGAGGGCTACCCGCATCGCGGCGAGATGGACTTCCTGGACAACGCGGTCAACCCGGCGACGGGAACGATCCGCGGCCGGGCCGTCGTGCCGAACCCCGACGGCGTGTTCACGCCCGGCCTGTTCGCCCGCATCCGCCTGCTCGGCGCGTCGCAGGCCGACGCGCTGCTGATCCATGACCAGGCGGTGATGACCGACCAGGACCGGCGCTACGTGTACGTGATCGGCGAGGGCAACACGGCCCAGCGCAAGGACGTCACGGTGGGCGCGAAGGTCGAGGGCCTGCGCATCGTCAGCTCCGGGCTGGCGCCGGGCGACAAGGTCATCGTGAACGGCGTGCGCAAGATCTTCTTTCCCGGCCAGCCGGTGAACCCGCAAGAGGTGCCGATGGACGAGCCTAACCAGCCGGCACCGGACGCGCCGCCGTCCGCGGCCGCGGGCTGATCGCCACCGGAGCGCCCGCATGGCCGTGGCCCACGCCGACCTGTCGCGCATCTTCGTCGACCGTCCCATCCTGGCGACGGTCCTGTCGGCGCTCATCCTGGTCGCCGGCCTGCTCGCGATCCCGAACCTGCCGGTCAGCGAGTACCCGGAGGTCGTGCCGCCGTCCGTGCTGGTGACCGCGGTCTACCCGGGCGCGAACCCGAGGACCATCGCCGACACCGTGGCCGGCCCCATCGAGGAGGCGGTCAACGGCGTCGAGGGCATGATCTACATGAAGTCGACGGCGAGCTCCGACGGCGTCATGCAGCTCACGGTCACCTTCAAGGGAGGCACCGACATCGACCTGGCCGCGGTGCAGGTGCAGAACCGCGTCTCGCAGGTGCTGCCGCGCCTGCCGGCGCCGGTGCGTGCCCTCGGCGTGACGACCATCAAGTCGTCGCCGACGCTGACCATGGTGGTCCACGTCTACTCGCCGGACGGCCGCTACGACGAGCTCTACCTGTCGAACTTCGTCAGCCTGCGCGTCCGCGACGAGATCGCGCGCCTGCCCGGCGTCGGCCAGGCTTTCAACTTCGGCGCCGGCACCTACGCGATGCGCGTCTGGATCGACCCGGCGCTGGCGGCCTCGCGCGGGCTCACGGCCGGCGAGATCGTCGACGCCATCCGCGAGCAGAACGTCGAGGTGTCCGCAGGCATGCTGGGCGGCCCGCCGACGCCCGAGGGCTCCTCGCAGCAGCTGCCGATCAACGCCGTCGGCCGCCTGGAGTCGCCCGAGGCCTTCGCCGACGTCATCCTCAAGTCCGAGGGCACGGCGATCACCCGCCTGAGGGACGTGGCGCGCGTCGAGCTCGGCTCGCAGAGCTATGCGATGCGGTCGCTGCTCGACAACGAGCCGGCCGCGGCCGTCGGCGTCTTCGAGGCGCCGGGGGCGAACTCCGTCGAGCTGTCCGCGGCCGTGCGCGCGACGATGGCCGAGCTGGCCAAGTCCTTCCCCGAGGGCGTGGAGTGGACGGTCGCCTACGACCCCACCGTGTTCGTGCAGGAGTCCATCCGCAAGGTGATCCTGACGCTGCTCGAGGCCGTCGCGCTCGTGGTCGTCGTCGTGGTGCTGTTCCTGCAGACGTGGCGCGCGTCGCTGATCCCGCTGGTCGCGGTGCCGGTGTCCGTCGTCGGCGCGTTCGCGGTGCTGTGGGCGCTCGGCATGTCGGTGAACGTGCTGACACTGTTCGGCCTCGTGCTGGCCATCGGCATCGTGGTGGACGACGCCATCGTCGTGGTCGAGAACGTCGAGCGCCACATCGAGGGCGGCATGAAGCCGCGCGATGCCGCGCACCAGGCGATGCGCGAGGTCTCGGGCCCGATCGTGGCGATCTCGCTGGTGCTGGCGTCGGTGTTCGTCCCGCTGGCGTTCCTCGGCGGCGTGACCGGGCAGTTCTACCGGCAGTTCGCGGTGACCATCGCCGCCTCGGTGCTGATCTCGGCGTTCAACTCGCTCACCCTGTCGCCGGCGCTGGCCGCGGCGCTGCTGCGGCCGCGCGACGCGCCGCCCGACGCCGTCGCCCGGGTCATCCAGCGGCTGTTCGGCCGGCCTTTCGGCGCGTTCAACCGCTTCTTCCGCCGCAACGCCGCGCGCTACTCGAGCGGCATCGGCGGAACCATCGCCCGCGCGCCGCGCCTGCTCGTGATCTACGGGTTGCTGCTGGCGGTGACGGTGATCGCCTTCCGGGCGGTACCGGGAGGCTTCATCCCGACCCAGGACAAGCTGTTCCTCTTCGCCGCGGTGCAGTTGCCGGAAGGCGCGACGATCGACCGGACCGATGCCACCATGCGCCGCATGGGAGAGCTGGCGCTGGCGACCCCGGGCGTGGCGAGCTACGTCTCGCTGCCAGGGCTCAATGCCGTGCACTTCGTCAACACCCCGAACGCGGGCGTGGCGTTCATCGGCATCACGCCGCGCGAGGACCGCGAGCAGGAGGCGGCGGAGATCGCCACGCAGCTCAACATCCGGTTCAGCAGCATCCAGGACGGCATCGCCTTTGCGCTGATGCCGCCGCCGGTGCTCGGCCTCGGGAATGCGACGGGCATCGAGTTCTACGTGCAGGACCGGGCGCGCCTGGGCTATGGCGAGCTGGACCGGCAGACGCAGGCGCTCGTGGGCGCGCTGCGTGCCGCGCCGGGCTTCGACCCGGTGGCCACGTTCACTGCCTTCCAGTCCAACATGCCGCAGCTCGACGCCCACGTGGACCGGGTGCGGGCGAAGGAGCAGGGGCTCGACCTCGGCGCCGTCTACGAGGCGCTGCAGGTGTACCTCGGCTCGGCCTACGTCAACGACTTCAACCTCTTCGGGCGCACGTACCCGGTCTACGCGCAGGCCGACGCGCCGTTCCGCGACGAGCGGTCGGACCTGTCGAGGCTGAAGGCCCGCAACGACCAGGGCGAGATGGTGCCGGTCAGCAGCGTCGTGGATCTGCGGCCGGGCTTCGGCCCGGACCCGGTGATCCGCTTCAACGGCCACCCGGCGGCGGACGTTGCCGCGGGCATCAACCCGTCGGCGCTGTCCTCGAGCGAGGCGCTGGAACGGGTCCGCGCGCTCGCGGCGCAGGTGCTGCCGCGCGGCATGTCGTTCGAGTGGACGGGCCTCACCTACGAGCAGGCGACGCAGAGCAACACGACGATCCTGGTGTTTCCGCTGTGCGTGGTCCTGGTGTTCCTCGTGCTCGCCGGCCTGTACGAGAGCTGGTCGGCGCCGCTCGCGATCATCCTGATCGTGCCGCTGTGCCTGCTATCGGCCCTCGGCGGCGTATGGCTGGTGAACTTCGTGCACGGCCTGTGGCTGGCGATCTCGCCGCCGCAGTTCGCGCCGACGTTTCTCGACAACAACATCTTCACCAAGATCGGCTTCGTGGTGCTGATTGGCCTCGCCTGCAAGAACGCGATCCTGATCGTCGAGTTTGCGCGCGACCTCGAGGAGGAGGGCCGGGGCTACGTCGAGGCGGCGATCGAGGCGGCCCGCCTGCGGTTGCGGCCGATCATGATGACGAGCTTCGCGTTCGTCGCGGGCGTGATCCCGCTGGTGTTCGCCTCGGGCGCGGGCGCCGAGGTGCGGCAGGTGATGGGCATCACCGTCATCTCCGGCATGCTCGGCGTCACCTTCTTCGGGCTGTTCTTCACGCCCGTCTTCTACGTCGTCATCCGCAGGATGGTCGAGGCCCGCAGGCAACGCCGCGCCGCCTGAGCGGCACGGCACCTGCGCGCGACGCGGACGACGCACCGGCGGGAGGGTGAACACCCTATCCCCACCTGCTACAAGAATGGCTCGAGCAGGAGTGCCCGGCCGCGTAGAGGGAGTCGCCCGGGCAAGGAGAAGGACGATGATTCCCGTTCTCATTGCGTATTCGTCGACGGAGGGTCAGGCGCGCAAGATCGCCGGGTTCATGGCCGAGGTGCTCGGCGAGGCCGGGTACCGGGCCGACGTCGTGGATGTCGCTTCGCCCCAGGCGTCGCTGGTGCAGCCGGTCTACTCGATGGCGATCCTCGGCGGCTCGGTGCATGTCGGGCACCACGCCGATGCGCTGGCCCGCTTCGTGAAGCTGCAGCAGCCCTGGATGCGGGGCATCCCGGTGGCCTTCTTCTCGGTCAGCCTGACCGCGGCCCGGCAGGACGAGGCGGGACGCGCCGGGTCGGCGCGCATGATGCGCGAGTTCCTGGCGCGGACCGGGCTGGAGCCGGTGCGCAGCGGCTGCTTTGCCGGCGCGCTGAGATACAGCCGCTACGGCTTCCTCAAGCGGCTGGTCATGCGCCGCATCGCGCGCAAGGAGGGCGGCGGCACCGACCTGTCGCGCGACTTCGAGTACACGGACTGGCAGGCGGTCCGCCGGTTCGTGCTGGAATTCGCACGTTCCTTTGCCGGGTCGCCGCGCAAGGTGGCCTGACCCGGCGCGGGACGGGGCCCTTACATCCCGAGGTGCCGGACCAGGAACGCCCACTTGTCGGCCAGGTTCTCGACCTGCATCCAGGTCGGCTTGCCCGCGCCGTGCCCGGCGCGGGTCTCGACGCGGATCAGGACCGGGTTGTCGCAGGCCTGCGCATGCTGCAGCGCCGCCGCAAACTTGTAGCTGTGCCACGGCACGACGCGGTCGTCGTGGTCGCCGGTGGTCACGAGCGTCGGCGGGTAACAGACGCCGGCCTTCACGTTGTGCACCGGTGAATAGGCCCTGAGCGCCCGGAATTGCGCCGCGTCCTCGACGGTGCCGTAGTCGCTCGACCACTGGTAGGCGTTCGCGCAGTGCGTGTGGTAGCGCATCATGTCGAGGACGCCGACGTCCGGCAGCGCAGCGCCGAACAGGTCAGGCCGCTGCACCAGGACCGCGCCGACCAGCAGCCCGCCGTTGCTCCCGCCCATCACCGCCAGCTTCGCAGGGCTCGTGTAGCGCTCGCGCACCAGCCACTCGCCGGCGGCGATGAAGTCGTCGAAGACGTTCTGCTTGGCCAGCCGGGTCCCGGCCGCGTGCCAGGCCTCGCCGTATTCGCCCCCGCCGCGCAGGTTGGCGACCGCGAACACTCCGCCGAGCTCGAGCCAGCCGGCGACGCCGGGGCTGAAGCCCGGGGTCAGCGACACGTCGAAGCCGCCATAGCCGTAGAGCAGCACCGCGTTCCCGCCATCGAGCTCGAGGTCCTTCCGCCGCGTGATGAACATCGGCACCCGCGTGCCGTCCCTGCCCGGGTAGAAGACCTGCTCGGTGACGTAGGGCGCCGGGTCGAACGCGACGGCGGGCTTGCGGAACAGCGCGACCTCGTCGCGCGCCAGGTCGTAGCGATAGAGCGCGAGCGGCGCCAGGTAATCGGTGTAGGCGAAGAACGTCTCGCCGCTCGCGATGTCGTCCGGGAAACCGTAGACGGTGCCGAGGCCCGGCAGGGCCAGCTCGTTGCGCAACGAGCCGTCGAGGCGGTGGACGCGAACGACGGAACGTGCGTCGCGCAGGTAGGCCGCGACGACGTGGTGGCCCACCAGGCTCGCCGAGTCGAGGCGCTCCGCCCGTTCCGGCACGACCTCGCGCCAGTCCGCGACCGCCGGGGCCGAGGCGCGGATCGCGACCACGCGGCCGCGCGGCGCGCCCTGCGTGGTCTTGAAATAGAGGACCTCGCCGTCGTTGCCGAGGAAGTCGTACAGGCCGTCCCAGGCGTCGAGCAGCCGGACGACCGGCGCGCCCGGCCGGCTGAGGTCCTGCAGGTAGATCGCGTTCGCCTCGTAGCCATCGAAGATCGTCAGCACCAGCCAGTGGCCGTCGTCGCTGACGAGGGCCTCCGGGTTGCGGCGCGGGTGGTCGGTGATGGCGTAGGCGAGCGCATCGTCTTCCTGCGCCGCGCCGAGGCGGTGGTGGTAGACGCGGACCTGTTTCTGGTCGTCGCCGCCGCCGTCCGGCTTCGCCGGGTAGCGCGCGTAGTAGAAACTGCGGCTGTCCGGCAGCCACGACGGCCGCGTGAACTTCGTGCGGTCGAGCAGGTCCGGCAGGTCACGGCCACTGTCCACCTCGCGCACGCGCCAGGTCTTCCAGTCCGTGCCGCCGTCGGAGAGCGCGTAGGCGACGAGCCGCCCGTCGGGACTCACGACGAAGTCGCCGAGCGACACGGTGGCGTCCGCCGAGAACAGGTTGGGGTCGATCAGCACCCGCGGCGCCGCGTCCGGCGACGTCGACCAGTAGAGGACGCCCTGGTCCTGCAGCCCGCGTTTCTCCACGTAGAAGTAGCGGCCGCCCTTGCGGACCGGCACGCGCGCCTTGTCGGCGAGCCACGGATACCCGTACTGGTCGTAGTCCCACAGCGCCCGGAGTCGCTCGATGATCCGCACGCGCGCCGGGATGCGCTCCAGCCAGGGCATGCTGACGGCGTTCTGCGCCTCGACCCAGCCCTTGACCGCGGCGGAGTCCACGTCCTCCAACCAGCGGTAGGGATCGGCGACCTCGACGCCATGGTAGGTGTCCACCTGGCCGGACCGCGGCGTCGTCGGGTAGGTGACGGGCAAGGGCGATTCGTTCGTCATGCT
>JAGTSG010000027.1 GCA_018261655.1 Pseudomonadota bacterium | reverse complement strand
ACGATCTCGCGGCTGCCGATGAGCTCGTCGGTGACGATGCCGGTCGAGTGTTCGCCGGCGCGCACCAGGATGACCGGCACCGCCGGGTCGTGCTCCGCGGGCGGCACCGGCTCGTTGCCGACGAAGCCCGAGAGATGCTGGAAGCGGTACAGCTGGCCGCCGTACTCGAAGCCGGCGGCGTCGCCCGCCAGCTGCCGTTGCACCTCGACGGCTGGCACACGCACCACGCCCTCGATCGTGGGCAGCGGCAGCGCAAAGAACTCCTCGCCCGCCCGTACCACCAGCGCCTGGCTGATGGCGAGCGTGAACGGCAGCCGCACCGTAAAGCGGGCGCCGCGCCCTTCCTCGGAGTCGATGAACAGCGCGCCGCCGAGCTTCTTGACCTCGGTCGCCACCACGTCCATGCCGACGCCGCGTCCCGCCGCCTGCGTGACCCGCCCGGCGGTCGTGAAACCCGGCTCGAGGATCAGCTGCTTCGCCTGCTCGTCGGACAGCTCCTGCTTGGGCGGCACGATGCCGAGCGCGGCGGCCTTCTCGCGGACCGCGCGAAGGTTGATGCCCGCGCCGTCATCGGCCACGGTAATGACGACCTCCGACCCCTCGCGCCTGAGGGTCAGGCTGATGCGCCCGGTCTCGGGCTTGCCGTGCTCCAGCCGCTCGACGGGACGCTCGATGCCGTGCACGACGGCGTTGCGCACCAGGTGCTCGAGCGGCGGCAGCATGCGGTCGAGCACCTGCCGGTCGATCTCTCCGGCCGCGCCCTCCACCACGAGGTCGGCGCGCTTGCCGCTCTCCGCGGCAGCCTGGCGCACGATGCGGGTGAGCCGCTGCGCGTGCCGCTGGAACGGCACCATGCGCGTGCGCATCAGGCCGTCCTGCAGGTCGGTGACGATCCGTCCCTGCTGTGTCAGCAGGTTCTGCGCCTCGCGGGTGAGGTTGCCCAGCAGGCCCTGGATGCTGGCCACGTCCGAGGCGGTCTCGCCCAGCGCCCGCGAGTACTGTTGTATCGCCGAGTACCGGTCGAGCTCCAGCGGGTCGAAGTCGGTGCGGCGCGGCGCCTGGTCCACGTGCCGGTGCAGGATCTGCGCCTCGGTCTCGATCTCGAGCTTGCGCAGCTGGTCCTTGAGGCGCTGCACGACGCGCGCCAGTTCGGCGAGGTTGAAGTCGACGGACGACAGCTGCTGCTCGATCCGGGCCCGGTAGATGCTGACCTCGCCCGCGTTGTTGAGCATCGCGTCGAGCAGGTCCGCGTCGACGCGCGCCATCTCCGCGCGTTCACCCGCGGCTTCGCGCCCCGGCAAGGACGGCGGCGCGCCGGCGGGCCGTGGCTCGGCCGCCTCGTGCTCCGGCGCCTGCGGCTGCGCCCCGGAGGTGTCGGCTTCGGCCGGCGCCATGGCGGTGGGCCCCGGCTCTTCCGCTCCTTCCAGCGTGGGCTCGGGTTCGGTCGGCGGCTCCGGGGCCGGTTCCGCCTCGACCGGCGCCGCCGCCGGCGGCGGAAGCGGTTCGATGGCGGGTGAGGGCGTGGCGCCGCGCGCCACCAGCTGGATCCGCGTGACCAGGTCCCTGGCCGGCTTCACCGCGCGACCGGCGTTGACGAAGTCGCGCATCCGGCTGAGTTCGTCGAGGCTCGCCTGCAGGACCTCGAAGGTGCGGTCTTCCAGCGGCACGCTGCCGACGCCCACCTGGGTGAGCAGCGACTCGAGTTCGTGGCTGAGGTCGCCCATCGCGCGGATGCCGGCCATGCGCGCCCCGCCCTTGATCGTGTGCAGCGCGCGTTGCAGTTCCACGACCTGGTCGCGGCTGCCGCGCTCCGCGCGCAGCGCGCCCAGCGCGCCGTCGGCCGCCTCGAGCAGCTCCGTGGCTTCCTCGCTGAAGATGGCGGCGATGTCCGCGTCGTAATCGACTTCGCGTTCGCCCGGTTCCGGCACGGCCTCCATCGCCTCGGCACGCGCGACCTCCTCGATCACCGAGGGCAGGGGCAGCACGGGAACGGGCTGTGCTTCCTCCGGCCCCGGCGCCGCGCCCGGTTCGGCGGAGGCCACCTGCTCCTCGACGCCTGTCTCCGCCGGCTCCGGTGGCGACAGGTAGGGGACCTCGCCCGCGACGCTGCCTTCGCCCGGCTGTGCCGGGAGCAGTCGCTCGTAGCCCGCGCCCGGGGCCGCGCCCAGGCTTTCGGGTTCGACCGCGATCTCCGGGATGAGGTGCTCGATGTCGAACGGTGCCTCGGCCGGCACCTCGGCGGCCGTGGCCGCCGGCGGTTCCTCCGGCACGGCGGGTTCGACGGACGGTGGCGGTTCCGCCTTTTCGCGGGCGATCAACTGCTCGAGCGCGAGGTCGATCGCCACAATCCTGCCGATGACATCGGCGAGGCCGGCCGGCGGCGCCGGCCGGGAGACGGTGCTCTCCACGATGTCCTCGAAGGCCACCACCGCGTCGGCAAGCATCGCCAGCCCTTCGTCGTCGAAGGGCCGGTCGGCATCGAACAGCCGGCGCAGCCACCGGTGCAGGGGATCGGAGAGGCGGATGCACTCCTCCGACTCCGCCGTGCGCGAGGCACCGCGCAGGGTGTGGCAGGCACGATAGAGGTCCTCGGTGACGTAGTGCGGCCCGAGCGTGACCCACGACTTGCGCAGGTAGTCGCGGAACACTTCGAGGTGTGTCTGCACTTCCTTGCGGAAGATGTCCTGCAGCGACGGGTCCATGGCCGCAAAGGGCTCGGGCTCGAGTTCCATCGCCGGCTCGGGCAGTTCCTCCTCGACGGCAGCCGCTTCGCCGGGCGCCCCGGCCTCTGCGACGGCCCCCGCCTCGGGCGCCCCGGCCTCAGCAACGGCCCCCGCCTCGGGCGGCACGGGCTCGACGGCGGCGGCGGCCGGCGACTCCTCCGGCTCGGCCACCGGAGGGACTTCCTCCGGGACGGCCCCGCGGATCGTCACGGGCGGAACGCCCTGCAGCATCCGCGCCATGGTCGCCTCGTCGAGCGTGGCGATCATCACCGTGGGCTCGTAGGCCGGGGCCTGTTCCACCGGCGCCCGCACCGGCTCGGCCGGCGCTTCCTCTCCGGCCGCGACGGCATGGATGCGCGCGATGAAGGCCTCGGTGCCGGGCGGCAATGCCTCGCGCCGCTCGACCGCATCCACCAGGCGCGGCATCGCGGCCACCGCCTCGCGCACCGTGGCCACGACGTCGGGCGAGCGTTCGCGAGTGCCGTCGATCACCCGGTTCAGCAGGTTCTCGAGGGACCAGGCGAACTCGCCCAGCGCCATCGCCCCCACCATGCGACCACTGCCCTTCAGCGTGTGGAACGCGCGCCGCACGCGGATGAGCGACTCGCGATCGGATGAATTCTCCTGCCAGAGCGGGAACAGGCGGCCGATGACGTCGATTTCCTCGCGCGCCTCCTCGATGAAGATGTCGAGCAGCTCGGTATCGAGGTGGTCGGCGGCCATCGCCGGCCGTTCCACGGGCGCCGCAGGCCCTGGCGCAGCCGCTGCCGCGGCCGGGACCTCTGCCGGACGCTCCTCGGACGCCGGCTCGGCCACGAGCGCCCCGGCCGGGACCGTCTCGCGCCAGCCGTCTGGCAACGCCAGCCGGGCGAGGTCGGCCGGACGCTCGATGACGAGCGTACGCTCGACCGGCGGAATCCCTTCGGGCACCGTCGCCGCAAATTCCGGTGCCGCGCCCGCTTCAGGCCCCGCCGGCGCCTCCTCGGGGGCGGCCGGGGCCGCTGCTTCGGCCGGTCCCGCTGCCCGTGCCTCCACGAATGCGAGGCAGCGCTCGGCGTTGTCCAGCATGTACCAGGGATCGCCGCGGCCCGCCTGCAGCGTCTCCATGTAGTACTCGATCCCGACGAGCGCATCGGCCAGCCGGTCGACCACCCGCTGCGGGGGGCGCCCTGCCCCCGGCCGCAGCAGGCCCACCATGAGCCGGCAGGTGCGATCCATGATGTCCATCGCGCGGGTCTTGCCGAGCATGAGCAACCCGGCGGTCACGCCGCGGGCCAGCGGCGTCACCGCGTCCATGCCGACGACGTCGGATCCCGGTTCGAGTGCCTGGGCCACCAGCTCCTTGATCCGCGCCAGGTTGACGCTGCACTCGCGCAGCACGGCCTCGGCTACCTGGCGGAATTCCGGGTCCTGGATGACGCCGGCGAGCGGCGCACCGGGCGGCATGATCAGCTGCACGAGCGCGTCGTCGAGGCTGTCCTCGACGCTGATCAGGGCGGCAGCGATGCCGATCAGCGTGTCCCGCTCGGCCGGGATGTTGCGCGCCACCAGCGACGACAGCCGGCCGAGTTCCGCCTGAACGTGCTCGCGAAGCGAGCCGAGGCCGAGCACCGCCAGCGTATCGCCGATCTTGCGCAGCATCTCGACCTGCGGGCCGAGTTCCTCCGGCTGGCCGCCCTTGCGGGTGAACAGGTCGAGGGCGTCCTTGACCCGGGTCAGGTCCTCGCGGATGGCGGCCGCGACCGTGTGCATCAGCTTGACCGAGGGCCCGGACAGCGACTCCTGCTCCTGCTCCACGGTCTCGTCGGCGGGCAGCAGCTCGGCGAGCCTGAACGAGGACCGCACGGCCGCGACGCGAGCGCCATCGGTGGTCGCCCGGGCGACATAGAAGAGCAGGTTGTTCAACAGGTCGAACGGCGGCGACTCCGCGTACGTCTGCTCGCCGAGTTCGTAAAGGCGGCGCAGCTCGCGGTCCGCGTGGCCGAGCAGGCGCTTGATCGACGCGCTCTCCGGCAGGCCGTTGGCGCGAAGCGCCTCGATCACGGCGCCCACGACCCACCACAACTGGAACGTCGGCCCGGTCGTCGCGGCGGCCTCGATCCGCTCGGCGACGTCGGCGAGGATCTCGAGCTGCGCCGCGCCGTGCTCGCCGCGGATCAGGCCGAGCAGCGCCACCTGGAACCGCGGCCGCAGGCGTCGCGCCAGCTGGGCCACGGTCAGCTCCGCGTGCTCGTATCCGGTCTCCCGGCCGCGCGGCATCTGCTCGGACTTCAGGTTGAGCGAGAGCAGCGTCCCTTCCGACAGGAGGGACGCGCCGCGGATGGCGCGCAGGTCGTTGAGCAGCGGCAGCAGCACCAGCGCCAGGTCGCGGCCGCCGCCGAATACCCGCTCGAGGTAGGTCGGGAGCTGGACCGCGGCGCGCATCAGCGCGTCGAGCCCCTCCGCCTGCTGGCGCGCGTCGCAGCCGCGCGCCAGGAAGTGCGCCGTCAGCTGCATTTCCTCGGCCAGCAGCGCGCCGCCGTAGACCTCGACCACGCGCAGCACGCCGCGCGCCTGGCGCAGCAGATCGGACACCAGCTCGAGCGGCGCCGAGTCTCCCGGCCGGTCGAGCGACGCCTCGAGCGCGGCCCGCGCGTCGCCGAGCGTCGAGTTCAGCTCACGCGCGACGACGTGCAGCGTCTGTGCGTTGGCTTCCTGCATCTCGGCCACGCCCGGTCAGCCTCCCGCTCCGGCGCGCCGCGCCGGGGGCTCCGGCTCGGGCACCGGGGCTGGCGCAGCCGCGGGCCGGGCCACCGCCCGCTTGCCGGTAGGAGCGGCCGGCTTCGGCGTCTCCTGCGGCAGGCGGAACCCCGTGACCGACTTGCGCAGCAGCGCCGACAGGTCGGCCAGCCGGCCGATCGCGCTCGAGGTGGCACTGGTGTTGTCGGCGGTCTGCTGGCTGATCTCGCGCAACACCTGCATGGTCCGGGAGATGTGCGCCGACGTCGCCGCCTGCTGCCGCGCGCTGCCGGAGATGTTCTGCACGAGCTGGGCGATCTGGTTCGAGACCGACTCGATCTCGCCCAGCGCCGCGCCGGCGTTCTCCGCCAGCAGGGCGCCGCCCACCACGTCCGTGGTCGTGCGCTCCATGGACACCACGGCCTCATTGGTGTCGCTCTGGATGGTGCGCACCAGCACCTCGATCTGCCGCGTGGCATGGCCCGCGCGCTCGGCCAGGCGCTGGACCTCGTCGGCGACCACGGCAAACCCGCGGCCTGCCTCGCCGGCCATCGACGCCTGGATGGAGGCGTTCAACGCGAGGATGTTGGTCTGCTCGGCGATGTCGTTGATGAGCTCGACGATGTTGCCGATCTCCTGCGAGCTCTCGCCGAGGCGCTTGATGCGCTTGGAGGTGACCTGGATGTTCTCGCGGATGGCGTTCATGCCGTCGATGGTCCGGCGCACGGCGTCCGCGCCCTTGTGCGATACGTCCACGGCGTGGCGCGCGACGTCCGAGCAGCGCTCGGAGTTGCTGGACACTTCCTCGATCGAGCTCGCCATCGCGCCGACGGCGTCGGTCGCCGCGGCCACCTGCCGCGACTGCGCCACGCTGGCCTTGGCCAGGTGGCCGGCGGCCGCCTGGGTCTGCCGCGCGGCCGAGTCCAGCTGCACGGCCGTGTCGTTGATGGTCAGCACCAGCTCGCGCAGGGCCTCGATGGCGTAATTGATCGCGTCCGCGATGGCGCCGGTGATGTCGTCGGTCACCGTCGCCTGCACGGTCAGGTCGCCGTCGGCGAGGCTCGACATCTCGTCCAGCAGGCGCAGGATCGCCTCCTGGTTGCGCTGGCTCTGGCGCGCCTGCTGCTCCGTCTGGCGCCGCAGGCCGGCCGCAGACAACCAGGCGAAAAGGGCAGCCGCCAGCAGCGCCATCGCCAGGGCCACCGCCGCCAGCGCCGGATAGGGGCCGGCCAGGACGCTCGCCTCGCCGGCGTGCGCCGGGCGCGACAGCTTGTCATAGGCCGAACCAGCGGCCGCGGCCAGCTCGTCACCGGTCCGCTGGATGCCTGCCATCTTCTCGGCCCGCTCCATTGCGCCGCGCAGCCGCTCGTCGTAGGCGCCGAAGGCGCTGCGCGCCTCGGCCAGGCGCGACGCGGCCTCGCCCGTCAGGCGCGGCACGCCGGCGCCGTCGTCCTCCCCGGCCAGGCCGGCGAGGAAGCGGCCAAGCTGCATGGAGTTCTCCGCGATGCGGGCGGCTGCCTCGGACATCGAGCCCGGCGTCGATGCCAGCGCCTGGAGGTCGTCGCCCGCTCGCTGGGCCGCAGCCTCGAACTGCGGAAGTGAGCGGATCGCGGCGGCGCCGCCGGGCGCCGAGACCGCATTGCCGGTCGCCGCCAGCACGCGACCCAGCGCGGTGCGGGCCTCGCCGGCCCAGGTCCGGAGTTCCGCGGCGGTGGCCCGTCCGGCCAGGACCGCGTCGGCCCCGTCCAGCAGGGCGCGCCACGCCGGATCGTCACCCAGCCGGCGAGCGCTCGGGCTCGACAGCGTCTCGAAGGACGCCCGTCCCGCGTCGACCTCGTCGAGCAGCGTGGCGAGCGAGTCGCGCAACTCGCCCAGCCGGGCGAGCGCAGTCTCGTCGCCGCCCGACGCCGCGGGCGCCAGCGCTGGCATCGCGGCGGTGATCCGGGTCAGCTCGGCGACGTGCCGCTGGTAGTCCCGCTCCTGCTGCTGCAGGCGGCCGGAGAAGACCAGCAACGCGGCGGCCAGCGCGAGCAGCACGAGACCGCCGCCGATCAGCACCGGCAGCGACTGGGCGGCCTGCTTGTCCTGCTTCCTCGCCATGTACTTGCTTCCCCTGATCCCGCCCCGGTGCTACGTCGATCCCTGCAGGAACGCCGGGCTCTCGACCAGCTTCTTCAGGCTGAACACCGGCCATGCCTCGGTGCCCCGCCGGAAGGATCCCGCCAGGTAGCGCTCGCAGCGGATGATCGTCGGCGGTGGTTCGCCGTGAAATTCCTGTTCGCTGAAACGCCGAAAGCCCAGCACTTCGTCAACGATCAACCCCGCGGGAATTTCCCGGTGGTTGACGACCACGACCCGCGTGTTGCGGCCCGCCTGGGTCGCGCCGCTGCCGAGGTACTGCTTGAGGTCGATGACCGGCAACAGCTGGCCCCTGACGTTGGCGAGCCCGCGGATCCACTCGCGCGAGCCGGGTACACGGGTCAGCGGCGCCGGCACGCCCATGATCTCGCGCGCCTCGTCGCGGGCCACGAGGAAGGTCTCGCCGCCCATCCGGAACGCGACCCCGATCCAGGCCTGCCCGGCACCGGGCTCGCGCGCCCCGGCGGCCGCGGCCTTGGCCCGCCTCTCCAGCTCCAGCAGCAGCTCGAATGGCCGGTCCCTGAGCGACTTCAGGCTTGCTGCAGGCTGCATCTCCTCAGCTCGCCAGCAACGCTGCCTGCGCCTTCTCCCGGAGCTGCGCCGGCGTCACCGGCTTCACCAGAAAGTCCACCGCCCCCTGGCGCATGCCCCACACCCGGTCGCTTTCGTTGGCCTTGCTGGTCACCATGATCACCGGGATGGAACGCGTCTCCGGGTCGTTGGACAGCGTACGCGTCGCACGGAAGCCGTCCATGCCGGGCATGACGATGTCCATGAGGATCAGGTCGGGATGCATCTCCCGGGCCTTGCGGATGGCCTCCGCCCCGTCGGCGGCGGCCTCGATGCGGAATCCCGCCTGCTCCAGCGCCTTCCGCATCTGGAAGACCTCGGTGGGCGAGTCGTCAACGATCAGGATGAGCGCCATGTCCTGCTCCCGTTTCCGTCTTCACCGGCTCACGTGCTGCTCGATGGCGGAGAGCAGCTCGTCGCGGGTGAAGGGCTTGGTCAGGTAGTGCTCCGAGCCGACGATCCGGCCGCGGGCCCGGTCGAACAGGCCGTCCTTGCTCGACAACATGATGACGGGTATGGAGCGGAACACCTTGTTGTGCTTGATCAGCGAGCAGGTCTGGTAGCCGTCGAGCCGGGGCATCATGATGTCCACGAAGACGACGTCGGGCTGGTGGTCGGCGATCTTCGACAGGGCGTCGAAGCCGTCCACCGCCGTGAAGACCTCACAGCCCTCCTTGGACAGCAGGGTCTCCGCCGTGCGGCGGATGGTCTTGCTGTCGTCGATGACGAGCACCTTCAGCCCCTGAAGTCGGGCTGCCGTGCTGACCGCGGCCGCGCTTTCCATCAATTACCTCCGGCCCCGGGGGCATCCCGCCCGGGTGATCGCCTGCCACACCTGTCCGGGCCTCCAGGGCCTGTCACCGGAGCAGCAACTTTTTAACATATCGGCACCCCGCCCGCCACGCGACGGCACCCGTCGGCCGGACGGTCCAACCCGGGCTTAGGTGTACTATGTCGTGCCCCCCTCGCGGGGTCGATGCGCGTCACATTCCGACAAATTGCCCCCGTCCGGAGACCCGAAATGGCCCAGCGTCCACGGATTGCCGTGCTCATGGACCCGATCCGCGCAATCAATCCGGCCAAGGACACGACGCTGGCCATGATGCTCGCCGCCCAGGCCCGCGGCGTGGAGATCTCCTGCTTCGAGCAGCGCGACCTGTGGGTCAGGGACGGCACGGCGACGGCCCGCCTGCGGCCGGTGGCCGTCCGCGACGACCTCCGTGACTGGTTCACCCTCGGCGAGGCCGTGGCGACCCCGCTGTCCGCGGTCGACGCGGTGCTGATGCGCAAGGACCCGCCGTTCGACACCGAGTACATCTATACGACCTATCTGCTGGAGCGGGCCGAGGTGGCCGGCACCCTGGTGGTGAACCGGCCGCAGGGGCTGCGGGACATGAACGAGAAGGTGTTCACCGCCTGGTTCCCCGATTGCTGCGCTCCGACCCTCATCACCCGCGACATGGCCGACATGGCCGCGTTCATGGCGGAGCACGGGCGCGTGGTGTGCAAGCCGCTGTACGGCATGGGCGGACGTTCCGTCTTCGTGCTCGAGCTCGGCGACAAGAACGCCAACGTCGTGTTCGAGACGCTGACCGAGTACGGCCAGCGCTACGCGATCGTGCAGCGCTACATCCCCGACATCGTGCAGACCGGCGACTCCCGGATCCTGCTCATCGACGGCGAGCCGGTCGACTATGCCCTGGCGCGGATTCCCCTGGCCGGCGACAACCGCGGCAACCTGGCGGCGGGCGCGAAGGGCGTCGGGCGGCCGCTCAACGACCGCGACCGCTGGCTGTGCTCGCGCATCGGGCCGGTTCTGAAGGAACGCGGCATGATGTTCGTCGGCCTCGACGTCATCGGCGGGTTCGTCACCGAGATCAACGTGACCAGCCCGACCGGCGTCCGGGAGCTGGAAAAGCAGTTCAAGCTCGACATCGCCGGGCGCTTCATCGACACGGTCCTGGCACGCCTCGGCGCGCACTGACCCGGAACGGGCGATCGTCGGGCGGGTCCTGTCACTGGGGCGCGGTCATCGGTCGGCCGGTCCCGCTGCGCTCGGTCGGGCCCTTCGGGCCGATCCCAACTCTCTCGCTCCGGGGACCGGCCCTCCCTCGACCGCGCCCGAACGGTGGCAATGCGCGCCGGGCACGGGCGCACAGGGCGGCGTCCCCCGGAGCGAGCGAGTTGTGCTTGCGGAGCGAAGCGGAGCCGAGCGAGCGCAGCGGGGACCCGCCCGACGAGCGCCCGTGCCGGGTACCGCCGCCGACCGATGACCGCGCCGAGCTGCCGCGATTGGGCCGGGGACACGCCCGACGAGCGCCCGTGCCAGGCAGAGTCCGGCCCGTATAATCCCGGTCATGGCCGACGCGGACATCGCCACCGAACGGACCTCGGTCGACGACCGGCTGTCGGTCATGCTGCTGCTCGCCGGACTGTTCCACCTGATCGTGATCCTCGGTGTATCGTTCTCCGCGCCCGGCGCGGGCGACGACAGCGCGGTGCCGACGCTCGAGGTGCTGCTGGTCAGCGATGCCCTGCCGGAGAGCGAACGCAACGACGAGGCGCGCTACCTGGCACAGCGCAGCCAGCAGGGCGCCGGCAACATGCAGGACGCCTCGCGCTCGAAGATGCCGTCGCTGTCGAATGCGCCGGTGGACAACCCGGGCGAGGTCGAGGGACGCAGCCTGCAGGATGCGGCAAGTGGCCCGGCCGGCGGCGAGTCCGAAGTCGTGACGTCCACGGACCCGTCGTCCCGCACGCGGTTCACCGCCGACGCCGAGCTGCCGGCAGCCCCGGCGGCGGACGTGCCGCGGCAGCTGCTCGCCGGCGCGGAGACGACCCTGCCCTCGGACGAGGACGACGCGGAGCTGCGGCTCAAGGGCGCCGCCCGCCGCGAACTGATGATCACGCCGAGCACGCGCGAATCCAGCGTCGCCGTGTACCTCGACGCCTGGAGGCGCAAGGTCGAACGCGTCGGCACCCTCAACTTCCCCAACCAGGCGCGTCGCCACGGCATGACGGGCAGCCCCGTCGTCGAGGTCGCGCTGGACGCGTCCGGGCGGCTGGCGGACATCCGTGTGCGTCGCTCCAGCGGCCACCCCGAGCTGGACCAGGCCGCCATCGAGATCCTGCGCCTGTCGGCGCCGTTCGAGCCGTTCGCCAGCGACCTCGCGGCGCGCTACGACGTGCTTCGTTTCGCCTACGAGTGGCAGTTCGTGGGCGGGCAGCTCACGGGTTCGTCGGTCCAGGTACCCGCCGGGACGCGCTGAGCGGGCCGCTCCGGGACGTCTTTGACCCCGGGAATCCACGCGCCGATACTATGGCCATGAGCGATCACCGTTACCTGACCAACCAGCTGCTGATCGCGATGCCCTCGCTGGCCGACCCGAACTTTTCGCAGACGGTCACGCTGGTGTGCGAGCACTCCGAGAGCGGCGCGCTCGGCATCGTCCTCAACCGGCCGCTCGAGATGCGCCTCGGCGAGGTGCTCGACCAGCTGTCGCTGCCGAACAAGGACCCGAAGCTCGCCGAGCGCGCGGTCCTGCGCGGCGGGCCGGTGCAACCCGATCGCGGCTTCGTCCTGCACCGCCCGACCGGCAGGACCTGGGACTCGACGCTCGAGGTGTCGGACACCCTGCACGTGACCACCTCGCGCGACATCCTCGAGTCCATGGCCCGCGGCGAGGGCCCGGGCGAGGCCAGCATGGCGCTCGGCTACGCGGGCTGGGACGCCGGCCAGCTGGAGGACGAAGTCAGGCAGAACTCCTGGCTGACGGCGCCCTGCGACGAGAGCATCGTGTTCTCGGTGCCCTTCGAGCAGCGCTGGAACGCGGCGGCTCGCCTGCTCGGCGTCGACCTGTCGCGCATCAGCCACCTGTCGGGCCGCGCCTGAGTCGTGGCGGGCCAGCGGCGGCCGACCGTCCTCGCCTTCGACTACGGCCTGAAACGAATCGGCGTCGCCGCCGGCAACGTCATCACCTGCACCGCGGAGCCCGTCACGACGCTGCGCGCGGAGCGCGGGCGGCCGGACTGGGACGAGGTCGCCGCCTGTGTCAATGCGTGGGAGCCCGGCATCGCCGTCGTCGGGGTTCCTTGTAATATGGATGGCAGTCCCGGCGAGCTGACCGGGCTGGCGCAGGCCTTCGCCGCGGACCTCTCGGCCCGCTTCGGCATCGAGGTCGTGACGGTGGACGAGCGGCTCTCCTCGCGCGAGGCCGAGGACGCCCTCCGCCAGCAGCGCCGGTCGGGCACGCTGGGCCGGCGCATCCGCCGCGACGACGTGGACAAGGAAGCCGCCCGCGTGCTGCTGCGGCAATGGCTCGACGGACGCGGCGCCTGAACGGAGCCGGCAGCGAGGAACAACCTTCCATGCAACCCTTCTCACAGTTCGACGAACGCGGCGGCCTCAGGCACCTGATCACCCTGGAGGGGCTCGACGCGGACCTGCTGCGCGAGCTGCTGGACCGGGCGCAGCACTACGCGGGCCGCCCGGGCGACCTGCGCCTGCACGGCAGGGAACTGCAGGGATTCACCGTCGCCAACCTGTTCTCCGAGCCGTCGACACGCACGCGCACGTCCTTCGAGCTGGCCGCGCTGCGCCTCGGCGCCGACGTCGTCAACCTCGACATGATGCTGTCGTCGAGGGTGAAGGGCGAGTCGATGCTCGACACGATCTACACGCTGCAGGCGATGCACGTGGACACCTTCGTGATCCGCGATTCACAGCCCGGCGTGACGCAGTACGTCGCGGAGCACGTGGACCCGCATGTCAGCGTCGTGTCGGGCGGCGAGGCCAACCTGACGCATCCCACCCAGGGCCTGCTCGACGCGCTCACCATCCACCAGTTCAAGGGCGGGTTCCGCGACCTCGTGGTGGCGATCGTCGGCGACGTCGTGCACTCGCGGGTCGCGCGCTCGGCCTGGCGGGCGCTCACGACGCTGGGCGTCGGCCAGCTGCGCCTGGTCGGCCCCGAGGAGCTGATGCCGCCCGCGGAGGACTTTGCCGGGGCTGACCGCTTCGAGACCCTCGAGGAAGGCATCGACCACGCCGACGTCGTCATGATGCTGCGCATCCAGAACGAGCGGATGGAACAGGCGCGCGTGCCCGATGCCGACCGCTACTTCGATCGCTACGGGCTGACCGCGGAACGCCTGCGGCGCGCGCGACCGGAGGCGATCGTCATGCACCCCGGGCCGATGAACCGCGGCGTCGAGATCGCCTCCGACGTGGCCGACGGACCGCAGTCGGTCATCCGCCGCCAGGTCGCGAACGGCGTCGCCACGCGGATGGCGGTCCTGTCCTACCTCGCCGAAGCGCGCCGGAAGCGCTCCTGATGGGCGACCCGCCGGCCAGGGCGCACCGCGGCACCCTCTTCGTCGAGGAAGCGGAGATTCTCGCCTGCGAGCACCACGAGGCCGACCAGCACGTGATCCGGCTGCAGGCGCCCCGGTGCGCGGCGGCGGCCACCCCCGGCAGCTTCGTGCACCTGACCTGCGACCCGCGGATACCGATGCGCCGGCCGCTGTCCATCATGCGGGCCAGCGCGCGTGAGGGCTGGATCGACATCCTGTACAAGGTCGTCGGCCAGGGCCTGGCGGCGCTCGCCGAGCGCCGCACGGGGGAGCGAGTCTCCACGCTCGGGCCCATCGGCCAGGGTTTCGTCGCGCATGCCGGCCGGCCGCGGACGCTGCTCGTCGGCGGCGGCGTCGGCATCCCGCCGATGGTGTTCCTCGCCGAGACGCTCGCCGCCGACCACGCGGGCGCCTGGCGGCCGCTGGTGCTGATGGGCTCGGAGGTGCCGTTCCCGTTTCGCGCCCGGCCCTCGACGATCCTGGTGCCCGGCATGCCCGACGGCGCCATCGCCTGCATGCCGCTGCTCGACGGCTGGGGCGTGCCGAGCCGGCTCGCGACACTGGCCGGCTATCCCGGCTGCTACCACGGCTACGTCACGCAGCTCGCCACGGAGTGGCTCGGCTCGCTGTCCCCCGACGCGCTCGCCGAGGTCGAGGTCTTCGCCTGCGGGCCGACGCCGATGCTGCGGGCCTGCGCCGACGTCGCGCGCCGCTTCGGCGTACCCTGCCAGGTGTCGCTCGAGGAGTTCATGGCCTGCGCAGTCGGCGGCTGCGCCGGCTGCACGGTACTGGTGCAGACGCCGTCGGGCCCGGCGATGAAGCGCGTCTGCGTGGACGGGCCGGTGTTCGATGCCGAGGCCGTGTTCCCGGCCGCGGCCTGAGCGCGGTCGCGAGCCGGAGTCCCCGTCGATCGGTCCGCGGCGGCCTGCGCTGGGTCAAGCCGCCGCGGATGTCCGGACTGTTGCCGCCCGCTGCGCGGGCTCAGGTGGCCACTGCGTCGGGCCGACGTCGGCGCCGGGCCGCCCACCGCGACACTTGCCGCAGCATCTCGCCCAGGCCAAGCAGCAGCAGCGACAGGACCCCGACCGCGCCACCGCCCGACTTCGACGACGCTGGCGGCGGCGGCGGCTGGTCGTTGCGGGCGATATTGAAGGAGATCTTTGACTGCGCGCCCAGGATCGCCCCGCCGGTTGGCGCGGACAACACTACGAAGAAATTTTCCGATTCCTCGACCACCGTGTCATCGATGATCGTGAAGTCCGCGAACTTCTGGTCACTCTCGCCGTCGGCCCAGGTCAGGGTCACCGCATCCCCTGCGTAGTCAACGCCGGCAACCGCCGTTCCCGGAGCGGCACCCACGGTGACCGACACATTGCCGGTTGTGTAGTAGTTCCTCGAGACGGTGACCCGCACCGTGCCGATCGACTCCCAGACGTTGCGCACGCTGGCATATTCGATCGACAACTGGCCGCCGGGATTACCGTCCGGGGAGATCGTGACCCGGGCCCTGCGCGTTCCGAGACCTGCAGCCCCCTGCGGATCCGAGAGTTCGACCTCGAATCCCTCGTACTCTTCGGCCGGCGCGCCCGGCGCGTCCGGCAACAGCGGTACGACCAGCTGCTTGTCACCGACATCGCCGTCCCCCCAGGTGAGCCTCGTCTCGGTCACCGCGTAGTCCTCGCCCACCACGGCGAACTGGCCCCACGTCGCCGGGCGGGTTCGTACGAGGACACTCACCGGGCCTGTCCCGCCACCCGTCCTGCGCACATTGACGATCGCCTCCCCGTCCTGCTCCCTCGCTGCAACCTCAAATGGCGGCGGAAGGCTGAGCACGCCCGGGCCGCCGGCGGCGCCGGCTCCCAGCAACCGTGCAACGAACGGCTGTCCATACTGTCCATATCCCCGGTCTCCGCCCGCCAGCAGGACCCTGTCGCCACTCATCGCGATGTCATGGACCGTCGGCCACAATCCGTAGTCAGACGGCAGGTCGATCAGGGTCGTCCCGTCGTCGCCGAACGTCGGGTCGAGCGCTCCGTTCGCCTGCAGCTGCATGACGAGCACCGCCGCTTCTCCCTCGGCATGCCCGGCGACGACGATCGACCCGGTGTCCGACACGCCGAGCGCCGTGGCCTTCTCCATCGCCTCGGTCACGGCGCTGGCCTCGAAGCTCGCGTCCTGTGCGCCGTTTCCGAGCAGGCGAATGGCAAATCCCTCCGAGCCGCGCTCTCCGGCCACCAGCAGCCGGTCATCGGCCAGGGCAGCGATGGCGGCGCAGGTCGATGGCGAACCGAGATCTGCCAGCCCCGACGCACCGAAGGAAGCGTCCACGACGCCGCCCGCGGTCAGCGCCAGTACCTGGCAGTCAGCGCCCTTGCGGGTGACCCGATACCCGCCGCTGGGCATGCGCACGATCTTCGGCAGGACATGCTGGACGTTTTCGGGACCCGTGAAGACGCCGGCGTCGGCGAACGTCCCGTCGAGCGCGCCGTCCGCCAGCAGGCGCGCGACGAACATCCGGTCTTCCCGCAAGCCGGCCACGACGATGCGCCCGTCAGGCTCGAGGACCACGGAACTGGCCACGCTGGACCAGGCCGAGTCGCTGAACAGGTGCACGACACCGTCGGCCGCGGCCCCGAAGGTCGGGTCGGGGACGCCGTTGGCATCCACTCGCCGCACCGTCGTCACCATGCGCTCCGGCACCGGTGACCGCAGGATGGTGCTTCCCACGACGACGACGGCGCCTGCCGCGCCGACGGCCACATCCCGGAACTGCGTGTCGGTGAGACTAAGCCCGGTGAATGTCGGGTCAAGCGATCCATCGCCGGCCAGGCGATCCGCAAATCCCCAGACATAGTAGTGATCGTAATAGTAGCTGTCGTAGGCATCGCCCCCGGCGAAGATGACCTCGTCGTCACCCTGCGCCTCGACCGACCACGCGAGACCATTCAGCTGCAGCAGCTCATACGCCCGGCCTACGTCGCCGAACGACGGGTCCAGGTCCCCCGGTGCCGCCAGCGCGGCGGGGCTCATCAGGGCCGAGGCCACGGCTACGACCGGAGCCGCCGCACGGGCCCTCGCTATCGTGTCCGTGATGGCATCACGCAAGACGCGTCGATTCATGATTCCCCCCTCAGGCTTCCCGCCTGGCTGCTTGGTCTGGTCCGGCAATCCGCGGCAGCGGCGTCCGGCTGGCGCCCCCCGTCGCTGCATCGTGGCTGTGGTGCGGGCCAAGGTGCGCCTTCCGCAGCGCGCCCACAATCACCCGCGTGTCATTTGTTCCTCCCCGGTTGATCACCTGGCAACCTCCTGAATCCCAAGTGCATTCAGGTCCGGGTCTGCGGGCGCGCCTCGCCTGCGTCGTCGCGGAACGGGGCGGCACCCGTTGTTGCGGCGTCTGCAGGGTAACGGCGGCAGCCCGGTGCGTCCTGAAAGAACGCCCAAGATTTCGTGAAGAGTCATGAAACCTGGTGAACGCCCGCGAGGAGGTCCGTGTCCCGGCCGGAACGGCGCGCCGGGCGCCTGGGTCCCGATCGTCACCGCCGCCCGGCACCGGTTCCACCGGCGGATGCGAAGACCCCGGCCAGCGGCCGGGGTCTCGTGGAGGGAGCCGCCGTCGCCGGCCGGCCCGGTCAGCCGAAGTTGATCCGCGCCTCGAGGTTGGTGCGCGAGTCGGCGTTCGTCAGCGCCTCGTCCATGTCGATGCGGCCCGCCCTGTACAGCCTCAGCAGCGCGGTGTCGAAGTTCTGGATGCCCAGTTCGCTCGAGATGAGCATGGCTTCCTTGACGCCGATGACGTCGCCCTTCTTGATCAGGTCCTGGATGTGGGGCGTGTTCAGCATCACCTCGACCGCGGCGCAGCGCCGGCCGTTCTTGCCGCGGACCAGGCGCTGCGAAACGATCGCGCGCAGGTACTGGGACAGGTCCAGGTTGATCTGCGCGTGCTGGTCGCGCGGGAACATGTTGATGATGCGGTCCAGCGTCTCGGCGCAGTTGTTGGCGTGCAGCGTCGACAGCACCAGGTGGCCGGTGCCGGCGAGCGTGATCGCCGCCTCCATGGTCGTCCTGTCGCGGATCTCGCCGATCAGGATCACGTCCGGCGCGGCGCGCATCGCCACGCGCAGCGCGTTGGCGAAGCTGCTGGTGTCGAGGCCGACCTCGCGCTGGTTGACGATGGACTTCTTGTTGGCGTGCAGGAACTCGATCGGGTCCTCGATGGTGAGGATGTGCTCCGAGGTGTTCAGGTTGCGGTGGTTGACCATCGCCGCCAGCGTGGTGGACTTGCCGGAACCGGTGGCGCCTACCATCAGCACCAGCCCGCGCTTCATCATGGCGAGGTCGGTCAGCACCTCGGGCAGCTGAAGCTCCTCGAGCGTCGGCATCTCGGCCGTGATGTAGCGCAGCACGATGGCCGGGTAGCCGCGCTGGTAGAACACCGCGGCGCGGTACCGGCCAAGGCCCGGCTCCGAGATCGCGAAGTCGACCTCGAGGTCCTCGGTGAAGTGCTCGAGCTGGTCCGCGGTCATCAGCCCCAGCGCGATCTGCTTGACCGCCTCCGGCGTCAGCACCTGCTTGTTGACCGGGTAGATGATGCCCTCGATCTTGATCTTGACCGGCGCGTTGGAGGTGAAGAAGAGGTCGGACGCCTTCTTCTCCGCCATCAGCTTCAGCAGCGGCTTGATGTTGACGCGGCCCGACTCGCCGTCGCCCAGCAGTGTGGGCTCGCCGGCCGGCTCAGTAGACTGTGCCTTCGTTTGAGTCATCGACGATCCTCAGTGTGCTGGACGACTCCGCCTGCAGGCGGTCCTCGCGCTTGCTCTCGAGCTTGATGCGGAGCCGCAGCTCGTTCTTCGAGTCGGCGTTCCTGAGCGCCTCCTCGTAGGAGATGTACTGCGCCTCGTACAGGTCGAACAGTGCCTGGTCGAAGGTCTTCATGCCGAGGCGGTTGGAGCGCGACATGACTTCCTTGATCTTGGCGACCTCGCCGCGGAAGATCAGGTCGGAGATCAGCGGCGTGCCCAGCATGATCTCCATCGCCGCGATGCGCCCCTCCGCCTTCTCGCGCGGGATCAGGCGCTGCGACACCATCGCGCGGATGTTCAGTGACAGGTCCATCAGCAGCTGCTCGCGCTTCTCCTCCGGGAAGAAGTTGATGATGCGGTCGAGCGCCTGGTTGGAGCTGTTGGCGTGCAGCGTCGCCAGCACCAGGTGGCCGGTCTCGGCGAACTGGATGCCGTATTCCATCGTCTCACGGTCGCGGATCTCGCCGATCATGATCACGTCGGGCGCCTGGCGCAGGGTGTTCTTCAGCGCCGTGTGCCAGCTGTCGGTGTCCACGCCGACCTCGCGGTGGGTGACCACGCAGCCGCGGTGCGGGTGGACGTACTCGACCGGGTCCTCGATGGTCACGATGTGGCCGCGGGTCTTCTCGTTGCGGTAGCCCACCATCGACGCCAGCGTGGTGGACTTGCCGGAGCCGGTGGCGCCGACCACGATCACCAGGCCGCGCTTGGACATCACGATGTCCTTGAGGATCGGCGGCAGCTCAAGCTCCTCGATGGTCGGGATCTTCGACTGGATCGTGCGCAGCACGCAGCCGGTGGCGCCCTGCTGGATGAAGGCGCTGCAGCGGAAGCGACCGATACCCGGCGGGGCGATCGCGAAGTTCGCCTCCTTGGTGGCGTCGAACTCGCGGGTCTGGCGGTCGTTCATGATGGCGCGGACCATGGTCGCCGCCTGCTCGGCCGACAGCGGCTTGTCCGACTGCGGGCGGATCTCCCCGTCGATCTTGATGGCCGGGGGGAAGCCCGCGGTGATGAACAGGTCGGATCCCTTGCGCTCGATCATCCGGCGCAGGAGGTCCTGCATGAGCTTGATTGCCTGGTCGCGATCCATGTCGCCCTCCGCGGCCTGACGGCCGTCAGATCGAGTCCTTGTTCTGCGCCTTGAAGCGCGCCTCTTCCTTCGAGACCATGCCCTTCGTCACCATCTCCTGCAGGCACTGGTCCAGGGTCTGCATGCCCTGCGCCTGGCCTGTCTGGATGGACGAGTACATCTGGGCGATCTTGTTCTCGCGGATGAGGTTCCGGATCGCGGGGGTCGCGATCATGATCTCGTGCGCCGCCACGCGGCCGCCGCCGATGCGCTTCAGCAGCGTCTGCGAGATGACCGCGCGCAGCGACTCCGAGAGCATGGCGCGGACCATGTCCTTCTCCGCGGCAGGGAACACGTCCACGATGCGGTCCACCGTCTTCGCGGCCGAGCTGGTGTGCAGGGTGCCGTACACGAGGTGGCCGGTCTCGGCGGCCGTCAGCGCCAGCCGGATCGTCTCCAGGTCGCGCATCTCGCCGACCAGCACGACGTCCGGGTCCTCGCGCAGCGCGGAGCGCAGCGCCTCGGAGAAGCCCAGGGTGTCGCGGTGGACCTCGCGCTGGTTGACGAGGCTGCGCTTCGACTCGTGGACGAACTCGATCGGGTCCTCGATCGTGATGATGTGGTCGGGCCGGTTGACGTTGACGTAGTCGATCATCGCGGCGAGCGTGGTGGACTTGCCGGAGCCGGTCGGCCCGGTCACCAGGACCGGGCGAGGTTCGGCACCTCGAACGAGAAGTCCGTTTCGAAGAACTCCTCGTAGGCCTTCCGCTGCTTGTCGTTCATGATGTCGTACACCATGCTGTGCACTTCCTTGTGCGTCAGCGGTGGCATGTTGACCCGCTTCATGTCGCCGTCCACGCGGATCATGGGCGGCACACCCGCGGACAGGTGCAGGTCGGAGGCGTTGTTCTTGACTGCGAAGGCCAAGAGCTGTGCGATATCGACGGCCATTTAAACTCCCTGGCGCCGTGCTTGCTGCGCTGCCCAGCCCTGGCCCCGGTGGTCCGTCGCGGCAGTCCACGCGGGCCTGCACAGGGGCGGCAATGCTGGTTCGGGGCGAGTATAGCCCTGCATGGCCGCCTCCAATATGTTAACCCGTCCGCAAAATCTGGCTGCCGACCTGCAGGCCGTCCGCGACCGCATCACAGCCGCGGCGCTCACCGCGGGCCGGGATCCGGTCTCGGTCACGCTGGTCGGCGTGAGCAAGACCCACCCGGCCGCCGTCGTCCAGGCGGCGATCGCGGCCGGCCTCACCGACCTTGGTGAGAACTACGTCCAGGAAGCGGTGGCGAAGATCGACGGGATCGCGGATCCGCGCGTCACCTGGCACCTGATCGGCCCGCTGCAGGGCAACAAGACCCGCGATGTCGCGGAACGCTTCCAGTGGGTCCACACGGTCGATCGCGAGAAGATTGCCAGGCGCCTGTCCGAACAGCGCCCGCACCACGCCCCGCCGCTGCAGGTCTGCCTGCAGGTCCGCCTCGGCGGCGAGGAGTCGAAGTCCGGCGTCGAACCACAGGAGCTCGAGGCACTCGCCGGGCAGGTCGCCGTCCTGCCCCGGCTTCGGCTGCGCGGCCTCATGTGCATTCCGCCCGCCGAGGAAGACCCTGCGCGGCAGCGCCACTGGTTCGCCGAGCTCCGGCGGCTGCGGGACGCGCTGAACGCGCGCGGGCACGCGCTCGACGTCCTGTCCATGGGCATGAGCGCGGACTTCGAGCTCGCCATCGCCGAGGGCGCGACCCACGTGCGGGTCGGGACGGCCATCTTCGGACCGCGACCCTGAGCGCCGGCACCGCTACAATCGGGGCGCCCAGACCCGGCCGGGTGCCATGACCAGTCAAACAATCTCATTCATCGGTGGTGGCAACATGGCGCGCGCGCTCGTGGGCGGCCTGTTGCGCCGCGGCTGGGCGGCCGGTCGCATCCGCGTCGCCGACCCTTCGGCCGACGCCCGGGATCACCTGCGGGACAGCTTCCACGGCATCCACGTCCTCGACGACAACCTCGCCGCCGCGACGGGTGCCGAGACCTGGGTGCTGGCCGTGAAGCCGCAACAGATGAAGGCCGTCGCCACCTCGCTCGCCCCGCTCGCGCAGGAGGCAGGGCCGCTGGTGATCTCGATCGCCGCGGGCATCCGCAGCGGCGACCTGCACGCCTGGCTCGGCTCGGCGGCGTCGGTCATCCGCTGCATGCCGAACCGGCCGGCCGTGATCGGCGCCGGCATCACGGCCATCCACGGCGGGCCGGGCCTCGGGGCCGGCCTGCGCCGGCGTGCCGCCGACGTCCTTTCCGCGGCCGGGGAATGCGTCTGGGTCGAGGACGAATCGCTGCTCGATGCCGTGACGGCCGTTTCGGGCAGCGGTCCGGCCTACGTGGCCCGCAAGCTGGCCATCGAGACCGTCTTCGGCGCCGCGCGCCTGGCCCGTGAGAGCGGCGAGCGGCCGGAAGTCCTGCGCGACCAGGTCACCTCGCCTGGCGGCACCACCGCCGCCGCGCTCGGCGTCCTCGAAGGCGCCGGCATCCGTGATACCTTCGCCCGGGCCGTGCACGCTGCCACGCTGCGTTCCCGGCAGCTGGCCGGGGGGACTGGCAAGTGAGCCGATGGACGCGCTGATCTTCATCGTCGACTCGGTCCTGTCGCTGGCGGTCTATGCCTTCCTGCTGCGCCTGCTGCTGCAGCTGTCGCGCGGCGACTTCCGCAATCCGCTCTCCCAGGCGATCGTCAAGCTGACCAACTGGCTGGTCCTGCCGCTGCGGAAGGTGCTCCCGCCGCTCGGCAAGGTGGATACGGCCTCGCTGGTCGCCGTCTTCGTGGTCCAGCTCGCGGCAGTCGGCATCGTGTTCGCCCTGTCCACCGGGGTCCTCATGCCCGTTACCTCGCTGCTGTGGGTGAGCACGAAGCAGGTGGTCATCTCGACGCTGCAGCTCTATACGGTGGCGATCGTGGTCTACGCGCTGCTGTCGCTGGTCTCTCCGGGGACGTACAGCCCCGCCGCCGGGTTCCTGGCCTCGTTCTGCGAGCCGCTGCTCAGGCCCGTCCGGCGGTTGCTGCCGCCGGTGTCCGGCCTCGACTTCTCGCCGCTGGTCGTGATCCTCGGCCTGCAGGCCCTCAAGATCCTCATCCAGTAGGCCTGTCGCCCGTGGCAGGCTGGATCAGGCAGGACGAGGGCGGCATCACGCTGGCCCTGCGCGTCCAGCCGCGGGCGTCGCGTGACGAAGTGGCCGGCCTGCACGGCGATCGCCTGAAGGTCCGCATCACGGCGCCTCCCGTCGACGGCGCGGCCAACGAGCACCTGCGCCGGTTCATCGCCGGCCTGTTCGGCGTCGCGCCGGCCCAGGTCCGCCTGCTGCGCGGCGAAACCGGCCGCGACAAGCTCGTCGCGGTGTCCGGAGCAAAGTCGCTGCCACCCGTCCTCGCCGGCCTTGCCGGGGCGCCTGCGCAAGGGGACAAGGCGGCGCGCTGAGGCCCCGGCTGCCGTGGGTGCCTGGAATCCACGCTGCCCGCGGTGGCGGTGGCCTGCCGCCGCCGGTCGCGGCGCGACCGTTCGACGATCCGGTGCTCGAGATCGACGGGCAGCTCGAACTCCGCGACGAGACGGCGCCCGCGGCCGAGACGCCCGACGAAGTGGCGGCGTGTCCGCTGGAGCCCGGGATCACGCGCCGGTTCGACACCGGC
Organism: Pseudomonadota bacterium; assembly: GCA_018261655.1. Taxonomy (GTDB): domain Bacteria; phylum Pseudomonadota; class Gammaproteobacteria; order Steroidobacterales; family Steroidobacteraceae; genus SG8-30. The sequence continues at coordinate 7,867 of JAGTSG010000027.1, read as the reverse complement.
CGATGCCGACACGGAAAAAACAGGCAAAAAATGCGCCGCGCCCTCTTATGCAGCGGTTTTTTCCGTGGTATCGTGCGCGCCGAATACAACGAGGTGGGCAACGAGCCCACCATGCCAACCCACAGGAGACGACTAATGGCGAAGAAAAATGCGGCGCCGACCAAGTCGCAGATCATTGCTGCGATCGCCGACCAGACCGACCTGCCGAAGAAGCAGGTCTCGGCAGTGTTCGATTCCCTCGGCGGTGTGATGAAGAAGGCGCTGAAGGGCGCCGGCGTGTTCACCCTGCCCGGCGTTTGCAAGATGCGGGTCGTCAAGAAGCCCGCGACCAAGGCTCGTGAGGGCGTGAACCCCTTCACCGGCGCGAAGATGATGATCAAGGCCAAGCCGGCCTCGAAGAAGGTCCGCATCCGCGCGCTGAAGAACCTCAACGAGATGGTGGGCTGAACCACCCATAGTCGGCCTCATACGACGCGAAAAGGGCGGCTTTTGCCGCCCTTTTTGTTGCCCGGGGCCTGGCGGGGCGCCCCGCCCCGCTCACCTTTCTGCCAGCCACCGCGCCACCGCCTCCCGCAACGCGGCGATGCGGCCGTGGAAGAAATGGTCCGCGCCCGGAAAGATCTCGACCTGCGGCGCCGGCTCCACGGTCCGCGTCCATTGCAGCACGGAGTCGTGGTTCACCAGCTCGTCGTTGTCGCCCTGCACCACGAGCCAGGGACACCGCGGCACCGCCAGCTGCGCGAAGTCGAAGCGCTGGACCGGCGGCGCCACCGTCACCAGCCGGGCGGCGCCGTGAGAGTTCGCCAGCCCGAAGGCGACGAAGCTGCCGAACGAGAAGCCCAGCGCCCAGGTCCGGCGGGCGCCGAAGTGCGCCTCGCCCCACTGCGCAACGGCGAGCGCGTCGTCGGTCTCGCCGACGCCGTTGTCGTAGGCGCCCTGGCTGCCGCCCACGCCCCGGAAATTGAAGCGGATGGCCGGCACGCCGCAATCGAGCGCCGCGCGGGCGAGCGCGTGGACCACCTTGTTCTGCATCGTCCCGCCGAACAGCGGATGGGGATGGCAGCAGACCGCGACCAGGCCCGCCAGCGGCTCGGCCGGGTATTCGGCGAGGGCCTCGATCGGCCCGGCCGGGCCGTCGATGAAGACCCGCTCGGTGGTGGGGTGTCGCGCGCTCATCGGTGGCGCCCGGCGGGCAACGGCTTACTTCGACTGCTCGGTGACGATCGTCGACTCGACGCCCAGTAGCTCGACCTCGAAGACCAGCGTGGAATTCGGCGGGATCAGGCCGTTGCCGATATCGCGGCTGCCGTAGGCCAGCGCTGGCGGGATCACGAGGCGCCTGAGGCCTCCCACCTGCATCCCGAGGATGCCGGCCTCCCAGCCCCTGATCACCCGCCCCTCGCCCAGCCTGAAGGTGAACGGCTGGCCGCGGTCGCGCGAGCTGTCGAACTTCCTGCCCCGGTAGCCGAGCGCATTGGGCTCGTACAGCCACCCGGTGTAGTGGACGATCAGCTGGGTGCCGGACCGGGCGACTTCGCCGATGCCCCGCCGCAGGTCCTCGGTCAGTAGCTGCGGACCCGCCTCCACCACGGGAACAGGAGGCGGCGCCGTCGCCGTCGCGGACTCGCTCGTGCCGGATGCCGCGCCGCCCGCCCGGTCCTGGGACCAGGCCGGCGCCGACACCATGGCCAGCGCCATCAGCACACAGGTCGTGCGCGGCATCATTCACCCTCCTTGCGGAACTCGAGGGACGCGGAATTCATGCAGTAGCGCTGGCCGGTCGGCTCCGGCCCGTCGTCGAAGACGTGGCCGAGGTGGGCGCCGCAGCGGGAGCAGGTCACTTCGGTGCGAACCATGCCGTGGCTCAGGTCGCGCTGCGTCCGGACGCGGTCGCCAGCCAGCGGCAGCCAGAACGACGGCCAGCCGCAGCCGGCATCGTACTTGGCCTCGGAGGAGAACAGCTCCTGGCCGCAGCAGATGCAGGAGTAGGTGCCCTTGTCGGTCGTGCCGTAATAGCGGCCGGAGAAAGCCCGCTCCGTGCCCTTCTCCTGGGTCACGTGGAACTGCTCCGGCGTCAGGCGCGCCCTCAGTGCTTCCCGGTCCGGAACGCGATCCGGCATGACAGGCCCTCCGTGCGGGTGGGCCGCCCGCGCGGGCGGCACCCGATTATAGGGCCACGGCGCCGGCCGGCGGTCAGTCCGCTCCCGGCGTGACGATCCTCGGCGCGCTCGCCGCGCCGATCAGCCGGTTGATGCGCCGCACGAAGGCCGCCGGGTCCGACAGCTGGCCGCCCTCGGCCAGCACGGCCTGTTCATGCAGGAGCGTCGCGACGTCGTCGAACTCGTCCCCGTCCGCCAGGGCGTCCAGCCTCCGGACCAGCGGATGCGAGGGGTTGAGCTCGAGCCAGGCCCGCGAAGGCGGCAGCGACTGGCCTGCCGCCTCGAGCAGGCGCCTGAGCTGCGGTCCCAGGTCGTGCTCCTCGCGCACCAGGCAGGAGGGCGAGTCGGTGAGCCGCTCGCTGGCGCGCACACCCGCGACGCGGTCGCCGAGGCGGCCCGCGATGCGCTGCCACAGTGGCTCGAGGGCCGACGCGGTCAGCTGCGCCGCCTTGCGCTCGCCCTCCGGGACCAGGGCCTCGAGACCCAGGGCGCCCTTGGCCGCGTCCTTCAGCGGCTTGCCCTCGTACTCGCCGAGGTAGCCGACCATCCACTCGTCGTCCTCGGCCAGCCCTTCCTTGAGCACCGCGCCGAACTCCTTCCAGAACTTCCGGTACTTGTCCGGCTCGTTCTCGGCGAGTTGCGCCAGCAGGTCGAGCACGCGGCGCGTGATCGCGCCGCGGATCGCCTCGACCTCGCGGTCCTGCTGCAGCAGCTCGCGCGAGACGTTGAGCGGCAGGTCGCCCGAGTCCACCACGCCCTTCACGAAGCGCAGGTAGAGCGGCAGGAACTGCTCGGCGTCGTCGAGGATGAACACGCGCCTGACGTAGAGCTTGAGCCCCCGCGGCGCGTCGCGGTTGTACAGGTCGAAGGGCGCCGCGGACGGGACATAGAGCAGCGCCGTGTACTCGCGCCGGCCCTCGACTCGGTGGTGGCTCCAGGCGAGCGGCTCGCCCGGGTCGTGCGAGACGTGGCGGTAGAACTCCCGGTACTCGTCGTCGCTGAGGTCCTGCTTCTGACGGGTCCACAGCGCCTGCGCCTGGTTCGCGCGGTCGTATTCTCCCTGCCCGCCGTCCGGGCGCAGCAGCACCGGGAAGGCGATGTGGTCGGAGTACCTGCGGACCAGCTGCCGCAGGCGGAACGCGTCGGCGAACTCGGCGGCGTCCTCCTTCAGGTGCAGCACGACGCTGGTGCCGCGCTCGGCGCGTTCGATGTCCTCCACGGTGAACTCGCCCGCGCCCTCCGAAGTCCAGCGCACGCCGGTCGCGGCCGGCTGACCGGCCTTGCGCGAGCGGACCTCGACGCGGTCGGCGACGATGAACGACGAGTAGAAGCCGACGCCGAACTGGCCGATGAGCTGGCTGTCCTTCTGCGCGTCACCCGTCAGGCGGGAGAAGAACTCCGCCGTCCCCGACTTGGCGATGGTCCCGAGGTGCTCGACGGCTTCGTCGCGGGTCATGCCGAGGCCGGTGTCCGTGACCGTGATCGTGCGGGCCTTCGAGTCGAAGTCGATGCGGATCTCCAGCTGGCCCGCGTCGGCGAGCAGGGCCGGGTCCGCGAGGGACGAGAATCGCAGCTTGTCGCAGGCGTCGGAGGCGTTCGAGATCAGCTCGCGCAGGAAGATCTCGCGGTGGCTGTAGAGCGAATGGATCATCAGCTTCAGCAGCTGCTTGACCTCGGCCTGGAAGCCGCGGGTCTCGGTGCCGGCATGGGTCGTCATGTGCGGGTCTCCGTCGGTGTCCTGGCGCGGCCCGGGCCTGTCCCTCGCGGCGGCCACGCTCCCGGCGGGATGGGGCCGATTCCTTGGGTTTCAAGGCCTTGCGGCCGCCCGAAGTTGCGGGCCCGGCCCCCGGCAGCGTAGTCTCCGACTCCGGTGGACAGCAAAGAACCCATGCGGCGAATCACGATCCTCAATCCCAAGGGCGGGTCCGGCAAGACCACCCTCGCGACCAACCTCGCCGCGTACTATGCGTCCCGGGGCCTGGCGACGGTGTTGATGGACTTCGACCCGCAGGGCTCGAGCAGCCGCTGGCTGAAGAGCCGCCCGCTGACCCTGGCCCCGATCCATGGCGTGACGGCGTACCGGAACCAGCCCGGCATGACCCGCAGCTTCCAGCTGCGCCTGCCGCCCGGTACCGCGCGGGTCGTCGTCGACACGCCAGCCGCGATCGAGCCGCAGCGCTTCGACGAGTACACCCGCGAGGCCGATGCCATCGTGGTGCCGGTGCTGCCATCGCAGATCGACATCCACGCCTGCGCGAGGTGCATCGAGCACCTGCTGACCACCGCCAGGATCAAGCGCCGCGAGGAACGGATCGCGGTCGTCGCCAACCGCGTCCGGCCGAATACGCTGGTGTTCCGCTCGCTGATGCGCTTCCTCGAGACGCTCGACATCCCGATCATGGCGACCTTCAGGGAGTCGCAGAACTACATCCGTTCCTTCGAGCTCGGGGTCGGGCTGCACGAGATGCAGGCCGAACGCTCGCTGCCGGACGTCGAGCAGTGGGCGCCGCTGGTCGCGTGGCTCGAGAGCCGCGGCCGCACGCAGGAGGCGGGCGCGGAAGAAGCGGTCGTCTGAGGGCGGTCAGCGGAACCAGTGCAGCCGCAGGCGGAGCGCCGCGAGCAGGTCGTCGAAGTCGTCGAGGATCTGCAGGACGAATTCCATTTCCGTGGACTGCCGGAGCGGCGACCTCAGCGGGTCGGCGGCGCGGCCTCGGCGGCCGCGGCCTCGTCGTCCTTCTGCCAGGCGTGGCGCATGCGGTCCGACCATGACTTGTAGTGGGAGTAGGTGATCAGCTGCCGCGAAATGGCGGCGTGCCGGTCCGGGGCGGGGCCCCGTGCCGGCCAGATGAGTGGCGGGTCTCCACCGGTCGACTTCGGCCGGCCGGACAACTTGCTGTCGCCCATGACGCGATAAAGTCCTGTCAAGTCACTTGCCGGGCAACTTACGCCCGCGTGCCATGGGGAAACAGGAACTGGTTCACAGCCCGGCGGCGCCGGGCGCAGGACCGCGCCGTCAGGCGACGATGCGGTAGCAGGGCTTGTACTCGCCCAGCAGCTTCATGCGGCGCTGCGCCACGAATGCCTGGAGCAGCTCGTCGAGCGGCCGCCCGATGTCCGCGTCGCCGTGGATGCTGAACGGCCCGTGGGTCTCGATCTGCCGGATGCCGTGCTCCTTCACGTTGCCGGCCACGATGCCGGAGAAGGCGCGGCGCAGGTTCGCCGCCAGCTCGTGCACCGGCAGGTCGCGCGACAGCACCAGCGAGGACATGCTCTCGTGCGTGACCTCGAACGGGTGCTGGAACTGCGCCGGCACCCTGAGCAGCCAGTTGTAGTTGTACGCGTCGCCGGCCCGGCGGCGGCGGCGGCGTACCACGTCGAGGCCGTGGCGCATCTCGCGCGCCGCCTCCGGCGCGTCGCCGACGATGATCCGGTAGCGCTTCTGCGCCTCGGGGCCCAGCGTGACGGCGATGAACCGGTCCAGCTGCTCGAAGTAGGCGGCGCTCTCCTTCGGGCCGGTGAAGACCAGCGGGAACGGCTGGTCGGTGTTGGCCGGGTCCAGGAGGATGCCGAGCAGGTAGAGGATCTCCTCCGCCGTGCCCGCGCCGCCCGGGAACACGACGATGCCGTGGCCGAGGCGGACAAAGGCCTCGAGGCGCTTCTCGATGTCCGGCAGGATCACCAGCTTGTTGACGATGGGGTTGGGCGGCTCGGCGGCGATGATCCCGGGCTCGGTCAGCCCGACGTAGCGGCCATCGTGCACGCGCTGCTTCGAATGCCCGATGGCGGCGCCCTTCATCGGGCCCTTCATGGCGCCCGGTCCGCAGCCGGTGCAGATGTCGAGGCCGCGGAGGCCGAGCTCGTAGCCGACCTCCTTGGTGTACTCGTACTCGTGCCGGGGTATCGAGTGGCCGCCCCAGCAGACGACCAGGTCGGGCCGTCCCTTGTCGTCCAGCGCGCGCGCGTTGCGCAGGATGCTGAAGATGGCGTTGGTGATGCCCTCGGCGTCGTCGAGGTCGAAGCGCGGGACCACCTCATTGTGCGTGTAGACGATGTCGCGCAAAACCGCGAACAGGTGCTCGCGGACGCCGCGGATCATCTCGCCGTCCACGAAGGCGCTGCCCGGCGCGTGCTTCATCTCGAGCTTGATGCCCCAGGGCTGGCGCACGATGCGCAGGTCGAAGTCCTTGTAGGCCTCGAAGATCATCCGCGCGTCGTCGAGCTGGGTGCCGCAGTTGAGCACCGCCAGCGCGCACTGGCGGAACAGCGGATAGAGGCCGCCCTGCCCGCGGTCCAGCAGCTTGGCGACTTCCTGCTGCGAGAGGATGTCGAGGGCGCCCCTCGGCGCCACCCGGGCATGCACCACGGTGGTCAGCGAGCCGTTCGCCGGCTCGGGCAGCGACGCGTCGTTCACGGAGTGATCTCGATCGGCGTGTCCGGCCGTGTCAGCAGCCAGATCTCGAGCATGTCCTCGTTGGACAGGGCTATGCAGCCGTCCGTCCAGTCCGTCGACAGGTAGCGGTCACGCGCGTGTCGCATGATGTTGGGAAGGCCGTGGATCATGATCGCGCCGCCCGGCGGGACGCCGTTCCTGCGCGCCGTCGCGACGTCCTGGGCGTCGGGATAGGAAACCTGGATGGACAGGAAGAAGTCGCTGTCCGGGTTTCGACGGGTCAGCAGGTAGCTGCCCTCGGGCGTGCGGTAGTCACCCTCCCGCTCCTTGTCGCCGACCGGGCTCAGGCCGAGCGAGACCTTGTAGGTCCTGATCTCCTGCCCGTTGCGGTACACGGACAACCGGCGCTCGCCCTTGCGCAGGACGATGCGATCGGCGGTCTCGAAGGACTGCGCCGGGCTGGTGAACAGGTCGGCCCGCGCCGACACGACAACCGACGCGAGCAACAGGGCTAGCAGAGGGACCCGCAGGCTCATGGGCGCGCATTATAGGGCGCAGCCGCCAAAAGTGCGCCGAGACGCGTCGCACGTTTGCGACGCAGCATCACTGCAACTCCACGGAGCGACAGCCCCGCGCGGTCGCGTCCGCCACCAGCCGGTACGAGCCGCCGGCCGCCACCTCCGCGTCGACCACGAAGCGGGTGACGACCCCCGCCTCGCGCACGCGGCAGTCCACGATGAAGCGATGCGGACCGGGGCGCAGCTCCACGGACGTCCTGCTGACCGGCACCTCGAGGTCATCCACCTTGCGCAGGATGACCTCGACCGGCAGGCCCGCCGATACGGACGGGTCCGCATGCACGACCGCCCGCTCGCCTGCGGGCAACCGGCTTCCCTCGTAGGCCTGCAGCGTGCCGCAGCCGGCGAGCAGCGCCGCGGCCGGGAGGATAGCCATCAGGGAGCAGCGCGTGTGCCGTTTCATCGAGGCGAAGTGTAACGCGAGCGCGAAAAAAAGGCGGCCCACGGGGCCGCCTGGGAGTCACACGCGCGACCCTGCTGTCCAGGGCTGCCGGGCGGGGACCCGGCATGCGCGTGAGATGGAATCAGTTCCTGCGAGCGCGGGGCCGCCCCCCGGTCAGCCGCACTTGGACTCGCCGCAGGACAGGCAGGTCATGCAGCCGTCCATCATCACGACGGCGGCCGTGTTGCACTTGGTGCAGAGCTGCGCGCCCTCGGGGTAGCTCTGCTCGGCGAACGCGTCCGCCTGCTTGTCGCGCTGCGCCCATTCCTTGCGCTTCTGCTCGATCAGCGCGCGCCGC
>JAGTSG010000110.1 GCA_018261655.1 Pseudomonadota bacterium | reverse complement strand
GGCCTTGCCGGCCCCGATACCGTGGTGGATCCGCCGGGGTCGCTGTGGGTCACGGGCTGGCCGGACACCTGGTGGCTGACCCAGCAGGTCCGGAAGGACAAGGATTACGCGGCGTTCGGTGAACTGACCTACGACCTGACCGACAAGCTGTCGGTGACCGGCGGCATCCGCTTCTTCGAGTCGAAGAACTCGCTGGAGGGCTTCTTCGGCTACGGCCTGACCAATCCCTTCTACCCGGCGTACGGCGAGCCGCGATGCTTCAACCAGTTCTTCGACGGTGAGAACCCTTACTACGACCCGGATTACGTCGACAACCCGGTCAACGGTGCGCCGTGCACCAATGTGGACAAGACGGTCAAGGAGTCGGGCAACACCCCGAAATTCAACGTGACCTACCGCATCGACGAGGACCGGCTGGTGTACGCGACCTACTCCGAGGGGTTCAGGCCGGGCGGCGTCAATCGACGTGGCGACCTCCCGCCCTACAAGGCCGATTATCTGACGAACTACGAGATCGGCTGGAAAACCAGCTGGAGTGATAACTCCATCCGCTTCAACGGCGCCGTGTTCATCGAGGAGTGGGACGACTTCCAGTTCGCCTTCCTCGGCCAGAGCTCATTGACGCAGATCGCCAACGCCGCCAACGCACGGATCGAGGGCATCGAGGCCGACCTGCAGTGGGCGGCCACCGACGCGCTGACGCTCGCCGGCGGCGCGGCCTGGATCGACGCCAAGCTGACACAGCCTTACTGCGGCGAACTCGATGAGGACGGCAACGACCTCGATCCGTGCCCACAGGAACCGCGGGCCCCGGACGGACAGCAGCTGCCGGTCACGCCGGAGTTCAAGGGCAACCTGTCGGCACGCTACACCTTCGCGGTCGGCGGCTGGGATGCGCACCTGCAGGGCGTCGTCGCCTACGTCGGCGACCGCTGGGCGGATCTCCGGACCGAGCAGCGCGAGATCCTCGGCAAGATCGAGGCCTACACGGTGGCCGACTTCACCACCGGCATCGCGCGCGATGGCTATACGCTCGAGCTGTTCATCAACAACGCCTTCGACGAGCGCGGGCAGCTCGACCGCTGGGCGCAGTGCGATGCAGCGAAGTGCGGCGTCTCGGGCACCTACATCACGCCGGTGATGCCGAGGACCTTCGGCCTCAGGTTCGGGCAGAGATTCTAGGCCGACGATCGCAGGTTCCGGGTACGGGCCTGTTCCCGAATGGGGACAGGCCCGCCCCCGGTGCCCCTCCGCCTCCGCAGCGGAGACGGAGCCGGGACCGCCGCCCTTTCCTCCCGGTTTGCCACGACGCCCCGCCTCGCCGCGGCGCAGCTAGAATGCGCAGCCTCGAGGAATTTTCCTTGCCCGACGCCATCCACACTGCCGGCCTCGCCGGCCCGCGCCCCAGCCTCTCGCTTGCCCTCGCCGGCAGCGGCGGCGCGGGCGTGATGACCGCGGGCAACATCCTGCTGGAGGCCGCCGCCTTCGCGGGCTACTACGCGTTGATGACGCGTTCCTCCGGGCCGCAGATTCGCGGCGGCGAGGCGGCGGCGATGATCCGCATCGCCAGCCACCCCGTTGAGTGCATGGACGATCGCTTCCAGGTCCTGGCCGGCGTGGACTGGGAGAACATCCATCGCTTCGCCGCCGAGATCCCGCTGGCCGCCGACGGTCTGATCGTCGGTGACCCGGACTGCGGGGACCCGCCGCCGGTGTTCGTGCAATCGGGGGCTCGCTACGAGCCGCTGCCGCTCGGCAAGATGGCCAAGGGCATCCCCGGGGGGCGGGCGAACATGGTGCTGCTCGGTTACCTGGCCGCGCTGCTGGGGCTGCCCGAGGAGGCGCTGCGCCGCGCGACGGAAAGCCTGCTCGGCAAGCGTCCGGCCGCGCTCGAAGCCAGCCTCGCGGCGCTGGCCGCCGGGCGGGCCGCGCTACCCTCCGGCCCGCGCCTGGCGCTCGCGCCGCCGCCTCCGGCGGGTTCCGCGCGCTGGCTCGTCACCGGCAACGAGGCCGCCGGACTCGGCGCCGTCAAGGGCGGCGTGCGTTTCGTCGCCGCCTACCCGATCACGCCCGCCACGGAACTGCTCGAGTGGATGAGCCCCGCGCTGGCCTCGGTCGGCGGCGTGCTGGTGCAGGCCGAGGACGAGCTCGCCTCCATCAACATGATCATCGGCGGCTCGTTCGGCGGCGTGCCCGCGCTGACCGCCACCTCCGGTCCCGGGCTGGCGCTGATGATGGAATCACTGGGCCTGGCGGTCGCCGCCGAGACACCGGTCGTGGTCGTGGACGTGATGCGCGTCGGCCCGTCTACCGGCATCCCGACCAAGTCCGAGCAGGGCGACCTCAATATCGCGCTTCATGGCCTGCATGGAGATGCCCCGCACCTGGTGCTGGCCCCGAACGGCGTCGGCGACTGCCTGCAGACGACGCACTGGGCCGTCACGCTCACCGAGCAGCTGCAGGCGCCCGCCATCGTGCTGTCCGACCAGTTCCTGGGCCAGGCCCGCGCCGCCATCGACCGGCCGGCTGACCCGCCGCTGGCCGGCGAGCGCCTGCGCGCCGAAGCAGGCGTCGCAGGCTACAGGCGCTATGCGCTGACGCCCTCCGGCGTGTCACCGATGGCGATTCCCGGCACGCCCGGCGGCGCCTACACCGCGGACGGGCTCGAGCACGGCGAGCGCGGCACGCCCTCGTCACAGGCAGCTGATCACGTCGCGCAGATGGCCAAGCGCCGTCGCAAGCTCGAGTCGCATGACTACGGCGCGCTGTGGGCGGACGTCGAGGGCGAAGGCGAGCTCGCGGTCGTCACCTTCGGGTCGTGCACCGGCCCGCTGCGCGAGGCCCTCGCGCAGCTGCGGCACGAGGTCCCCGCGATCCGGCTGGTCTCCCTCCGGCTTCTCGCGCCGCTGCCCCGCGAGCAGCTCGCCGCGGCGCTCGCGGGCGTGAGCCGCTTACTGGTCGTCGAGCAGAACGAGTCGGGCCAGCTGCTGCACTACCTGCGCGGCACGATGGCGCTGCCGGCCGACACCGAGAGCCTGCGCAAGCCGGGCGGC
>JAGTSG010000075.1 GCA_018261655.1 Pseudomonadota bacterium | reverse complement strand
AGCAGCCAGACCACGGTGCCCTCCTGCCGGTAGCGCTTCACGGTGACCTCGTCCTCGAGGCGCGCCACGACGATCTGGCGGTTGCGCACGTCGGGAGAGCGATGCACCGCGACCAGGTCGCCGTCCATGATGCCGACGTTGCGCATGCTCATGCCGCTGACGCGCAGCAGGTAGTGCGGGCGCGGGCTGAACAGGTCGGGGTCGATCTGGTAGCGGGCCTCGATGTGCTCCTCGGCAAGGATCGGGCGGCCGGCCGCGACGCGGCCGATGAGCGGCAGGCCCATCTGCTCGCGCAGCACGTCCTTCAGGACGATGCCGCGGGAAGCACCGGGCAGGAGGTCGATGGCGCCCTTGCGCTGCAGGGCGCGCAGGTGCTCCTCCGCCGCGTTGGCCGAGCGGAACCCCAGCGCACCGGCGATCTCGGCGCGGGTGGGCGGCATGCCGCTCTCGCTGATGCACTGCTCGATGAACTGCAGGATCTGGCGCTGGCGCGGGGTGAGGTCCGACATGGCGACACCTGTATGGATGAACAGCTACTGGGTATATATACAGGCAGCGCCGGGGGAAGGCAATAGGAGCGGAGGGGTCAGACCCCACTTCCACCCCATAATCCCCCGATGCCCCGCTCCTCCACCCCCGACGTCCTCGTCATCGGCGCCGGTCACAATGGCCTGACCTGCGCCTGCTACCTCGCCCGCGCCGGGCTTTCCGTGACGGTGCTCGAACGGCGCGACGTCGTCGGCGGCGCCGCCGTCACCGAGGAGTTCCACCCGGGCTTCCGCAACTCCCTCGCCGCCTACACCGTGAGCCTGCTGCATCCCCAGGTCATCCGCGACCTGCGCCTGGCCGAGCACGGCCTGCGCATCCTCGAGCGGCCGATGCTCAACTTCGCGCCGCGGCCGGACGGCAGCCACCTCTGCATCGGCAACTCGCTGGCGGAAACGCAACGCTCGCTGGCCGCGCACTCCGCCCGCGATGCCGGGCGCCTGCCGGCCTACGCCGCGATGCTCGAGCAGGTGGTCACGGTCCTGCGCGAACTCGTCCTCCTCACCCCGCCCAACGCCGGCGGCGGCCTCGCCGAGCTGCCGAAGCTGTTCCGGCTGTCGCGCACCTGGATGCGCATGACGCTCGAGCAGCAGCGCGACGTGCACGAGCTGTTCACGCGCAGCGCCGGCGACCTGCTCGACGCCTGGTTCGAGTCCGACGCGATCAAGGGCGCCTACGGTTTCGACGCCGTGGTCGGCAACTTCGCCAGCCCCTACGCGCCTGGCAGCGCCTATGTGCTGCTGCATCACTGTTTCGGCGAGGTCAACGGGCGCAAGGGCGCGTGGGGACACGCCGTGGGCGGCATGGGCGCGATCACGCAGGCCATGGCGCGCGAGGCCGGACGGCTCGGCGTGACGATCCGGCGCGACGCCGCAGTCGCGCGCGTGCTGGTCGAACGAGGGCGCGTGACGGGTGTCCGCCTGGACTCCGGCGAGGAAGTCGTGGCGCGCAGTGTCGCCGCCGCCGTCAACCCGAAGCTGCTGTACCTGTCGCTGATCGACGCGGGCGACCTCGATCCCGCGTTTCGCGAGCGGATGCAGCGCTGGCGCTGCGCGTCCGGAAGCTTCCGCATCAACGTCGCGTTGAGCGAGCTGCCGAGGTTCAGCGCCATGCCCGACCCGGGACCGCAGCTGTCGGCCGGCATCCTGCTCGCCCCGTCGCTCGGGTACCTCGAGCGCGCGTACCACGACGCGCGCCTCGGCGGCATGGCCCGCGAGCCGGTCGTCGAACTCCTCATCCCGAGCACGCTCGACGACTCCCTGGCTCCCCGCGGCGGCCACGTCGCCAGCCTGTTCTGCCAGCACTTCGCCCCGGAGCTGCCCGGCGGCCGGTCCTGGAACGAGGCGGAGGACGAGGCGGCCGACCTCGTCATCGATACGGTCAATGGCTACGCCCCCAACTTCCGGGCCAGCGTCATCGCGAGGTCCGTCCTGTCGCCCCTCGGGCTCGAGCGCAAGCTCGGCCTCGTCGGCGGGGACATCTCGCACGGGGCGCTCGGGCTCGACCAGCTGTTCTCCGCGCGCCCGATGCTCGGCCACGCCGACTATCGCGGTCCCTTGCGCGGGCTCTACATGTGCAGCGCAGGAACGCATCCGGGCGGCGGCGTGACCGGGCTCCCGGGCCGCAACGCGGCCCGGGAAATCGTAGGTGATTTCCGAAGGCGCACTGCGTGAGCGCGCTGTCGCCAGGTGGCGACAGTGCGTTCGTGCTTTCGCCCACCCCGCAATTTAGGCTATGATTCGTCTTGTTTGCCGCGCGGCCGGGAAGGAACACCGGCCCCGGTGCGTCCGCGCTAGCGGGTTGAAACGTTCCAATTAGCCTCAAGGGGAAATAACCATGTCGAATATCCTGAAGGTGGGCGTTGCCGCCGCCGTCCTCGCGCTGGGTGCTGGTTGCACCGACCTCAAGCCGCTGGAAGCCGAGGTCAACGGCCTGAAGAACACCGTTGCCAAGCAGCAGGCCGAGATCGATGCCAACAAGTCCGCCATCGATGCTGCCAGCCGCCAGGCCGCTTCGGCGTCGCAGACCGCGACTGCCGCCCAGAACACGGCGAACCAGGCCCTCTCGGCTGCGCAGGCCGCCCAGCAGTGCTGCGACGGCAGCAACGAGAAGATCGATCGCATGTTCCAGAAGTCGATGTCGAAGTAATCGACTGCGACTCGTCTGAAGTACGGCCCCGCGACGGCAGCGTCGCGGGGTTTTTTTTGCGCGCCAGCCGTTCGCAGGCCAAAAGAAAACGGTCGTGCGGCGCACCGCACGACCGTATTTGCTGCTCGCCGCTGCCAGTCCGGGCTTCAGCGACGCAGCCGGGCGCAAGGCAGCGATCGCCCAGGAGGGGCGGCTGCCATGCAGGTCAGCTCACTCGCCGACGGCCTTGAAGAGGATCGGCGCACCGGGCTTGCCGCGTCCCGGCTGACCGACGACATCGAGCCGGCGCTCCGGCAGGAAGAAGGACAGCTTGTCGCCCGCCTTGAGGTCCTTCCACGCGACCTCCTTGCCACCGACATTCGCCATGGAGCCCTCGACCGCCTCCACCGACAGGTTCATCAGCTTGTTGCCGAAGACGTCCTTGAACGCCACGGTGGTGACGCCCTTCTCCTGCTTGACCACGGTGGCGTCCATCCGGGCGTACTTGACACCATCGACCACCTTGACCTCCTCGCAGATCGACGGGGCCTGCGGATACGCATTCAGGAAATCGAGGCTGTACTTGATGTCGAAGCAGCTCGGCCCCTTGGCTTCCTCGGCCATCGCCATGGCGGGAACCACCAGCGCTGCCAGGACCGCGCCTTTCATCCATGTCTTCATCTTGAGTTCTCCAGTGAACTTGGTAGGTATTTCAACAACGACGGCAGGCCGGTCACGACCGCCGGGTACCGTAGTTTAGGCCAGTCCGATGCTCCGGCGACACTCGGAGAGTCCGCATGGCCCGGTTCCTGGCTCGGAACCGCGGCGAAAGGCGGCACACTGCCCGCCAGAATGCTGCAGGCAGCGCGGTCACGGGTCGAGGATCTCCCCGGATCGCTCCCCGGCTGCCGTGGCGACCGTCGGCTCCGCGGCCGCGGTGACGGGAACCGGGATGCCGCGTGACTCCGCATAGGCCTGCTGGACCGCCGCCCAGTCGACCGGGACCAGGGTCTCGCGCGTGGCCGCGACCACGAGGCGCATGAGGTCGGTGAGCTTCGGCGGCTCGACGACGTCTTCCTTGAGCGCCGGGTGGACCTCGACCCAGAGCCGGCCGCCCTGCCAGCCGGCCTTGAACGGTTGGTTGACCAGGGTGACCGGAGTGTTGACCGGCACCATGCCGAACAGCGCCTCGATGTCCTCAGGGTAGAGCCGCATGCAGCCGTGCGTCACCTGCATGCCGACGCCGGCGGGCCGGTTGGTGCCGTGGATGAGATAGGCGCCGCCCGGGATGCCGAGCCGCATGGCAAAGCGGCCGAGGGGGTTGTCCGGCCCGGCCGGAACCACGGCCGGGAGGATGTCGCCCTTGGCAGCATGCTCGTCGCGCACCGATTTGGGCGGATACCAGGGCGGGTCCTTCACCTTCTGCACGATCTTCGTCGCGCCGAGCGGCGTCCGCCAGTCCATCTTGCCGATGCTGACCGGATAGCTGTGGACCACTGCGGGCTCGCCTGCCCGGGCGGGCGGGAAATAGTACAGCCGGTGCTCGGGCAGGTTGATGACGATGCCGCGGCGCGCGGCATCCGGCAGCACGCGGTGCTTGGCAAGTTCGATCCGGACGCCGGCGCCGGGCAGCCAGGGATCCACCCCGGGGTTGGCGTTGACGATCTCGTCGTAGCCGAGCTTGTGCTCGCGCGCGATGTCGATGAGGGTGTCTTCATGCCGCGCCACCGCGGTGCGCGGCTCGCCGACGAGGTCGCCCGTCTCGGGCGTCAGCAGGTACTGGTCGGCCTGCGCCAGCGACGAGGCCATCGCCAGCAAGGCGCCGGCGAACCAGCACGAGTCACGCCGCGACGTTTCCTGCATCGAGTTCACGACACGCGATCCGCTGCCCTGGCCATCCCTGTCTCTGACCCCGGGACAGCGCTCCGGGTTCCTCAGAAGCGGACCAGCGCCGAGCCCCAGGTGAACCCGCCGCCGAAGGTCTCCATCAGCAGCAGTTGTCCGCGACGGATGCGACCGTCACGCACGGCCGTGTCGAGCGCCAGGGGGATGGAGGCCGCCGAGGTGTTGCCGTGGTCCTGGACGGTGACGATGACTTTCTCCATCGGCATGTCGAGCTTGTCCGCCGCCGACTGGATGATGCGCAGGTTGGCCTGGTGCGGAACGAGCCAGTCGATCTGGTGCTTGTCGATGCCGTTCTTGGCCAGGGTCTCGTCGACCAGGCGGGACAGCGTGCGGACCGCGACCTTGAACACGTCGTTGCCCTGCATGGTGATGGCCGCGGGCGCGCCGGCCTTGAGCTTGTCGAAGCCGCTGGACACGCCGTAGGGGTAATACAGCAGGTCCTTGTACCGTCCGTCCGAGTGCAGGTGCGTGGCGATGATGCCGGGCTCGACCGAGGGCGTCAGCACGACCGCACCGGCGCCGTCGCCGAACAGCACGCAGGTCGAGCGGTCGGTCCAGTCGACGATGCGGCTCAGGCACTCGACGCCCACCACCAGCGCGCACTTCGCCTCGCCGAGCCGCACGTACTTGTCGGCGACCGAGAGCGCGTACATGAAGCCGCTGCAGGCGGTCTCGAGGGAGAACGACGGGCAGTGATGGACGCCGAGCCGGCGCTGCAGCAGCGTCCCGGTGTTCGGGAAGATGAGGTCGGGCGTCGTCGTCCCGACGACGATGAAGTCGACGTCCTCGACCGTCAGCCCGGCGGAGCGCAACGCGCGGCGCGCCGCGTGTTCCGCGAGCGAAGAGCTCGTCTCTTCGGGCGCCGCGATGTGGCGCCGCTCGATGCCGGTGCGCGTTCGGATCCACTCGTCGGAGGTCTCGACGAGCTTCTCGAGATCGGCGTTGGTGAGCACCTTCTCGGGCAGGTAGCTGCCGGTCCCCGCAATGCGCGAATACATCATGCCCGCCACCCCCGTCGATCCAGGCTCGCGGGCCGGACGCGCGGCCCGCTCTCGTCCCGGCCCGGGTCGGGCCGGCGCGGGATCAGGCTTCCGCGTCGTCCGCCGGGGTCTCGATCACCTTCTTGCCGCGATAGTAGCCGTCGCGGCTGATGCGATGGCGCGCGTGCGTCTCGCCAGTGGTCGGGTCCTTGGACAGCGCGGGTGTCTTCAGCTTGTCATGCGCGCGGCGCATGCCACGGGTGGACGGCGTGCGGCGGCTTTTCTGGACGGGCATGGTCGTTCTCCGGTGCTAATGCTTCAACAGGTCCTGTAACTTCGCGAAGGGCCGATGGGTTTCCGGCGGCGGCTCCACGCGGTCGTCATGCCCAGCCTGCCGCGAGGTCCCGGCACACTGGGTTCCCTCGCCGTGCAGGGCCACGACGGGCAACGACAACAACAACTCGTCCTCGACAAGGTCGCCGAGGTCCACCCTGCCCTCGTCGGCAGGAATCGCTTCGTAACCGGGCGGCACCCGGCCGGCGTCTTCCTCGCTGCCGACGAACGCCAGCCGCGTCATCGAATGCAGCGGCTGCTCGAACGCCTCGAGGCAGCGTTGGCATTTCAGCCGTGCTACCGCCGACACTTCGAGCTCGCAACCCGCGAGCCCCTCGGCCAGACGGGAAAACGCGAACCGGGCTGCTGCCTCGCCCGAGGTCGACTCCAGCAGGTCCGCGAGCCGCACGAACCCGGCAAGCGCATAGCGCCGCACCAGGCGCGCTTCGTCGGCCGCCAGCACCTCTACGTTCACGCGATGCTGGCCGGACGCTGACATGGGCGCGGTATGATAGTGACCGCGCGGGTCGCTGTCAAAGGCCTGCAACGCGCAAATCCTTGTTTTTCCAAGCTCAATCCGGATGCACTCGACGCTCATCCTCGCCTCCACCTCGCGCTACCGCGCCGGATTGCTCGGACGCCTCGGGATACCGTTCGCGACCGAGGCCCCTGGCGTCGACGAGTCCCCGCTGCCGGGCGAAGCTGCGGCGGACCGGGCGGCGCGGCTGGCACGGGCCAAGGCCGAGGCCGTGGCGCGGCGGCACCCGGGCGCGTGGGTCATCGGCTCCGACCAGGTCGCGGTCCGCGACGGCGAGGTCCTCGGCAAGCCCCTCGATGCAGCGCGCTGCGAAGCGCAGCTGCTGGCGTCGAGCGGCCGGGAAGTCGCGTTCCTGACGGCGGCGTGCCTGGCCCGGGCGGGCGAGAGGCGTCGCCCCGAGCACCTGGACGTCACCCGCGCGCAGTTCCGCAGGCTGACCGCTGCCGAGGTGCGGCGCTACGTGGAGCTCGAGCGTCCCTTCGACTGCGCCGGGGGCTTCAAGTGCGAGGGGCTCGGCATCGCCCTGTTCGACCGCATCGAGAGCGGCGACCCGACGGCCTTGATCGGCCTTCCCCTGATCTGGGTGGCGCAGGCCCTGCGCGAGGCAGGCCTGGATCCGCTGCGTCGCGAACCGTAGCCGGCGAGCAGCAGGCGGCTGGAAGCCGCGGCATCGCTCGACGCGCCGCGCTCACCTTTGCTTCAGTCGCTCCAGCACGCCCTTGAGGTCCGCCGGCAGCGGCGCGACGATCCGGCACTTCCTGCCGCTGTCCGGCCAGGTGAATCCCATGGCGTGCGCGTGCAGGAACATGCGCGTGAGCCCGCGTTCCCGCAGGGCGACGTTGAACTCGCGGTCACCGTACTTGTCGTCGCCGGCGACGGGATGACCGGCGAAAGCCGCATGCACGCGGATCTGGTGCGTCCGTCCGGTGTGGATCTCCACCTCGACCAGCGTCGCGCGCGCGCCGAAGGCCTCGACGGGTCTGAAGGTGCTGGCGGCCGCCTTGCCTTCGGCGTGGACCTTCACGACCCGCTCGCCGCCCTGCTTCAGGTGGGTCATGAGCGGCGCCTCGATGCGTTTGCGGCCCAGCGTCCACTTCCCCTGCAGCAGTGCGAGGTACGACTTGTCGACGGCCCCCTCGCGCAGCAGCGCATGCAGGATGCGCAGCGAACCGCGGTCCTTGGCGATCACCAGGACGCCGCTGGTGTCGCGGTCGAGGCGGTGCACCAGCTCGAGTTCGGCCCCGGGACGATCTGCGCGCAGCACCTCGATGGCCCCGAACGCGAGGCCGGATCCGCCGTGCGCCGCGAGCCCCGCGGGCTTGTCGAGGGCGAGGATGCGATCGTCCTCGTGGATGACGGCGGCGCGAACCTCGGCCAGCAACGCGTCCGGGACCCGCCGCGGGCCTTCGCCGGCAGCCATCCGGACGGGCGGCAGGCGCACGACGTCGCCTGCCTCGAGGCGTTTCTCGGCCCGGGCGCGGCGGCCGTTGACCCGGACTTCCCCCTTCCGCAACAGGCGATAGACGTGGCTGCGCGGCACGCCCTTGAGCACCCGCATCAGGAAATTGTCGATCCGCTGCCCGTCCTCTCCGGCACCGACCTCGAGGTGCCGGACGGCCACGGCCTGCGCTTCATGGCGGGACATAAAGTTTGCCTAAGGTATTGATTTTCTGAATGCTCGACTGCTAATGTTGGCGCCCGTCGGAAGGCTGGCGCCGGTCCCTCGATCCGGGGCGCAGCCACAGACGATTGCGCGGCACCCCGTGAGCACACCCCGCTAACCCGGCCGGTGTCCAGTCCGGGCAGGCGCCGCATGTTAGTTGGTCCTGGTCTGCCAGGCCATCGCCCGGCCGAAAGCCTGGACCGTGCCCACGAGGCGCGGTCCGTGGAAGAA
>JAGTSG010000026.1 GCA_018261655.1 Pseudomonadota bacterium | reverse complement strand
GCCGAGGAAAAGCACAACCTGCTCTGGCAGCTGACCGCGGCCGAGGGCCTCGAACGCTACCTGCATACCAAGTACGTCGGGCAGAAACGCTTCTCCCTGGAGGGCGGCGACGCGCTCATCCCGCTGCTCGACGACCTGGTCCAGCAGTGCGGGCTGCGCGAGGTCGAGGAAATCGTGATCGGCATGGCCCACCGCGGCCGCCTCAACGTGCTGGTCAACGTCCTCGGCAAGGCGCCTGCGGCGCTGTTCTCGGAGTTCGAGGGCAGCTACGACTTTTCCAAGCTGAAGGGCTCGGGCGACGTGAAGTACCACAAGGGGTACTCCGCCGACCTGAGGACGCCGCGCGACAACGTGCATGTCGTGCTCGCCTTCAACCCGTCGCACCTCGAGGTGGTCAACCCGGTGGTCGAGGGGTCGGTCCGCGCGCGCCAGGACCGCCGTGCGGACACGGTCGGCAGGACCGTGGTGCCGGTGCTCATCCACGGCGACGCCGCCTTCGCCGGGCAGGGCGTCGTCATGGAGACCCTGCAGCTGTCGCAGGCGCGCTTCTTCTCGACCGGCGGGACGATCCACCTGATCGTCAACAACCAGGTGGGATTCACCACCAGCGAGCCACGCGACGCCCGTTCGACGCTTTACTGCAGCGACGTGGCCAAGATGGTCGAGGCACCGATCCTCCACGTGAATGCCGACGACCCCGAGGCGGTGGTGTTCGTCGCGCGCCTCGCGCTCGAGTACCGCATGCGCTTCCACAAGGACGTCGTCATCGACCTCGTGTGCTACCGGCGCCACGGGCACAACGAGGCGGACGAGCCGGCGGCGACGCAGCCGCTGATGTACCAGGTCATACGCAAGCACCCGACCGCGCGGCAGATCTACGCCGACCGGCTGGTGAAGGAAGGGCTGGTGACGCCCGACGCGACCGCGGCGCTGGTGCAGAGGTACCGCGACGCGCTCGACCAGGGGCTGCCGCAGGCGCGCGCCTTCGTCGGGACCAGCGGCAACAAGTTCACGGTGAACTGGAGCCGTCACATCGAGGCGGACTGGACCGAGGTCGTGGAGACCGCCGCGCCGCCCGCGCTCCTGGCCGACCTCGGCACGACGCTGACCTCGGTGCCTGGGGACTACACCCTGCATCCGCGCGTCGCGCGCATCATCGACGACCGCCGCCGCATGTACGCGGGAGAGTTGCCGCTCGACTGGGGCGCGGCGGAGATGCTGGCCTACGCGACGCTGCTCAGGGACGGGCACGGGATCCGGCTCTGCGGCCAGGACGCGGGGCGGGGCACGTTCTTCCACCGCCACGCCGTGCTGCATGACCAAGGGTCCGGACGGCGGCACGTCGCGCTCGCCCGGTTGTTCGACGGCCAGCCGCGCTTCACCGTCATCGACTCGGTGCTCTCCGAGGAGGCGGTGATGGGTTTCGAGTACGGCTATTCGACGACCGACCCGGAGACCCTGATCATCTGGGAGGGCCAGTTCGGCGATTTCGCGAACGGCGCGCAGGTGATCATCGACCAGTTCATCACCTCGGGGGAGGCCAAGTGGGGTCGCGTGTCCGGCATGACGCTGCTCCTGCCGCACGGCTACGAGGGACAGGGCCCCGAGCACAGCTCGGCGCGGCTGGAACGCTTCCTGCAGCTGTCGGCCGAGATGAACATCCAGGTCTGCGTGCCGTCGACCCCGGCCCAGATGTTCCACATGCTGCGCCGGCAGATGCTGCGCGGCCTGCGCAAGCCGCTCGTCGTCATGACCCCGAAGAGCCTGCTGCGCCACAAGCTCGCCACGTCGACGCTCGAGGAACTGACGGCCGGGCACTTTGGCAGCGTGATCGGCGAGGTGGACGCGATCGAGCCGGCGCGGGTCCGGCGCATCGTCTTCTGCAGCGGCAAGGTCTACTACGACCTGCTCGAGCAACGCCGCGCCGAGCACCTCGACGACGTCGCCATCGTGCGCATCGAGCAGTTGTACCCGTTCCCGTCCGACGAATACTCCGCGATCCTGGATCGCTATGCCGCCGCGCGGGAGATCGTCTGGTGCCAGGAGGAGCCGCAGAACCAGGGGGCCTGGTACCAGATCCGCCACCGGCTGCAGGAGAAGATGGGCGCGGCCCAGGAACTGCTCTACGCCGGCCGCCCCGGCGCCGCCGCACCAGCGGCCGGCATCTTCCAGCTGCACGTCGAACAGCAGCGTGACCTCGTGAGCGCCGCACTGCGCTCGTCGGCGACGGAGATCACGCACCGCGACACCGCCTACCTGAAAGCACACACCCTCAGGAAAACGTCATGACCGTCGAAGTCCGCGTACCCCAGTTGCCGGAGTCGGTATCCGACGCCACGCTCGTGGCCTGGCACAAGAAGCCCGGCGACGCCGTCAGTCGCGACGAGAACCTCGCGGATCTCGAGACCGACAAGGTCGTGCTCGAGGTCCCCGCGCCGGCTGCCGGCGTCATCATGGAGCTGAAGGTGGAGACCGGAACGACCGTGACCAGCGGCTCCCTCCTGGCCGTCATCGCCGAAGGCGAGGCGGCTGCTGCCGCGGCGCCCGCGACCCCGGCGGGCGCGCCTCCCGCCGGGGACGTCGAGGGCGAAGAAGGCGCGGCGAAGCTGTCGCCTGCCGCGCGTCGCCTGGTCGAGGAGAACAGGCTCGACGCCGGCCGGATCGCCGGGTCAGGGCGCGACGGCCGGATCACCAAGGGTGACGTCGTCCAGCACCTGTCCGCGAAGCCCGAAGCGCCGGCGCCGGCCCGGGCGGCCGCCGAGGCGAAGCCCGCCCCGGTCGCGGTGGCGGGACGCACCGAGCAGCGGGTGCCGATGACGCGTCTCAGGACGCGCATCGCCCAGCGGCTGGTGGAGGCGCAGGCCACGCAGGCGTTGCTCACGACCTTCAACGAGGTGGACATGTACGCGCTGAACGAACTGCGCGGGCGCTACAAGGACGCGTTCGAGAAGAAGCACGGCGTGCGGCTCGGCTTCATGTCCTTCTTCGTCAAGGCCTGCGTCGAGGCGCTGCGCCGCTTCCCGGTCGTCAACGCCTCGGTCGAGGGCAGCGACATCGTCTACCACGAGTACTTCGACGTCGGCGTCGCCGTGTCGACCGACCGCGGGCTGGTCGTGCCGATCCTCCGTGACGCCGACGCGATGGGCTTTGCGGACATCGAGAAGGCGGTCACCGGCTACGCGCAGCGCGCCCGGGAGGGGACGATCACCCTGGAGGAACTCACCGGCGGCACTTTCTCGATCACCAATGGCGGCGTGTTCGGCTCGCTGATGTCGACGCCGATCGTCAACGCGCCGCAGAGCGCCATTCTCGGGATGCACAAGGTCCAGCAGCGGCCGATGGTCGTGGACGGACAGGTGGTCGTGCGGCCAATGATGTACCTGGCCCTGACCTATGACCACCGGATCATCGACGGTCGCGAGGCGGTCCAGTTCCTGGTGGCCGTGAAGGACGCCATCGAGGACCCGGCGCGGCTTCTGCTGCAGGTGTGAGGACGAGCGACATGTCAGACCAGTTCGACGTGGTGGTGATCGGCGGCGGCCCAGCGGGGTACCCGGCCGCCATCCGTGCGGCGCAGAACAAGCTGTCGGTCGCCTGCATCGACGAGTGGCAGAACCGCGACGGCAGCCACGCCTTCGGCGGAACCTGCCTCAATGCGGGGTGCATCCCGTCCAAGGCGCTGCTCGAGTCCTCCGAGCTGGTGCACCGGGCGCAGCACGAGTTCAAGGCCCACGGCATCAGCGTCGGCACGGTCGAGGTCGACATCGCCGGCATGCAGAAGCGCAAGGCCGCGATCGTCCGCCAGAGCACGCAGGGCATCCTCGCGCTGTTCAAGTCGGCCGGCGTCACGCCCCTGCAGGGCCACGGCAGGCTGCTGCCAGGCCTGAAGGTCGAGTTCACCGCCCATGACGGCGCGAAGCGGACCCTGCAGGCGAAGCACGTGATCCTGGCCTCGGGGTCGCAGCCGATGGAGCTGAAGTCGGCGCCTTTCGACGGCCGGCACGTCGTGGACTCATGGGGCGCGCTGGACTTCGACGCGGTGCCGAAGCGGCTCGGCGTCATCGGCGCCGGCGTCATCGGCCTCGAACTGGGCAGCGTCTGGCGCCGCCTCGGTGCCGAGGTGGTGGTCCTGGAGGCCCTGCCGGATTTCCTGCCGATGGCCGACGGCCAGGTCTCGAAGGAGGCCCTGCGGCATTTCAGGAAGCTCGGCCTGGACATCCGGCTCGGCGCGAAGGTCACCGGCGCGAGCGTGGCCGGCGGCGAGGTCACGGTTGCCTACACGGACGCCAAGGGCGAGCAGCCCGTGGTCGTGGACCGGCTGGTGGTGGCCATCGGCCGGCGTCCTTACACCCGGGACCTGCTCGCCGAGGGAACGGGCGTGGCGCTCGACGAGCGTGGATTCGTGCAGGTGGACGAGCACTGCAGGACCGGTGCGAAAGGTGTCTGGGCGGTGGGCGACTGCGTGCGCGGACCCATGCTGGCCCACAAGGGCAAGGAAGAAGGCGTCGCCGTGGCGGACGCCATTGCCGGGCTCTATGCCGAGGTCAACTACAAGGTCATTCCCTCGGTGATCTACTCGGCGCCGGAAATCGCCTGGGTCGGCCTGACCGAAGAACAGGTCAAGGCCAGCGGGCGCGCCTACAAGGTCGGGAGCTTTCCCTTCGCAGCCAGCGGGCGGGCGCGCGCGATGGAAGCGACGGCCGGCTTCTGCAAGGTCGTGGCGGCCGTGGACAATGACGAGATCCTCGGCGTGCACATCATCGGCCCGATGGCCGGCGAGATGATCGCCGAGGCGGTGCTGGCCATGGAGTACTCCGCCAGCAGCGAGGACCTGCAGCGCACGATCCACGCGCACCCGACGCTGTCGGAAGCCCTGCACGAGGCCGCGCTCGCGGCCGACAAGCGCGCGATCGACTGCCTGAACAAATAGGAGGGGTCAGACCCCGCTCCGTCCCCGCCTCGGGGGACAGGGCGGGGTCTGATCCCTCTCAGGTCTTCAACGCCGCGGCCGCCTCGGGCGTCACGCTGCGCAGGTGCAGGTCCTGCTGCGGGAACGGGATCGCGATGCCCGCGGCGGCCAGCGCCTCGGCCACCGCGACACCGGCATCGCTGCGGGCCACGCCCGCGTTGGCCGCATCGCGGGTCCAGAAACGCATCACGAAGTCCAGCGAACTCGTGCCGAAGCCCATGAACAGCACGACCGGTGCCGGGTCCTTCAGCGCGTCCGGCTGTGCCACGGCGACGTCCATCAGGATCTCCAGCACGCGGCGCAGGTCGCTGCCGTAGGCGACGCCGACCGCCACCTCGACCCGGCGCGTCTTGTCCGACAGGGTCCAGTTGACGAGGTTGCCCGACAGCAGCGTGCCGTTGGGCACGACGACCTCGGCCCCCTCCCAGGTCTGGACCCGTGTCGCCCGCAAGCCGATCTCGACCACGCGCCCCTGCAGGCTGTCGACGTCGATGATGTCCCCCGGCTGCACCGGGCGCTCGAACATCAGGATCAGGCCGGAGACGAAGTTGTTCACGACGTTCTGCAGCCCGAACCCGATGCCGACGCCCACCGCGCCTAATACCAGCGCGAACTGGCCGGTCTGGACGCCCGCGGCGCTGAACGCCAGGATGAGGCCGGCGAAGAGCACGCCGTAGTAGACCAGCGTCGCGGTCGTGCTCTTGGCGCCGGTCGGCCAGGGCACGCGGGCGAGCAGCTCCTCGTTCAGCAGGAAGCGGATCATCCGTGCCAGGTAAAAGGCGACGAACACGCCGACGACGAAGGTCAGCACGCCGCCGGGAGTGAACTCCAGCTGCCCGAGCGACCATGATGTGCCGAGAAGCTGGCTCACCCTCGAGGCCAGCGGCTCCCACAGCCTGAACACCGTGAGTGTCGCGAGCAGCCAGAACGCGACCGCGACGAGCCGGATGATCCGCTGCATCGAGCGGACGATCTGGTCGCCGCGGAGCGCCACCATCCGCAGCGCCTGTCCAGGCTGGGACCGGGTCAGCAGCACGATGAAGTTGTCCAGGATGAGCGCCGCCGCGAACAGCATGGCCGAGACGAAGATGGAGGACAGCAGGCCGCGGGCGAGCAGGTCGGCGAGCGACACGTTGCCGAGCAGGTTCGCTGCCAGGGCAGCGGCCAGCAGGGCGAGGGGGAGCGGCGCGAAGCGGGTCCACAACCACAGCCAGGAATCCACATCGACCCTGCCGCGCCGTGCCGCCAGCGCGTAATACGCGATCCCTGCCGCGAGCACCAGCGTGACCACGAGCAGGTCGAGGCGGAAGGCCATCGACTCATAGGGCATCAGGAGGCGTGCGCGATCGAGCACGAACAGGGCGGCCAGCCCGACGAGAACGGTCTTGCGCCCCGCGACGAGGCGTCTCGGCGTCAGCCGCAGCAGCACCAGGAACAGGGCGGCCGCCAGCAGATCGACGAGGATCGTGGGCGTGAAGTCGGAGGCCAGCAGGGCGGCGGTCAGCAGGATCAGCGTGAAGGACGCATAGGGCCGGTCCAGCAGGTGCCTGGCGACCACACCGGCCTCGCGGACGCCCGCAAACCACTGTGGCCGGCGCCGCAGCCAGGCGACGACGGCGTAGCCGACCAGCGCCAGGATGGCGAAGCCCTCCAGCGCCGACTGCCGCATCGCTGCGAAGTCGCGTGCGTAGGCCGTCTGGTCCTGTACGTGGGCGAGCACCGCGGTGGCATCCCGCTCAGGCAGCAGCGAGTAGGACTCGCGCGACCAGAGGGGGTCCACCTCCCGTGACAGCAGCCGCTGGTCGGCGCGGCGGGCGGCCTCGTTCAGCTTGCGGCTGATGGACTCGAGCTGAGCCTCGATGCGGCTGGCGCGATCGCGGGCCGCCAGCGCGCCCGACAGCGGGGCGTCGAGCGCGGACGCCACCTCGTTGACCTGGTCGAGGACCCTGCGGGCTTCATCCACCAGCGGCTGCGCCAGCCGCTGGTCCGTCGCCTGCTGCAGCGTGTTAGCCCACAGCGCGCGCATCCGGGCCAGTTCCGCCGCGTCCTCGGACAGGCGCGTGGCCCGGGCGATGTCCTGGGCCTGGACGGCCTCGAGTTCGCGCTGGTAGAAGCGCACCTCGCGGGACAGCGGGCCGATGCGTGGCTGCGGGAGCCGCTCAATCTCGTGGAAGTCGGGTTGCTGTCGCAGACGCGCCAGCGCGGCGTCGAAGTAGGCCAATTGTCCGTCGTCGCGGCGCGCCACGACGTCGAGCCGGGCCCGCATGGACTCGAGCGCAATCCGGCTTGCCGAAGCACGTGCCGGAATGTCCTCGGGCCGGATCGCCTGCGGCGCGGCAGTTTCTCCGGCGGCGGGCGTCTCCCCGGTCGTCGCGGCCGGGAGCAGCTGTGCCGTAGCCACGGTGGCGAGCAGCGCCCCGGCTAGGGCCGTCGTGATGCGGGTCATCAAGGCCAAGCGGTGCCTCCCTGCGCCCCGGGGCACCGGGGCGCGCAGATGGTAAACCGCCCGGCGATCGTTGTTAACGATCACAGTCGCCGCCGGGCGCTGACGACGTTGCGGATGGACTTGAGGCGTGTCAGGAGGTGCGACAGCTCCTCGAGGCCGCGGATCGTGATCGTGACGTGGATGTCGGCCGTGTTGGTCGCCGCGTGGGTCGTCGTCGTCATGCGGATGATGTTGATCTTTTCCTCGGTCAGCACCGCGCCGACGTCGCGCACCAGCCCATGCCGGTCGTAGGCGTGGACCTGCACGTCCACCTCGAAGCCGCGCTCGCCGGCGCTTCCCCAGGCGACGGACAGGACGCGCTCGGGCTGCCGGTGGCGCATGCGCTCCAGGCTGGGGCAGCCCTCGCGGTGGATCGTGACGCCGCGACCGACGGTGATGTAGCCGGCGATCGGCTCCGGCGGCACCGGGTTGCAGCAGCGCGCGAAGGTCGAGGCCAGGTCGCCCACGCCCTCGATGTCGAGTCCTGGCGAGGGCTTGCGCCGCCGGGTCGCCGCGGGCGGCGACGCGGCCGCGGCAGGCGCGCCGAGCTTCAGGCGGCGATGAATCGCACCGCTGACCTGCGCGACGTTGAGGTCGCCGGCGCCGAGCGCCAGGTACAGGGCGTCGGCACCGGGCAGGCCGAGCTCGGCGAGCAGCTCGGGCAAGGGCACGGCGTTCTGCAGCCCGAGGCGTCCGAGCTCCCTTTCGAAGAGCTCGCGCCCCTCGTGGCGGTTCTTGCCTTCGTCCTGGCGCTTGAACCACGCGCGGACCTTGGCGCGGCTGCGGGGCGAGGCGAGGAACCCGAGTTGCTCGATCAGCCAGTCCCGGCTCGGCTGCGCCTGCTTGCCGGTGATGATCTCGACCGCCTCGCCGTTCGACAGCCTGTAGTCGAGGGTCACCATGCGGCCGTTGACGCGCGCGCCCCGGCAGCGGTGCCCGAGATCGGTGTGCACGTGGTAGGCGTAGTCGAGCGGCGTGGCGCCGGCCGGCAGGTCGACGATGTCGCCCCTGGGCGTCAGCGCGTAGACCCTGTCCTCGAACAGGTCCGCGCGCACGCGATCGAGGAAGTCGCGGTCGGCCTCGCCCTCGGCAGCCGGGGCGAGCAGTTCGCGCAGCCTCTGGATCTTGCGGTCGTAGGCGGCGTCGCGCCCGCTGCCTTCCTTGTAACGCCAGTGCGCGGCCACTCCCAGCTCGGCATGCTCGTGCATCTCCCGGGTGCGGATCTGCACCTCGACCGGGACCTGGCCGGGCCCGAGGACCGCGGTGTGCAGCGAGCGGTACTCGTTGTCCTTCGGAGTCGCGATGTAGTCGTCGAACTCGCCGGGGATGAACGGCCAGCGGCCGTGCACCAGCCCGAGCGCCGCATAGCAGTCGCCGACCGACCCGGTCAGGACCCGCACGGCGCGTACGTCGAGCACCTGCTCGAAGCTCAGCAGCTTGCGCTGCATCTTCCGCCAGATGCTGTGGATGTGCTTCGGGCGACCGGTGACCTCGGCCCGGATCCCGGCCTCGTCCAGCATCCGCGCCAGCTCGGCCATGAAGGACTCGATGTAACGCTCGCGGTCGGCGCGACGCTCGTTGAGCTTGCGGGCGACGAGTTTGTACTCGGCGGGCTCGAGGTACCGGAAGGCCAGGTCTTCGAGTTCCCACTTCAGCTGCCAGATCCCGAGCCGGCTCGCCAGCGGCGCGTAGACCTCGCGGGTTTCCCAGGCGAGCCGCTGCCGCTCCGCCTCGGGCTGCTGTCCCGCCGCGCGCAGGTCGTGGAGCTGCCCGGCCAGGCGCACCAGCACCAGCCGCGGGTCGCTGATGACCGCGAGGAGCATCTTGCGCAGGGCCTCGGCCTGGCCCGCGGACAGCTTGCGGTCGGGCGACCAGCGGTCGGTGATCCGGAAGTTCCCGAGGGCGTGGAGCTCGCCGGCGAAACGAGCCACGGCCTGCCCGAACTGACGGTTGGCCGCCTCGGCCGTCAGCGCACCGGTCGCGAGGACCGGCGCAATCAGGGCACCGATGACGGTGTCCTCGTCCGCTTCCAGGGCCTGGACGATCTCGGCGATGCCGGCGCCACGCGCCAGCGCGGCGGCGGCGCCTTCGTCCGGGCGCAGCAAGGCCTCGGCGGCGGCGCGCGCCGCCTCGATCCTGGGTGTCGTGGTGGTGGTGTCGAGGGTGGTCGTCTTCATCGCTGGGCGCGTGCCGGAGCCCGGCGTTTGCCGGTATCATACGCGCTTTGAATCACAGCCTTGCGACGCGGCCGACGGGGCGCGTCGGGGCGGGGAAGCCGGGAAGCGTGCAGGGACTCGACAATTGATGCGGGCAACGCGCGGCAGGCGGTCGCGGGGACTGCGACTGCAGTCCGGCGCCATCGCGTTGCGCGCGCTGCCGGCACGGCCGGCGCGGATCCTCGGCCTCGATCCCGGGTCGGTCATCACCGGCTTCGGGGTGGTGGATGTCTCGACCACGGGCGCCGCCTACGTGGCGAGCGGCAGCATCCGGGCCGGCCGCGGCGTCCTCGCCGAACGCCTGCAGGTCATCTTCAGGCACGTCGGCGAACTGGTGCAGGCCTACGCCCCGACCGAGGTGGCGATCGAGCGGGTGTTCATGCACGTCAACCCGGACAGCGCCCTGAAGCTCGGCCAGGCGCGCGGCGCGGCGCTGTGCGCCGCGACGACGGGAGGAGCCAGCGTGCACGAGTACACGCCGCGCGAGGTCAAGCTGGCGCTGACCGGCACCGGCGCGGCCGAAAAGTCCCAGGTCCAGCACATGGTGAAGGCCCTGCTGGCGGTGGAGGGGCGGCTCGGTGCGGACGCCGCCGATGCGCTGGCCATCGCGCTCTGCCACTCCCACCATCTCGGCCTCGGCCGGCCCGGGGGGTTCAGGTGATCGGTTTCCTGCGAGGCGTGCTGGTCCAGAAGCACCCGCCGGCGCTGCTGGTGGACGTAGGGGGCGTCGGCTACGAGCTGGAGGCGCCCATGTCGACGTTTTACTCGCTGCCCGCGGTCGGCGCGGAGGTGCGCCTGCATACGCATCTCGTGGTGCGCGAGGACGCCCACCTGCTCTACGGCTTTGCCACCGAGTCCGAGCGCCGCCTGTTCCGCGACCTGCTGCGAGTGTCCGGCGTCGGTCCGAAGATCGGGCTCGCGCTGCTGTCGGGCATGAACGTGGACACCTTTGCCGTGTGCGTGGAAACGCAGGACGTCGAGTCGCTGGTGCGCGTCCCGGGCATCGGCCGCAAGACCGCCGAGCGGCTGGTGATCGAGATGCGCGACCGGATCCGCGCGCTCGGCGAAATGCCGGCCTTCGGCCAGGCAACGCCCGGCGCCGCGGCCGGGCCGGCTGCCGAGGCCTACGCGGCGATGGTCGCGCTCGGCTACCGTCCGGCCGAGGTCACGAAGCTCCTGAAGAAGGTGGCGACAGAGGGCAGCGCCACCGAGGACATCATTCGCGAGGCGCTGAAGCTCGCGGTGAGCAAGTAACGGAACGCCGCCATGCTCGAGCAGGACCGGGTCGTGAATGCAGCCGCCTCGCGCGAGGACGAGGTCATCGATCGCGCCGTGCGCCCCAGGCGCCTGACCGAGTACGTGGGGCAGCGCGCGGTCAAGGCCCAGATGGAGATCTTCATCGAGGCCGCGCGCCGCCGCCGCGAGGCGCTCGACCACGTGCTCATCTTCGGACCGCCGGGCCTCGGCAAGACCACGCTGGCCATCATCGTCGCCAATGAGCTGGGCGTGAACATCCGCCAGACCTCGGGCCCGGTCCTCGAGCGGCCGGGCGACCTGGCCGCGATGCTGACGAACCTGCAGGCCAACGACGTCCTGTTCGTGGACGAGATCCACCGGCTGAGTCCCGTGGTCGAGGAGATCCTCTACCCGGCGATGGAGGACTACCAGCTCGACATCATGATCGGCGAGGGCCCCGCTGCCCGGTCCATCAAGCTCGACCTGCCGCCCTTCACGCTGATCGGCGCCACCACGCGCGCGGGACTGCTGACGTCCCCGTTGCGCGACCGGTTCGGCATCGTCCAGCGCCTCGAGTTCTACTCGGTGGAGGACCTCACCGGCATCGTGCGCCGTGCCGCGGGCATCCTCGGCCTGTCGGCCGACGAAGCGGGGTCGGTGCGCATCGCCGAGCGCGCCCGCGGCACGCCGCGCATCGCCAACCGGCTGCTGCGGCGCGTTCGCGACTATGCCGAGGTGCGCGCCCAGGGACACATCACGGCGGAGGTCGCCGAGGCGGCGCTCGACATGCTGGAGGTCGATCGCGAGGGCTTCGACGTCCTCGACCGCAGGATGCTGCTGACCATCATCGAGAAGTTCGGCGGCGGTCCGGTCGGCATCGAGAGCCTGGCCGCGGCGATCGGCGAGGAGCGGGGCACGCTCGAGGATGTCATCGAGCCGTTCCTCATCCAGCAGGGTTTCCTGATGCGCACCGCCCGCGGGCGGGTCGCGACCCGCACGGCCTACCTGCATTTCGGGCTGCCCGCGCCGTCCGCCGAGCCGGGCGGCGGCAGCATGCCGCTGTTCCGCGAGTGAGCCGATGACCCGGGGACGGTCGTTCCACCTGCCGGTACGCGTTTACTGGGAAGACACCGACGCCGGGGGCGTCGTCTACTACGCGAACTACCTGAAGTTCATGGAGCGTGCCCGGAGCGAGTGGCTGCGGTCGCTGGGCATGGACCAGGCCGCGCTGGCGAGCGAGGAACGGATCCAGTTCGCGGTGGTCGAAGCGCAGGTGCGTTACCGGCAGCCGGCGAAGTACGACGACCTGCTCGACGTCAGCGCCACGGTGGAGTCCTGGAAAGGCGCGTCGGTGAGTTTCCGGCAGGAGATCCGGCGCAGCACCGACCTGGTGTTGCTGGCCGACGCCACGATCCGGGCCGCGTGTCTGGACTCGGATTCGCTCAGGCCGCGACCGTTGCCGCCGGTATTGCTCGAGGAACTGAAGCGTGAATGAACAGCTCTCGGTGGTGGACCTGCTGCTCCAGGCGAGCCTGGTGGTGCAGCTCGTCATGCTGCTCCTGGCCGGCGCCTCGGTGCTGTCCTGGGCGATCATCTTCCGCAAGCGCAGGCTCATCGGCGCTGCACGCCAGGAGGCCGACCGCTTCGAGGCCTGGTTCTGGTCCGGCGTCGACCTCGGCAAGCTCTTCAAGAGCATCGAGTCGCGCGGTGCTGCAGCGACCGGCATGGAGAGCATCTTTCACGCCGGGTTCAGCGAATTCACGCGCGTCCGTGGCCAGACGGGCCTGGCCCCCGGGCAACTCATGGAGGGCGTGCGGCGGGCGATGCACGTGGAGCAGCTCAAGGAGATCGACCAGCTCGAGGAAAGCCTCGCCACGCTCGCAACCATCGGCTCCACCAGCCCCTACGTGGGGCTGTTCGGCACGGTGTGGGGCATCATGAACGCCTTCCACGGACTCGGGAACGTGCAGCAGGCGACGCTCGCCATGGTCGCGCCGGGCATCGCGGAGGCGCTGATCGCCACGGCCATGGGCCTGTTCGCCGCGATCCCGGCGGTCATCGCCTACAACCGCTTCGCCGACCGCGTGAGCCGGCTCGAGTTGCGCTACGACACCTTCATGGAGGAGTTCACCGCGCTGCTGCAGCGGCACTCCGGACCGGGGAGCGGCTGAGGTGGCCTCGGGTCCCAGGAAGCGCCGGCTGATGGGCGAAATCAACGTCGTGCCCTACATCGACGTGATGCTCGTGCTGCTGATCATCTTCATGGTCACGGCGCCGTTGCTGACGCAGGGAGTGCAGGTCGAGCTGCCGGACGCGGACGCCAGTCCGATCACGCCGGAGGACCTGCGCAACCGCGAGCCGCTGGTGCTGTCGGTCGACCGGGAAGGGCGCTACTACGTCAACGTCGGCGGCAACGAGGACCAGGCGGTTGACGAAGCGACCGTCCGGCAGCGCGTCGAGGTCGTGCTCAGGCGCGACGCCGAGACCCCGGTACTGGTCAAGGCCGATGAACGCGTGCCGTACGGCAGGGTGGTGCAGGGCATGGTGATCCTGCAGCAGGCCGGGGCGAAGAAGATCGGGTTCCTCACCGACCCCAAGGCCGTGCGGGCGCTCGAGGACCTCGAGCGCCGTCGATGAGCCCGCGCGCACTCGGGCCCTACGGCTGGTCGCTGGCGCTGCACGGCGTCGTCGTCGCGCTGCTCGCGCTGGGCACCCGCTTCACGCAGCCGGAAGTCGTCCAGCCCTTGCCCATCGAGGCGGTCGTTATCGACCAGTCCGTCATCGAGGCGCTGGCGCTGGAGCGGCGCATCGACGACCGGCGCACCCGCGAGGCGGCCGCCCGGCGCGAGCGCGAGCGGCAGGACCGCGAGGAGCAGGCCCGGCTCGAGCGCCAGCAGCAGGAAACCGAGGAGGCCACGGCCGCCGAGCGGGCACGGGTCGAGCAGCAGCAGCGGGTCGAGCTGGAGTCGAAGCGGAAGGCGGAGGCCGCGCAGCGCAGCAAGGCGGAAGCGACGGCTGCAGCGAAGCGCAAGGCGGACAAGGAGACGGCCGAGCGCAAGGCGCGCGAACAGGCCGAGGCGAAGAAGAAGGCCGACGCCGAGGCCACGGCCCGGCGCAAGGCTGACGCGGACGCCCGGGACCGGTCCCAGCGCGAGGCCGACCTGCGGGCGCGGCTCGCGGACGAGGAACGTCGCGCTGCGGCGGTCTCATCCGGCGCGAAGGCGCAGTACGTGGCGCAGATAACGGCCCGGGTCCAGCGCAACTGGATCCGTCCGGCGTCCGCCAGGGCCGGGCTGAAGTGCGTCGTGCGGGTCACGCAGATCCCGGGCGGCGAGGTCGTCGAGGCCTCGCTCGGGTCCTGCAATGGCGACGAGGCCGTGAAACAATCCATCATCAGCGCGGTGCTCCGCTCGTCGCCCCTGCCGACGCCGGCCGATCCCGCGCTGTTCGAGCGCAGCCTGGTCTTCGAATTCGTCCCGGAGGACTGAACCGACATGAATGACCCGCGTAACCTGGCGATCGCCGGCCTGCTGCTGGCGCTGGCGGCGTTCACGCCGGCCTCGGCGCAGCTGACCGTGCAGATCACGCGAGGCGTGACGGATCCGATCCCGGTTGCGATCGTGCCATTCGAATGGTCCCAGGCGGGTGCCGCGCCCTTCGACGTGGCCGCGACGGTCGCGGCCGACCTCGAGCGCAGCGGGCGCTTCAAGGCCCTGCCGCGCGCCGACCTGCTGGAGTTCCCGCATGCGGCGTCCGAGATTGACGCGGCCAACTGGCGCCTGCTCAAGGTGGACTACGTGGTCGTCGGCAAGCTGGTGCCGCTGCCGGATGGCCGCTTCGAGGTCCAGTACGAACTGGTGAACGTGCTGACCGGCCAGCGCCTGCTGGGGCAGGCGATCCCGGCCGGTCGCGAGGCCCTGAAGCTGGCCAGCCACCGGACCTCGGATGCGGTCTACGAGAAGATCCTCGGCGTCCCCGGCGCCTTCGCCACCCGGATCGCCTATGTCGCCGTGGACGGCTCCGGGCAGGCCCGCCGCTACCGCCTCCTGGTCGCCGACTCGGACGGCGCCCATCCGCGGGTCGTCCTGCAGTCGGGGCACCCGCTCATGTCGCCGGCGTGGTCGCCCGACGGCCGCAACCTGGCCTACGTGTCGTTCGAGGGCGGCCTGTCGTCGATCTTCGTGCAGGACCTCGCGTCCGGGCAGCGGGTACGTGTTTCCGCCCGCTCGGGCATCAACGGTGCGCCGGCCTTCTCACCGGACGGCCGGCAACTGGCGCTTGCCCTGTCGCGCCGTGACGGCAACGTCGACGTGTACACGCTCACGCTGGCCACCCAGCAGCTGACCCGCCTCACGGACTCGCCGGCCATCGACACCGAGCCGGCCTGGTCCCCGGACGGCAAGGAGCTGTTCTTTACGTCCGACCGTGGCGGCGGGCCCCAGGTCTATCGCGTGCCGGCCGGAGGCGGCGGCGCGCAGCGCGTGACCTTCGAGGGCAGCTACAACGCGCGGCCGCGCCTGACCGCGGACGGCAAGATCCTGGCGGTCGTGACGCTCGATCGCGGCGCTTATCGCATCGGGGTCGTGGACCTGGCACGGCGCACATCGCGGGTCCTGACGTCCGGCAGGCAGGATGAATCGCCGAGCTTTGCACCCAATGGCGCGATGCTGATCTACGCGACCCGCGACGGCCGCAAGGGTGTGCTGGCCACCGTGTCCGTGGACGGGAGCGTGCAGCAGCGCCTGGCCGCCGGCGAGGGCGACGTTCGCGAGCCGGCCTGGTCGCCCTACCTGAACTAGGCGGCCCAACACGCAGCCGACCGTCGTAAACTAAGCCCCCAGTGCGCGGTCGAAACGCCCGAACTACTCCTAGGAGCCTCCACGATGCGTTCCCTTCCCCTGATCCTGGTCCTGGCCACGGTCGTTCTGCTGGCAGGATGTCCCAAGAAGCCGACCACTGCCCCGGAAGGCGAATCCGGCAGCGCTGTGCCTGGGCAGACCGAGGGCGCAGCCACCGAGGGCGCCGCCGGTGCGGGGGTCGGTGAGGCGCGGCCGCTGCCGGGTGCCGAAGGCGCCGGCGGCGAGGCGGCAACGGCCGCGGACCGGATCGTCTACTTCGACTATGACAGCAGCGAGATCCGGCCGGAATATGCCGGGCTGGTCGCTGCGCAGGCGCGCCGGCTCGCAGCCAGTCCCGGATTGCGGGTCCGGCTCGAGGGCCATACCGACGAGCGGGGCTCGCGTGAGTACAACGTCGCGCTCGGCGAGCGTCGCGCGCAGGCGGTGCGCCGCGCGTTGCTGCTGCAGGGCGTCGCGGAAGGCCAGGTCGTCACCGTCAGCTACGGCGAAGAGCGGCCGGCGATCGAGGGCCCTGACGAGGCGGCGTACTCGAAGAACCGGCGCGTCGAAATCGTCGACGCCGGGTGATCGTGTCGCGGTTGAACCTCGCCGGCGGCCTGGTCCTGGCGGTGATGGCCGGGGTGGTGCCGGCGAGCGCCCTGGCTCAGGCCAGCCGGGCCGAGCTCGAGCAGCGGGTCGCGCAGCTGGAGCGTCTGGCCGACAACCAGGGCCTGCTCGAGTTGTCGCGCCAGATCGAGGTCCTGAATGCCGAGCTGCGTTCGCTGCGCGGCGACCTCGAGGAACTGCAGTTCGCGCTGCAGGGCGCCAGGGACCAGCAACGCGCGCAGTACCTCGATCTCGACCAGCGCCTGAAGGCGGTCGAGGACCGCGCCAGCCTGCTGGCCGCGGCGGCGACGGCAGATCCCGCCGCCGACTACCAGGCGGCCTTCGACCTGCTCAAGGCGGGCAAGTACCTCGAAGCGCGCACCGGGTTCGAGGCGTTCCTCGCGCAGCATCCGCAGCACGAGCTGGCCTCCAATGCCCAGTACTGGCTCGGTGAGGTCTCCTACGTGGAGCGCAGCTACGAGGCCGCGCTCGCCGCTTTCGGCAAGGTGCTCGGCTACTCTCCACAGGCGCGCAAGGCGCCGGACGCGCTGCTCAAGACCGGCTACTGCCAGTACGAGCTGAAGCGCTACCCGGAAGCCCGCGCGGCGCTGCGGCGCGTGGTCGAGGAGTTCCCGGGCTCGCCGGCAGCGAGGGATGCCGAGGCACGCCTGTCGCGCATGGCCGCGGAAGGCCGCTGAGGCGGCATGAGCGCGACGGCTGGCGCGCCGGCTGCGCCCCCGCCCGACGCAGCCGGGCGGCTCAGGGTGACCGAGACCTTCTACTCGCTGCAGGGCGAGGCGGATGCGTCCGGCTGGCCGACCTTCTTCATCCGCCTGACCGGCTGCCCGTTGCGGTGCCGGTACTGCGACACCGAGTACGCGTTCCACGGCGGCGAGTGGCGTGCCATCGACTCGCTGGTCGAAGAGGCGCGCACGAGCGGCACGGCGCGTGTCTGCGTGACCGGGGGCGAGCCGCTGGCGCAGAAGAACTGCCTCGCGCTACTCGCGCAGTTGTGCGACGCCGGGTTCGCCGTGTCGCTCGAGACCAGCGGCGCCCTCGACATCGCCGGCGTGGATCGGCGCGTGGCGCGGGTCGTCGACGTCAAGACGCCGGGCTCCGGCGAGGAGCCCCGCAATCGCTACGAGAATCTACGACTGCTGACGGCGCATGACCAGCTGAAGTTCGTCATCTGCGACCGTGCCGACTACGAGTGGGCGCGTACACAGGTGATCGGGCGCGGGCTCGCGCAGCGCTGCCAGGTGCTGTTCTCACCGAGCGCAGGACAGCTCGATCCCGCGAGCCTGGCCGACTGGATCCTCGCCGACCGCCTGCAGGTCCGCTTCCAGCTGCAGCTGCACAAGGTCCTGTGGGGCGGGGTGCCCGGAAAATGAGCCGAGTGACCCAGCTGCCGGGCCCTTCCCGCAGCGCCGTCGTGCTGGTCTCCGGCGGCCTCGACTCCGCCACGGTGCTCGCGATCGCGCGGCAGCAGCGCTATGCCTGCCACGCGGTGAGCTTCGACTACGGGCAGCGCCACCGGGCGGAGCTCGCGGCCGCGCACCGTGTCGCGGAGTCGCTCGGCGTGTCCGAGCATCGGGTCATGGGCATCGACTGGGGCCACATCGGCGGCTCGGCGCTGACCGATCCGACCATCGGCGTTCCCGAGACGGCCACCCGCGGCATCCCGGTGACCTACGTTCCCGCACGCAACACCGTGTTTCTGGCGCTGGCGCTGGGCTGGGCGGAAGTGATCGGTGCCCGCGATCTCTTCATCGGCGTGAACGCCGTGGACTATTCCGGCTACCCGGACTGCCGGCCCGAGTTCATCGAGGCCTTCGAGCGGCTCGCCAATGTCGCCACCAAGGCCGGCGTCGCGGGGGAGCGCTTCCGCATCCACGCGCCGCTGATCCACATGACCAAGGCGCAGATCATCCAGCGGGGCGTCGAACTCGGGGTGGACTATTCGCTCACCGTGTCCTGCTACCAGCCGGATGCGGAGGGCCGGGCCTGCGGGCGCTGCGATTCATGCCGGATCCGGCGCGCGGGGTTCGTCGCAGCCAGGGTTCCCGACCCGACGCGCTATCTCTGACCGGCCGGGACTTCCGCGACGAGTCGTGCTTCTGCGTTATCATGGCGGCCCCGGCCGAATCCGATCGGCCGCCCCGTCTTCAGCACGGGCCGTTAGCTCAGCGGTAGAGCATCCGGCTTTTAACCGGTTGGTCGCAGGTTCGACCCCTGCACGGCCCACCATATTAATCAATACTTTATGATACTTTCATAACGTGAAATATTGATCATCGACTCGCGCGCGGCTGGCCGTGCAAAACGCGCTCTTCGCGCGGCGCCATCACGGCGCTTCGATGGCTCCGATGTCCGACGGACCGGCGGCCGAACGTGCCGCTCCAGTCTGATCGATGGCCAGTGGCGTCACGCTGAGTTGGGGCCTCGTGTCCACACGGATCGTGATGCGCGGGTTCTCGGCCAGCGGCCCCGAGCTGAACAGCGCGGTCCAGGCCGCGTCGCCCATGATCTCCGGGCCCATGCCCGGGATCGCATGGCTGGCAAGCGCCGCGTCAAGTCGGTGCCAGAACTCGATGTACGGGTGATTCTCCAGTTCCTTCGGCCAGGTCTGCGCCGGTCCGAAAAAGCGCGTGTCGGCCAGCGTGAGGATGGGCCGGCCGGCCGGATCCTCGTAGGGCTGCACGCCCGCGGTCGCAGCGTCCGCGTCCACCGTCTGCAGGAAGGTCTCGAAGTCGGCCGTGAAGCTCGCTGCGAATCCTGGCAGCGAGTGATGGCGCTCGAGGCGGTCCAGCACGATCTCGAGGAAGTTGTCGTCGCCACCGGAGTCGACGCGGTACTGGGCGAGTGTTTCCGGCACGGTGTACGTGGACGCAGGCGCCTGCGCGAGGGCGCTGCCTCGTGGTCGGTAATGCAGGACCGCGGGCTGCCCGGCGGCCACGCCGGCCGACAGGATCGCGCTGGCGTAGTTGATGCCGTTCGTCAGGTCCAGCACGTCGGCGATGGCGACGCCGTGCTGGTCGCCGACCTGGGGGTAGTGCTTGCGGCTCAGCGACTCCCAGTCCCATTCACCCACCGGGACCAGTATCTGGCTGAAGTCGATGACGCCGATGCGGTTGTGCCCGGCGCTGCGGAAGTAGAACAGCGAGCCTGTAAAGACATCGTGCTGGTACGGCGTACCGCCGACTGGCGTAACCGTGTTCCCGGCGATGATCGACCGGCCGACGATCAGGTGCTCCGTTGCGTGGGCATTGCCGATGGTCGCCGCGATGCCGCCGGCGAGGTTGCGCCGGCCGAGGCTGTCGGTGCGGGGCACACCGTGGACCTCGTTCTCGACGATCGTGCAGGCGCGGATCTCCAGGAAGCCGTTGGACATGTAGACGCCGGCGCCGCGCCAGTAGCCGCTGCCGAGCAGGAAGGGAGGCAGTCCGGGCGCCGGCTCGGCGAGATTCCGGGCGACGGTGCTGTTGGTGAGGACCAGCGTCTTGCGGTTGCCGATGCCGCCGCCGTCGGAGTAGACACCACCGCCGTAGACGAACAGGCCGCTGATCCGATTGCCGGTGATCGCGGACCGCTGGATGGTCGAGGCGGTGCCGGATTGCCCGGCGCCGCCGACCGAATAGACGCCGCCACCGGCGGCCCCGCCCCCGAGCACCGAGTTGCCGCTGACGACGCAGTCCTCCATGACGACGAGATCCGCGTACACGGCGCCGCCGAACGCCCCGCGATCCCGGGAAGCTTCGAAATCACCAGCCACCGCATTGTCATGGAGCCGGCAGTCCCGCAGCCGCGCCACGCCCCAGACGGCCACGGCGCCGCCGCGGGCCAGGGTCCAGGGTTGGGGATAGGTGCCGGTCGCGGGGATGGCCGCGGCGACGCTGCGTCCTCCCGTGACCGTGACGTGGGTGAGCGTCAGGTCGCCGTAGACGGCCAGGACCCGGGCGCCGGGTTCGTCTCCGCCGGCCCAGCGCAGGGTGAGGCCGGAGGGCAAGCCCGACGCATCGATCACCACGTCCTTGCGCGCGTACAGGGCCGAGCGGCCGTAGTCACGGTCGAACCAGCCGACGAGGTACGAGACCGGGCCGCTCGGCTCGTCGCGCATGCCCATGACCTCGCCCTTCAGGACGGTGTGTTCGGCGTCGACCTGCGTGAGTTCGATCGTGCGGCCGTCGAGTTGGACGTCAAAAGTGATGCGTTGACCGGACGCGGCACTGGCCAGGGCCGAACGCAACGTGACCGTTCCGGCGGGCGGCGTGGCGGTGTCCGCCAGGCTGTTCACGACGAGCGCCGGCAGTTGCGATGAAGAGGGTCCGTCGCCGCCGCCGCAGGCGGTCGCGAGAACGAGGCAGGGCAGGACGGCGGCAAGGAGCCTGGTGCGCATGC